>DASPXD010000127.1:0-26390 GCA_035637435.1 Gemmatimonadales bacterium
GGAGAGTCCGGACTGTATCGAAGGATGCGGAGGCTCGGTCGAGGATGGGTAATGGATCCTGGGATGGAAGGTTGGAAGGTTGGAAGGTTGGAAGGAAAAGCAGCATTCCAACCGTCCAACCTTCCAACATTCCAACCTTCATGCCCCTACCGCTGCCGGCTCCGCCACCCGTCGCCCTATGGCCTCGGCGATAATGCGGACCTCGCGCATCAGCTGCGCGAACTGATCGGGGAACAGCGACTGCGCGCCGTCCGACAGCGCTTCCTCGGGGTTGGGGTGCACTTCCACCATGATGCCGTCAGCGCCGGCCGCGACCGCCGCGCGCGCCATCGGGATCACCTTGTCGCGCAGGCCCGTGCCGTGTGACGGATCGGCGATGATCGGCAAGTGCGACAGCTTGTGCACGACCGGAATCGCCGTGAGATCGAACAGATTGCGCGTCGCGGGATCGAAGCCGCGCACGCCGCGCTCACACAGAATCACGTCGTGATTGCCTTCGGCCAATAAATACTCCGCCGACAGCAGCAGCTCCTGCACTGTCGCGCTGATGCCGCGCTTGAGCAGCACCGGCTTGCCGCAGCGCCCGGCGACCTTGAGGAGCGAGAAGTTCTGCATGTTGCGCGCACCGATCTGCACGATGTCCGCCATCTCGGCGACCCAGCCAAGCCCCGTTTCGTCCATCGCCTCGGTGCAGATCAACAACCCCGTTTCTTCGCGGGCCTTGGCCAGCAGCCGCAGACCCGGCTTGCCCAATCCCTGGAACGAGTAGGGGGAGCTGCGAGGCTTCCACGCGCCGCCGCGCAACACCACCGCGCCCGCTTCTTTTACCTGTCGCGCTGCTTCGACGATCTGCCGCTCGCTCTCCACGGAGCACGGCCCCGCGATCGCGACGACTTCGGTGCCGCCGAACGCCACGCCACCCGCCAGACGGACCACCGTTGGATCAGCCTTCCACTCGCGGCTGACCTGTTTGTACGGCTGCGAGACGTGAATGACCTCATGAACGCCGGGCAAGCCTTCGAGGCGCGAGGCATCGACGCGCCCATCGTTGCCGACGAGACCGACCGCGGTGCGTTGCACCCCGGGCATGGGCTGCGCCTGATAGCCCATCTCCTCGATGACAGAGATGACCTTCTCGACCTCGTCGCGCGTAGCGCCATGACGCATCACGATCAGCACAACTAGCGTCTCCCATCTCCGATGGTGAAGCGATCGCCGTCTTTCGCGGCGGTGACCGGCCCGGCGAAGCGCGTGCCGGCGAGCTTTGCCGGGTCCGAAGTTTCTACAGGGGGATAGAAGTGCGTCAAGACTAAGCGCTTCGCGGCCGCCTCTTTCGCCAGCTCCCCGGCACGTTCGGGAGTGAGATGGGTGTCCATCGCTCTCGCCTCGGGCAGCGAGCACTCCGCCAACAGCAGGTCGCAGCCGCCGGCCCAGCGGGCCAGCTCGGAGCTGGGCCCGGTATCGCCGGTGTACACGAGGCGCCCCTCAGGCGCAACCAGCGAGAGTGCGACGCTCTCGGTCGTATGCGGCACCGGGAAGGTCTCGAGGCTGACATCGGCGTTCAGCGGGAACGGCTCGCCGTCGCGCACGTCGAGAATGCCGATCGGGAAGCCAGGATCGAGCAGCCAGTGACCATACCCCTCAGCCAGCGTGCGCAGCAGCTGCACGACGCCGGGAGGGCCGAGGATCACGAACGGCTCGCGGCGCGGCGGCTCCGTCGTGTACTTGAGCGCGTACACGAGCATCGGCAGCTCGCCCCAATGGTCGGGATGGAAGTGCGTGAGGATGACGTGCGTCACCTGATGCCACGGCAACCCGAACTCCGCCAGCCGGTGCAGCGAGCCGGCGCCGCAGTCGAGCAGCATGCGCAGATCGCCGCGCGCCACCCAGTGACAGGGGCATGTACGACGGGCCGACGGTGCGACTGTGCCGGTGCCGACGGTGACGAGTTCCATACTCACCTTCCCCTGAAGACGATTCGCTTGAACACCAGCAACCCGGGCGCCTTGAGCTTGGCGAGATATACGCCGGCGGGCAACGGGTGCCCGTCATCAGCCCGGCCGTCCCACATCAGGCGCGGATCGCAGATCCCTCCGCCCCCCCCGCCCCCCGACGAGCCGCGGCCGTAGCGGCCCGCGGGCAGGATTGCCGGGAAATCGGGCCCGGGGATAAAGTGCCGCACGTGGTTGCCGCGCAGGTCCAGAATATCGAGCTCCACCATGCCGGTCGTGGCGACGTCGAACCACAGGCACGTAGAATCGCGTCCGGCGGCGGGGAAGGGGTTGGGGAAGTTCTGATACAGCAACGTCGACGTCGGCATCCCTCCGTCCACCACGAGGAACGAGCCCTGGCTCCTGATCATGCTGGTATCGGAACCGGCGTGCACGACCAGGATCCAGCGATACGCCGTGTTGCGCTCGAGCGGCTGCGGGAGGGTGAAGCTCGTATCCCGCAGGCCGGCGATGCCGAAGTCGAACAGTCCCGTCACGATGCGCTGCACCTGCAAGTCATACGTGAAGGGACCAGGCGGTGAGGACACCGCCACCGGGTCCCACGTGAAGGTCGGCTGGGCGGAGTCGGTGACGGCACCGCCCGGTGCGCTGAGCGAGGTCAGAACCGCCCACGGCGGTACCAGGAGTGGTCCAACGCGTGGCGTGCTTGCGGTGTCGCCCGTGTCCGCCCGCCCGTCCACGCGCCAGAAGATGGACGCGCCTTTCAGCGGGCGAGTCAGGTCGAACGACAGCGCGGTCCCCAGCGCGGTGTCGAGGACGACATTCGCGAACGAGCTGTCGCGCGCGATCCGCAGCCGGTACGTCACCGTCGAGCCGGACAGCGTTCCGGCATCCCAGGAAAAAGTCGGTGTGATCGTCGTGAGCGGGCTGACGACGGGCGCGAGGGCATTGAGGTGCGGGGCGAGCCCGGCCGATGCGGCGAAGTCGGGGCTGCCCCAGCCGAAAGTGGAATCGGGTGAAGCGCGGTGGGATGCGAACGCGCGCAACGTGTCGCGCATCGCGATCGGTCCGAGCGTCGGGAGTAGCTCCTTCATGAGAGTGACGCCCGCGGCGGTGAGCGGCGTGGCGAACGACGTGCCCGCTTCGCGCAACAGCGCACCGGGCCCGGTAACGACGCAGACGGCCACGCCGGGGGCGGTGAAGTCAGGCTTGAGCCGGCCGTCGGCGGTCGGCCCGCGGCTCGAGAAGAACGCGATGCCGCCGAGTGAATCTTCGGCGCCGATGGTGAGTGCCGAATCGGCGTCGCCCGGCGTCCAGACCGTGCGGAACCCCGGCCCTTCGTTGCCGGCGGCGGTCACGACGATGATCCCCCGTCGAGCCGCCGCATCGACCGCGACGGTGGTCACCGCGATGTCGCCGTTGAGGTCGGATGGCGCGTAGCTGAACCCGTTATCGAAGATGAGATACGCGAGGCTCGAAGAGACGATGTCGACCCCGATTGAATCGGCCCACTCCAGCGCCGCGACGTAGTTGTCTTCTTCAACGCGCGTCTCGGTTCTGACGTCCTCGGTCTTGGCGAGCAGATAGGTCGCGTCCGGCGCGATGCCGCGCAGCCGTCCCGGAACGTCACCCGCAAAGAGCGACCAGACGGCCGTCCCATGGAACTGGGCGCCGGCGACGTCCTTGCCGGGTTCGTCGCGCACGACGTTGTCATTGAACACGAAGTCGTGCTGCGCGGTGACGGTGACGGTGGTGAACGCGGGGTTCTGCGTGTCGAAACCGGTGTCGAGAATGCCGACGCGCACCCCGGCACCGCGATGGCCGCGGTCGGAAAGCGGCCGCAAATGCAGGCGCCGATAGGGCATGTCGGAGGGACCGTACACGGGATCGCCGCCGGCCGGGCAGGTGTCCGCGCCGCCCGTCGGCGACCGCAGCACCTCGAGGGCGCGGCGGCGATCGGCCGGCACGCGGAATCGCCCCAGCGGCTGAACACGGCGCAAATCGCGATCCTGAAGCAGCATGCGGAGCGCGGCGCTGGGCACATCGGCACTGATGGCATTGAGCCAGCGGCTGTGCACGCGCACCCGCGCGCCGGAGGCGGTTACGCGATCACTGAGCGCGTCGAGCGGGACGCCCGGCCGGGCGAAGAGCCAAACCGACACGGTGGTGTCTTGCACGCGTTGCAAGAGTTGTGGCAGTACGGGAGAAACCGCGGGCCGCTGCGCAGCCAACCCAGCAGGCAGGAATACGATCCAGAAGAACCGCCGCATCGACGCTACACAGGTTCCATCTGGCCGAGGCGGACCCCGACGATCGTCGAGACACCCGGCTCCTGCATCGTGACACCGTAGACGGCATCGGCCGCCTGCATCGTCCTCGGATTGTGCGTGATGACGATGAACTGTGTCTGATCCTTGAACTCCGCCAGCAGGCGCACGTAGCGGCCGACGTTGGCGTCGTCCAGGGGGGCGTCCACCTCGTCGAGTAGGCAGAACGGGCTCGGCTTGGCGAGGAAAATGGCGAACAGCAGCGAGACCGCGACGAGGGTGCGCTCGCCGGAGGACAGCAGGTGAATGCGCTGTGTCCGTTTGCCCCGCGGCGCCGCATGGATCTCGATTTCGCTTTCCAGCGGCTCGTCTTCGTTCGCCAGACGGACATCGCATTCGCCGCCGCCGAACAACGTCTGGAACACCGAGCGGAAATGCTCCCGGACCTTGGCGAACGAATCGAGGAAGAGCGCTTTCGCCGTCTGATCGATCTCACGCGCCGCCTGCTGCAGCGAATTGCGGGCGGTCACGAGATCGTCGCGCTGCGTCTGGAGAAACTCGAGGCGCTTGGTCTCTTCCGCGTGCTCCTCGACGGCCAGGGCGTTGACCGGCCCGACGGCGTCGATGGCGCCGCGCAGCCGGTCGTTCTCCTGCCGCAGCCACTCGATGTCTCCCGAGACCTCGGGCGCTTCGGCGAGCAGCTTGTCGAGCGGCTTGCGCCATTCGGTTTCGACGCGCTCCACCAGCCCGCGCTTGCGCCCCTCGACTTCGGTGCGCTCGAGCTGCAGCCGGTGCTCCTCCTCACCCAGGGCGGCGAGCGCCTTCCGCGCCTGATCGAGGGCGCCCTCGGCCTGGCCGAGATCGGCGTCGGTCATGCCGACATTCGCCTCGGCATCCCTGGCGGCGGTCTCGAGCTCGACCAGTGCCAGGCGACGCTCCTGCAGCGTGTCTGCCCACTGTGCGCGTTGCGTCGTGAGCACCGCCGTCTCGCGCTCGATCCGGGCGATCTCCTCGGCGCGAGCCCCTGCCTGTTCGCGGGAAGCCGTCGCATCCGTATTCGCGCGACCGGCGCGCTCGGCGGCAGCGGCCAAGCGCGCCTCGACCTGCGCCGCCTCGACCTGCCAGCGCACGCGCTGCTCGCGTGCCGCTTCCTGCTGTGCTTCGAGGTCGGCGAGCCCCGCGCGCTCGGCCCCGAGCTGTTCGGCGGAGCGCAGGCGCTCCATCTCACGCTCCTGCAGCTCGACGTGGACCGCGCCGAGCCGCATTTCGACTTCCGCAAGGCGGCGCGTGAGGCGCTCGACCTGCGCGCTCGCTTCTTCGGCCTGGCGGCGCGCATGGATGAGGCCCCGATCGGCTTCCCCCTTTTCCGCACCGGCTTCCAACTCGGCGTGGCGCGCCTGCTCGGCGTTCTGTCCCGCCGTCGTGAGACTCGCTTCCGCCGCCGACAGTTCCTTCACGGTCGACTCCTCGGTCGCGCGCGCGCGGTCGAGATTGCTCTGGGCGTCGCGCACTTCCTTCTCCAGCGCTTCCAGCTCGGCGCGGCGCTGGAGCGGTCCGGCGGCCGGCGTGCCGCTGTCGAGGAACACGGCGCCGTTGGCACGGCGCAGCGCGCCGCTCCCGATGACCTCGTGGCCGGCGAGCAACGCGCGAACCCACGCCGCCGCGGGCCCGTCCACGCGCAGCTCGTCCTGCAGCGGGTGGCCATCGGCGCCGAGCCGCGGGCCCGGGACGGAGGGCAGTAGCACCAGCGGTCCAGGCTGCGTTTCCGCGTGCCACGCGCTGATGGCCTCGATGGCGGACGCATCGCGGACCAGCACCGCGTGCAGCCATTCCCCGAGCAGCCGCTCCGCCAGCTCGGCATCGCGCCGGCTGGTCCGCACGTAGTCGGCGAGTGGTCCCAGCACACCGGGCAGACGCGCTTTGAGCAGTGCCGCCGCCGCCGGCGCGAGACCTACGTGCTCGCGGTCCAGCTCGCTGAGGGCGTCACGTCGCGCCTCGAACTGCGCCAGCGCGGCTTCCGTCTGACGCCGCGCCGATCGGGCACTCATCTCCTGTTCATGCAGCGTGGCGACGTGCCGGCGTGCATGCTGCAATGCTTCCACAGCCCGAACGGCGGCTTGCGCATCGCGGTTGACGCGCTGTGCGGCGGCAGCGGCATCGCGCGCGGCAGCCTGGGCGGCGGCCTCATGGTCCTGCCGCTCGGCGGTGGCAAGCGTCAGCTGCTCGCGCAGCTCGCTGCGCTCCCGGTCCAACGCCCCCCCTTCGATCTCGAGCGCCCGCGCGGTTTCGGCGCGGCGTTGCAGCCCCTCTTCGAGCGCACGCACGGCGAGCCGCTCCGCCGTGAGACGGCCGCGCACGTCGTCCTCTTCTCCGGTTCGGGCGCCCAGCTCGCTCTGTACGGCGGCGAGATCGCGCTCGGCCGCACTGCGCTCGGCGGCCGCCGCTTCATGCTCGCGCTCCGCCTGCGCCGCCCGGCGTTCGGCCTGCACGCGCTCGTCGGCGGCGGTCTGACGCCGCTGCCCCGCGTTGCCCAGGCGCTCAGCCGCCAGTGCGAGGTCGCTCTCCAACCGGCCAACCTCGAGCTTCGCGTCGCCGAGCCGCCGCTCGACTTCGGTGCGCCGCGCTTCGCCGGTGTGGCGCGCCTGCACGCGAGCCTCGCGCTGCCGCTCGGCATCGCTCAGGCGCGCGCGCGCCGCGGGGAGCGCCTCCGCCAGCTCGCGCGCGCGCACGCCCAGCGACCCCAGCGATAGATCGAAGTCTTCGATCTCCCGGCGTACCAGCGTCATCGCGATCCCGAAGCGCTCTTCGATCATCTTGCCGTGGCGTTCGGCTCGGCCGCGTTGGCGGGCGAGACTGCGGACCTGCGTCTGCACTTCGGCGATGAGATCTTCGAGGCGGGCGAGATCGGCCGCCGTCTCCTCGAGCCGGCGCTCGGTGCTCTTCTTGCGGTCCCGATACAAACCGATGCCCGCCGCTTCTTCGAACAACGCCCGCCGCTCCTCGGCTTTCTCGGAAAGCAGCGCCTCGATCATCTTCGCTTCCATCACGACCGCGGCATCGGCGCCGAGACCGGTGCCGCGGAACAGGTCCTGGATGTCCCGGAGCCGTACCGGCGAACGATTCAGCATGTATTCGCTCTGACCGGAACGCGACAGGCGACGCGTGACCACGACTTCCTGATACGCGATCGGCAGGGTGCCGTCGGAGTTATCGAAGACCAGCGACACTTCCGCGACATTGGTGGGCCGGCGGCCGGTGGATCCCTGGAAGATCACGTCTTCCATTTTTCCCCCGCGCAGCAGGCGGGGCGACTGCTCGCCGAGCACCCAGCGCACCGCGTCGGAGATGTTCGACTTGCCGCAGCCGTTCGGCCCCACGATGGCGGTAACGCCTTGCTCGAATGGCAGCTCCACCGATCCGGCGAACGACTTGAAGCCCGAGAGCTCGAGCCTGCTCAGTCTCATGGTGTCCCCATGCGAGGGAGTAGGTTCGCGCGCACACCGGCGCGCTTGAGTGCCGCCTGGGTAAACGCCGCCTGGTCCGGTGCCGCGAAGGCGCCCAGCAGGATGACGCCGTTGGACCAGCGCACCGCCGGGAGGCCGCGGCGGCGCAGCATGTCGAGTGTCGCGCCCGCCGGCGCGTGATACGAATACGGAGCGAGCAGCAAATCGCCGATGCCTTCCGCGACGATGCTGCGACGCCACAGCTGCGCCCGTGCGTTGCCGGCAGCGGCCCGCGTCGCGTACGATCCCGCGAGGACGCGATACCAGACGGTGCCTCGGTTCCCGCTCTGCGGCACCGGCGTCACGAGTGCCGGCACACCCGCATCGGCGGCGAGTCTGTCCGCGTGAGCGAGGGCCTTGTCCATGGACGCGTATGCCGCGAGCTGAATGGTCCAACCGAGGGTGTCGGGTTTCGGAGGAGCAGGGAGCCGGGAGCTGGGAGCAGGTGCGGGCATAGTGTGGGGAGCGGGGGGAGGGGGAGCGACGAGGGCTGACTCGCGCGCTCGCGCGAGCAGCGTCCATCCTCCCACCGCTAACGCCGCCACCAGCAGTGCCACCAGCACGACGCGAGGCCCGCGGCGCGGCTCGACCACGACGGGCACCGTCATTGGTGGCGGCGAGCTGCGCCCGCCGCCAGTCGATGGCAGCCAGCGATCGCGCACGACTCCGAGCAGCGGGACGTCGCGTCCGATCGCGAACTCCGCGGTGACACCCTCCGGTGCGAGCACGATCACGCCATCAGGATCGGCCGCGAGCTGCGCCAGTCCCGACGCCGGCAGAAACGCGAGCAGCAGCGCTCCTTCCGAGCGGAACCCGGCATGCAACTTCCGCCAGCGCGCGTGACCGTAGACCTCAGCCGGATTCGCGGTGACAGAGCCCGCGGGAATGATGAAGACTCCGGTCACCTCGTGCGCCGCCTTGTTCAGCGAAACGCCATACTCGAAGGCATCGACGATCCCTTCGGTGCTCGCCAGGCCCGTGATCTCGTGCAGCGCGGGATGCTCGAGGCACAGATCGACGAGCGCAACGCGGCGTCCGTCCCGTGCGGCGATGCGGCCGATGTCCCACGCGGCTTTCGCCGCCCACTGCAGGTCGTCGGTGACCGGCATCAGCGCGACCAGCGCGGCACCGTCGATGAGCGGCGGAACGAGGTGACCGAGCCGCGAGAGCGGTAGCTGGCGGAACGTGCTCACTGTGACGGTTGGTAGATCCAGAAGGGCCGGCCCAGGCGCCGGCCTGTGGCTTCGGCCTGCGCGCGCGTCGCATACGGACCGAGCACGACGCGATAGCCGTCGTCGGGATGTTGTGGCGCGAGGACGCGCGCAGCCAGTCCCGCCCGCGTGAGATCGTCGGCGAGATGCCCCGACCACTCGGGATTCTGCGAGGTGGATACCTGCACGTACAGCGGGCCTTCCGCACCGGCGCCCGCGCTCTCGGCGGCCGCCGCGCTCACCGGACTGGCCGGCACCCCGCGCGGCAGCCACGTGGTCAGGATCCAGATGTCTGCCGCGCCGTTTGTCACCTTCCCGACGTCCGTCAGTGAATCGGGCCGCGCCGACACGACATCCTTGCCGCGGCGGTAGATCAGCATCCCGTCGGGCGAGATGGCCGGCAAATCGGCACGCCATTGCGTCGGCACGATGCCGGTGTGGCGCTTGATCGGCAGATCGACGATCCATGCCGAATCACCGACCGCGGGGCGGGCGAGCAGCCAGCGGCCGAGCGGGTCGAGGCGCAACGCCGCGACAGGGCCGGGGAGCGCGACGCCGTCGATCTCCGTGCGTTCGTAGCGATCGATGACGGCGAGCCCGGGCACGTTGCGCCTGGCGACGTAGATGCGGTGGCCGGACGGCGAGAACGCCAGCGCGCGCGGCGCATCCGCGAGCTTCACGAACGCCGGATCGCGGCGGCCGAGCGGGTCGTAGAAGGTGACGCCTGAGTCGCTGGCCACCGCGACGAGGTCGCCCCAGCGGCTCGCCGTGACGTCGCCGCCCGCGGCGATCGGGCGCACCGTCGGAGGCTGATCGGCGGCAGCGATGAGGAGCCGGTCCTGCGGGATGACGCCGACGAGGTGTTGATCGGTGGCCCCGAAGAGATCGCGCGGCAGCGCGGTCAGCGGTTGTGGCCACGTGAAGCGCGTGCGGCGCGACAGCGAGATCACGTGGCGCAGCGTATCCACGGCGTACAGCGTGCCATCCGGACCGAGCGCCGCCTGCGCGATCGCCACGGCCACCGTATCGACCCGGCCGCTGCCGAGATCGACCGCCAGCAGCTCGTGCTTAGCGGTCGTTACAAAGAGGAATTCCGATTCTGGATCGAGACCAACCACGCGTTCGACAGGGGGGAGCTTGCCTCGCAGGACCCCCTCGACCGCCGTGAGCCGGGGGAGGCGGTAGAGCTGCGGCGTCCCACCCTTGGCGAGTAGCCGGATCGCGACGCCGGGCGAGCGCGCCAGGAGCTGTAGCTGACTAAGCCGTTGTGGCGATTGTTGTTGGGACGACACGGCCGCCGGCGCCTGGGAGCCACAACCCCATAGCGTAACAATCGCGAAGAGAAGGAAACGGGAGATGGGCAAATGGCCTCGCCGGACAAAATAGACAACCGGCGAGGCCATTGCAACTGTTTTAGTGAAGCGGAGTTAGAACGTCGGACCTAAACTGATGGTCCAGTACGCGTGGATCCCCGCTCGGTCGAGCGGTTTGGTGTAATCGAGTCGCATGATCAGCAGGCCGAACACGTTGGCGCGGATCGAGCCACCCCAGCTCCGCAGCGGCGTCCTCACGAGCCGCGGGTCATCGCTCGCGGACCGATTCCATTTGACCGTGCTCGCATCGTTCCACGCCATGCCGATGTCGTAGAAGAATGCGCCTTCGATCGGCGGGAAACCGACGGGGAGGAACCCCAGCACCAGGCTGCGGGTCAGCGGGAAGCGCAGCTCCACATTGCCGACCGCCACCTTGGAGCCGATCAGCTGGTCCAGCTCCGCGCATCCGGTCTGCGAATTGGCGCTCGAGGCGAGATTGGCGACGCACTCGTGGTTACGGATCGAGCCGGCCGTATAGCCGCGAATCATGTCGGTATTGCCGACGAAGATCGGGAAGCGGTCGGCGTCGCGGCCAAAGCGTCCGAACGTCATGCCGCGGAACGCGATCGTGAACGGGCGGAAGAAGATGTACCGCCGGTAGTCCACGAGGCCGTTGGTGAATTGCCACGACCCGAACGCGGGGGCGATGGAGAAGCGCGAACGGGACCCGGCGAACGGGCCGACATAGCCGAACAACGTGTTGTCGTGGACGTGCGCCAGCGACGGCTGAATGAACGATGCTGACGGACCGCCGCCGGTGATGATCTGCTGACCGACGACCTTGCCACTGTCGTCGAACGCCGTCTGTAGCGCCAGCGTCGCTTCCGCGATGTTGACGGCATGCAGCCCCAGCTCGAGGCGGTTAAAGCGGCTGAACGGGTAGTACGCTTCGGTGAACGCGTCGCGAATCACAAAGCGGCGGGTGCGCGACGAGAACACACGGAGCGTGTCGCCCGGGCTGTTCGGATCCTCCACCTTCGTCCAGTCGCTGCCGCCGTAGAAGTACAGCGGATCCTGCGAGAAACCACCTGCCCAGTTCATGCGATGGGACTGGTTAATGTACACACCCAGGAACTGCGCTTCACTGATCCGGCCGTTGATCGATCCCGCCAGCAACACGGCATGATTGCCGAGGATATCCGAGAGCGCGATGGCGGTGCCGCCGAAGAAGCCGCGGCCGAAGTTGTCACGCTCGTATCCCACCGTCGGCCGCACGACGTAGTCGGCAGTGAAGCGGACCTTGTACGGCTTGAATGTGAACTCGTTCGTGTCGGGCAAAGCGAGCGTCGCGGAGTCGAGCAGCGCGCGCACCGTCACCGCGGGCGGTACCGCCGTGGACTCGGCGGGCTGCGGCAGCGCCGACGGGCGGAATCCACCGGACGAACGGTAGATCGAGGATGACCTCGGAGGGGGGGGGGCGCCCGCCGCGATGGTTCCCACCGGGCTGCCGGTGCCGCCGAGCGCGTTGGCTGACGCCGCGGCCGTCACGATGGTTGGAGCCGGAACGATCGTGTCGAGCCCCTCGGCGGCGAGCAGCGTGACGACGGGCGGCGCGGCGGGGCCACGATACGGCGCGCGCCGCAGCGAGCGCGGATTCTCCACCGAGTACACGCTGTACTGGCCGTCCTCGTAGTAGACGAACGCCATGCGATCGGCACGTGACGCCCACGTCAGCACCGGTGACAGCGGCGTGATGCCCTGCACACCCGTGTACATGTTGGTCAGCTGATATATCTGGCCGTCGCTCAGGTCGTACAGGAAGACGTTGTTGATGCCCGTGCGATCGGACACGAACGCCAGGGAACGGCCGTCCGGCGACCACACCGGATTGATGTTCTTCCCGGCCGCCATGTTGCCGAGCAGCTCGATGGTCCCGGTATGGAGGTGCAGCAGCGCGATCCGCAGGTTGCTGAAGCGCAGCAGATCGAAGTCCGTTTCGCTACCGCGATCGGTCACGAAAGCGATCGTGTTGCCGTCGGGCGACCATGACGGATGCAGATCGGCAAACTTGTCGTGCGTCAGCTGCTGCAGCCCCGTCCCGTCGCGGTTGATGATGTAGAGGTCGGTGAATCCGTTGTTGAAGCCGGTGAAGACCAGTTGCCGCCCATCGGGTGACCACTGCGGCGTCTGCAGCCCGCTCAGTCCGACCTTAATGCGTCGTTCCTCGCGGCCCCGCTTGACGTCGAGGATGACGAGGTCATCGCGGTCCTTGTGTTTGGCGGCGATCGCGAAATAGCGGCTGTCGGGGGAAAACGCCCCGGCCGAATTGATGAAGCGCAGGCTCTCGTAGTTGTTGTTCTGAGTCGATTTGACGAGCCGCTGCTTGACCCGGCCCGTCTCGGCGTCCGCCAGCCAAAGATCGATGAAAAAGCCGCCCTGATCTCCGAAGTAGGCGATGTCCTTGCCGTCCGGCGTCAGCGCCGGCGCGAGAAAGATGCGCCCGCGCGAGTGGCGCTGGGTCAGCAGCGGCTGCGCGATGCGGCGCGCACGATAATGATCGCCCAGCTGCGGCAAAAACGTCGTCTGGACGGCATCGCGCCAGTCGTTGGAGAGATCCTCGAGCGAGCGGCCGAGCGCACGCTTGAACGCCGCCTCGATGCCCGAGGTGGCGGAGGTTTGCAGGATTTCGCCGATGACCTCGTCGCCCCACTTCTCGCCGATGTAGGCCCAGAGGGCGTGCCCGTAGCGGTAGGGGAAGATGTACGGATCGTTCGTCATCTCCTCGATCGTCGGCAGGTGCCCTTCGAGCGCCGCGTCCCGCAGCCACATCGCCGTCTCGGGATTGATCGGGCCCAGCGACAGGTACTCGGCCATCCCTTCCATGAACCACAGCGGCGGATTGACATTGACGAGGGTCTGCACGCCGGCGCCGGGACGCCCGCGGCTGTACACGTCGTACTGGAACTGGTGCACCATCTCGTGCTGCAGCACGTGCTCGAACTCGGCGTACGACCCGGTGAACGGCAGCACGGCGCGGTGCTTGAAGAATTCCGTGACTCCCCCCAGCCCTTCGCCACTCGCGTCAACGACGTTGGTCTGCTGGAAGTCGGACTGCGACGCGTACAGGATGATCGGTTTGCGGCTCTGGAATTGATGGTGCAGAATGCGCGACAGGCGGGCATAGGCACGCTCGGCCATGCGTGCCGCGTCCAGCGCCCCGCCGCGCTCGTCCGGGTAATAGAAGATGTCGAAGTGCTCGGTCTGAATCGTCTGGAAGTTGAAGTTGCGGTACTGCACGCGGTTCTGACCGAAGTACTGCGCAGCCAACGGCTGCGCCGTGAGCAGCGCCGCAAACACCGCCAGACGAGTGATGGTCCGTTGCATTGCCGCCTTATCCTTTCGCGCCTGAACCGCCTGCGTCGCCCGCGGCAACCACCGGAGCGTCGCCCCACAGGCGCTCGAGCTGGTAGAACTCCCGCAGCTCGGGATGAAACACGTGCACCACGAAATCCACATAGTCGAGCAGGACCCAGCGTCCCTGCGCCAGCCCTTCCACATGATGCGGCTTGAGCCCGCCCGGCGCGAGTGCCGTCATGAGATGGTCCGCCATACCGCGCACATGCGCGGCCGACGTCCCGGATACGATGACGAAGTAATCGGTGGCCGCGCACAAGCCCCGTAGATCCAATATCACCGGATCGACCGCCTTGCGATCCAGCAGCGCGTCAACAACCTGTGAGAGTACCGCGGTCCCGTCAGGGTTGGTCATAGCCGGTGCTCGTCGCGTTTGTTCCGTCCTCGTTCTGATAGAAAACGCCCCAGGCGCCGATCCCGGCGTGCGCCGCGATCACGGGCGTGACGGGGCTCACCAGACACTGCATCGGCCGGTAGCGAGCGACCAGCTCCGCCCGCAGCGCCTCGGCGAACTCTGGGATGTCGCCATGCGCAATGCCGAGTCGCAGCCCGCGGGGGCGGGGCGTGAGCGCGCGGTCCAGCAGCTCGAGAATACGCTGCCGCGCCGCGTTCCGGCCGCGCACCCGGCCGACCGGCTCGATTTTCCCTTCCATAGTAAGCGCCATCACCGGCTTCAGGTTGAGCTTCGTGCCCAGCCAGGCCCTGCCGCGCCCGACGCGGCCCGAGCGCACCAGCCGCTCGAGGTTGTCCACGGTGAAGAAACCGCCTGATTGCGCCCGGACGCGCTGCAGCTCGCGGACGATCGCGTCGGGTTGCCAGCCGGCCGCCGCCAGCTCGACGCCGCGCACCACCAGCAGGCCCTCCCCCAGCGTGGCGCTGCGGCTGTCCACCACCGTCACGCGCGCCGGATCGAAGCGGCGGGCGGCCGCCTCGGCGTTCGCGAACGTCCCCGACAGCGCGCTCGACAGGATGATCGCGATGACGTGGTCCGCCGCCCGTGCCGCATCCTGGTAGGCGTCCGTGAACGCTTGAGGGGCCGGCTGCGACGTGCTGGCATCGAGCCCCGCCCGCAGCCGCCGGAAGAACTCACCCGACGTGAGCTCCAAGCGGTCGCGGTAGGAGCGCTCCTCCACGATCAGCTGGGTGGGCACGAGGCCGACGTCGTACTGCAGCGCGAGCTCGTCAGGGAGGTCAGAGGCGGTGTCGGTGACGAAGGCGATCGGCCGGCGGGTCTGCAGCGCTTGATGCTGGGCGCGCATGTCGTCCGCCTTGGTCGACTCGAGCGTTCCCCAGGTGCTCGCGAGCTGGAAGACGGCATCCGGCGCGTCCGTATGCAGGTGCGCTTTCAGCAAGTCGCCCGTGGCCAGGACCACGATCGAGCCGCCATGCGGGCGCAGCGCCGCGCGCACCGCCGCTGGATCGGGCAGAGATGGGGAGCGCACCATCAGCTCGGTGCAGTAGCGATAGTCGCGATCCGCTGCGACCTCTGTGAGCGCGGCGGCGCTGGTCGACGCGCTCAGCCGGTCGACCGCGCCTTGGGCGATGTGGCCTTCCTCTATGAGGCGCTTCACACCTTCCAGCAGCCGCACGAACCCTTTGGCGCCCGCGTCCACGACCCCGGCGCTCTTGAGCGCGGCCAGCAGCTCGGGCGTGCGCTGGAGCGCGGCATCCGCCCGGTTCACGATCCGGCTCATGAAGACGCGCAGGTCCGATTCGCCACGCGCGCGCCCGGCCTCATCGGCCGCCTCGCGCGCCACCGTGAGAATCGTGCCCTCCAGCGGCTCGTCGAGTGAGGCGCGGAGCCGCTCGAAGCCGAGTGCGATGGCCGCCGCGAGATCGCTCGCGCTGGCGCGCAGCCGCTGGCCGATTCCTTCGCGGAACCCGATGAGGAACTGTGAGAGCATCATGCCGGAGTTGCCGCGGGCCCCGCGCACGCTGGCCTGCGCCATCGTCTCGGCGACGTAGGGGAGGGGCAACCGCGTGCCACCATCGCCGAGATCGCGCAGCGCGCCCGCGACGGCGCGGAGGGTGAGGCACATGTTCGTCCCGGTGTCGCCGTCGGGGACGGGAAAGACATTGATGCGGTTCAACTCGTCGCGTCCTGCCGCCACCCAGTCCGCCGCGGCGAGCAGCGAGCGGCGGAAGCGCGGGCCGTCGACGTAGGCGATCGCGACGATCGTTACTCCTTCACCACCGTGATCCGGACTTCGGGCCGCACTTCGGGGTGGATCTTGATCCCGACGTTGAACTCGCCGAGCTCGCGGATCGGCTCGGACAGATCGATCTTGCGCTTGTCGACGTGGATGCCCATCTCCTCGAGCTTGCGCTGGATGTCGCTCGCGGTGACGGAGCCGTACAGCTTCTCCTCTTCGCCGACTTTGACCTCGAAGGTGAGATGCACGTCGGCCAGCCGCGTGGCTTCGGTCTGCGCGGCCGTTTTCTCGGCGGCGCGCTGCTTCGCGACGCGCTCGCCCTCGTAGGCGATCTTCTTCTTGTTCGCGTCGGTCGCCGCGTAGGCGAGCCCCTTGGGCAGGAGATAGTTGCGGGCGTAGCCGTCCTTCACCTTCACCACCTCGCCGACTTTGCCCAGATGCTGCACGTCTTCCCGCAGAATGATTTCCATCGTCAGTCCTTAGGTTGTATTGGACCCGCGCCGCGCGCGGCGGCCAGGCGGCGCCGGTATTGGTACCACGTATCGGTAATGCCGAGGGTGCACAACCCGGGCAGCACGAACAGCAGCGGCACGGCGAGCGCCGCGGCTGCGGCCGCGGCGATCACCAGCGCCACCGCCGACACGCCGAATGCTTCGGCGAAGGTCGCGACAATCGCGGCGCCCCGCAGCACGTACAACGTGCCCGCGACGAGCCCGACGTTGGCGCCCGCGACGTGCAGCGCGCCGGAGACCGGGAGAATCAGCACGCCCAGCCAGGCGACGATGCCCCATACCCACGCGTCGCCCATGTAGAAATCCTTGAACCGCGCGAGCGCGGGCCGCGCTTCCGCCCCGGCATTCGCCGCGGGTGGTGCGAGGCGCACATACAGCTGCCACGCGAGCGCCAGGCCGGCGAGGGTTTGCAGCGCGAGCATGCCCGGCCAGGTGACGCTGACAAACCGCACCACCGGCTCGTAGACCGGGAACGATTCGGGCGCGACTTCCACGATCGTGCGCATCGTGGTGCTCGCCAGGCGCGTCGCTTCCCAGGCGAGCGAGCCCCACGCGTCGAAGCGGAAGAGCTGCGGAGCCCACAGCACCTGGATGAGCACCGCCGTCGCGATCCCGGCGGCGACAATCGAGCGCAGCGCCTGCTGCAGAATCGGCCGTGGCGCGAGCAGCATGAACGAGACGAACGCCGCCGTGGCGAGCACGATATAGGCGCTCGTGACCGCGGCGAGCCGGCTGCCGCTGGTGCCGCTCACCACCAGCAACGCGAGACTTACGGCGCCGATCATTCCCGCGATCGGCTGCGACCAGCCTCCCCCCGGTCGGTCCTGCGAACCCGGCGCGATGAACAGGAGCGCCGCGCAGGGCAGGCCGACCAGGCTCGGGTGCGCCCACAGCACGAACGCGACCAGGGCCAGGAGCAGGCGCCACCACGACTGGCGAGTGTCTATGCGGTGTGACCCTTGATGTACGGAATCAACGCCAGCTGGCGCGCGCGCTTGATCGCCGTCGCCAGCTGCCGCTGGTGACGCGCGCACATGCCCGACAACCGGCTCGGCAAAATCTTGCCGCGCTCCGTGAGAAAGCGGCCCAGCGTCCGGTCATCCTTGTAGTCGAGCACGCGCGCGCCGGATTCGCACACGGGACAGGTCTTGGCGGGACGTCTCACGCTTCCTCCTCTTCCAGCTCTTCTTCCTCGGGAGCGACGGCGGCGGCCACCACCGGCTTCGGCTGCTCCTTCGCGGCCTCGACCACGAGAAAGCGCAACACGCCCTCGTCGAGCTTCACCGCGCGCTCGTACTCCGGCAACAGATCTCCCGTCGCCGCAAACTCCGCGACGACGTAGTAGCCGGTGTCTTTCTTCTTGATTTTGTACGCCATCGTCCGCTTGCCCCAATGCGACACGTTCGTAAGCGTGCCTTTCCCTTCCTTGGTCAGAAGGGCGTGAAAGCGATTGAGTTTTTCGTTGATTGCCGGCTCGTCCAGCGCGCTATCAAAGATGTACACCGTCTCATACCGACGACTCATGCCACCTCCCTTTGGTCATGGGTGACCCGGCGCGGTGGAAGGCGCCGAGTAGGGGAAATTTGTGAGGCGGAAAGCTAAACGCTATTGTACTAGATGCCTAGGCCTCGCCTCTGCGGCCTGCTGGCCGTTTTGGCGCTTTGCACCGTCCCGGCAGCCGCGCAAACACTCAGCGTCGCCACACTGCGCGGCACGGCGAGCTCGTCGTTCAACGGGCACCCGCTGGCCGGCGTGATGATTTCCGTTCCCGCGGCACGGAAGTTCGTCGTCACCGACTCGTCCGGCAGCTTTTGGCTGGGTGGGTTGCCCACCGGTCTGCAGCTGATCCGGGTCTCCTTTGACGGGCGGGAGACGGACTACTTTCGGTTCGAGCTGCGCGGCCAGCACGTCAAGCAGATCGCCGTCCTGCTGGACGTCGAAGCGGTCGATCTCGATCCCATCGTCGTCGAGGTGCGGCAGGTGAACGGCCAGCGGGATCTCGCCGGTTTCTACGAGCGGCGCGGCTGGTACCGCGGGTTCGCCCGCTTCTTCACCCGCGAGGAGATCAACCAGGTCCGGCCGGCCAGAATCAGCTCGTTGCTGACGCTCGAAGGCATCGCCACGCGTTGCTTCGAGCTGTGCATGCCGACGCGCTTCAGCCGCGGCACGCTGTGTGCCGTACCGATCAACGTGAACGGGTTGCCCTGGGGTGAGGACAACTACGACAGGATCGACGTATCCCAGGTCGCGGCGGTCGAGGTGTACCGCGGCGAGCCGCCGTACGGGCTGAGTCCTGCGCTCGCCGTGTCGGCAGGCTCTTCGATCTGGATGGGCGGAGGATTCCCCAGCCGTGGGACGTGCGGCCTGGTGATGATCTGGACGCGCTAGACGTTGAATCGAAACAGCAGGATGTCGCCGTCCTTCACCACGTAGTCGCGTCCTTCACTCCGAACCAGGCCTTGCTCGCGGGCTGCCTTGTAGCTGCCCGCGTTCACAAACTCTGCGAAGCCGACCGTCTCGGCACGGATGAAGCCGCGCTGGAAATCGGAATGGATTTCGCCCGCCGCATCGAACGCGGTGTCGCCGCGGTGCATCGTCCAGGCGCGGACTTCGTTCTCGCCGACGGTGAAGAACGTCTGCAAGCCGAGCAGCCGGTAGCCGGCGTGAATCAAGCGGTCGAGCCCCGGCTCGGCGACGCCGGCGCTCGCGAGATACTCCCGCCGCTCCTCGCCTGACAGCTCGGCGAGCTCGGCCTCGAACTTGGCGGAGAAGGGGACGATCTCCGCCTCTTCATGATGGCCCTGCACGGCGGCGCGAAGCTTGTCGATCCATTTCCCGCCGCCGGACGCAAGGTCGTCCTCGTTCACGTTGGCGGCGTACAGGATCGGCTTGGCGGTGAGCAGTCCGAGCGTGCGTAGAAACTTGATCGCGTCGGCGTTTTCGCCCGCTTCGCGCGCGCCGCGCCCGGCGTTCAGCTCCGCCACCACGCGCTCCAGCAGGACCAGCTCGAGCTGCGCGTCCTTGTCGCCGGCGCGCGCCGTTTTGCGCGCCTTGTCGAGCCGGCGCTCGACCACCGCGAGATCGGCGAGCGCTAGCTCGCTGGTGATGACGTCGTGATCCCGCACCGGATCGACCGGCCCCATGACGTGCACGACGTCGGGATCCTCGAAGCAGCGGATCACGTGGACGACGGCGTCGACTTCGCGGATGTGCGAGAGGAATTGGTTGCCGAGGCCCTCGCCCTGGGACGCGCCCTTCACGAGCCCAGCGATGTCGACGAACTCGACGACGGCGGGAATCTTCCTTTTCGGTTTGACGACCTGGTTCAGCGTTTCGAGGCGCGGATCGGGGACTTCGACGACGCCGACGTTGGGCTCGACCGTGCAGAACGGATAGTTCTCCGCCGCGGCCGCCTTGGACGAGGTGAGCGCGTTGAACAGCGTCGACTTGCCGACATTGGGAAGCCCGACGATGCCGAGTCTCAGCGAAGCCATTTATCCACGGCTTCTATCATCTGCGGCATGAGTGCGTTGATCTGTTCCACTTGATCCGGTTCGAAGGGAGCGAGCACGTAATCGGCCCAGTCGCTCACGCCCTCGGGAAGCGGGCCCACGCCGACGCGCAGCCGGGCGTACTGCTGCGACTGCAGGGCGCCCTCGATGCTCTTCAAACCGTTGTGCCCGCCCGCCGAGCCGTCGCTGCGCAGCCGAAATGTGCCGAGTGGGATCTGGAAATCATCGACGAGGATGAGTAGATCGCGGGACGGTGTGAATGCCGGATCGGCGCGCAACGAGGCCAGCGCGGCGCCGCTGCGGTTCATGAACGTCGTGGGTTTGAGGATGCGGACGGGGACGCCGGCCACCGTGCCTTCCGTCGCGCGCGCGCGTTCCGCGCGGCGGAAGGGAGGCAGCTGCCAATGCGCGGCGACGGCGTCGGCCAGGAGGAAGCCGGCATTGTGGCGCGTCGCCGCGTATTCCGGACCCGGATTGCCCAGGCCGACGACGGCGCGCAGGGGCTACTCTTCCTTCTTGCCCTTCGGCTTCTCCTCTGCTTTCGGAGCTGCTTTCCCCTCGGGTGCCGGGGCCCCTTCGACCGCTTCGCCTTCCTCGCCCTCGCGGACCTTGCGGATCAGCTCGGGCTCGGCGACTTCGGTGACGGCTTCAGCGGCCGGCGCGGCGACTTCCTCGGCGCGCGGTGGGACGACCGTCGCGATCGTGAGATCGGCGCCCGTCAGGATGACCGCGTTGGGGATCGACAGATCGCGGGTGTGCAGCGAATCGCCGATCTTGAGGGCCGTGACGTCGAGCTCGACGCGATCGGGGATGTGCTCGGGGAGCACTTCGATTTCGACGTCGCGCGTGACCTGATCGAGCACGCCGCCGGCATTGCGCACGCCGTCGGGTGTGCCGACGAGGTGCACCGGGACCTTCAGCGTGATCTTCTCGTCCGCTTTGATCTCGTAGAAGTCGACGTGGATGATGTCGGGGCGAATCGGGTGCCGCTGGATCTCACGAATCAGCGCCCGGCTCTTCTTGCCGTCGACGGTGAGGTCGATCAGGGTGGCCTCGGGCTCGATCCCCGTCAGCGCCTTCTCGAGCGCCAGCCCGTCCACCATCAAGGGCTGCGTGGCGCGGCCGTGGCCGTAGATGACGGCCGGGACCTGCTTGTGAAAGCGGGCCTGCCGCGCTGCGCCTTTGCCTGTCTTCTCCCGCGCCGTTGCGCTGAGAGCTACTGTTTGCGCCATACGTCGTCCTCAGTCATCTGTCTTCAGTTGTCAGTCGAACAACGAACTCACCGATTGATTCGAGTGCTCATAGCCGATCGCTTTCGCCATAAGGCTGGCGATCGACAGCACCTTCAACTTCTCGAACTGCCGATCCTCGGGAATCCGGATCGTGTTCGTCACCGTCACTTCTTCGATCGGCGCGGCCCGGAGCCGCTCGACCGCGGGGCCCGACAGCAGCGCGTGGGTCGCGAACGCGAAGATGCGCTTGGCGCCAAGCCGCTTCAGCGCCGCCGCCGCTTCCGAGATCGTGCCGGCGGTGTCGATCATGTCGTCGGGAATGAGGCAGTCCCGATCCTCGACTTCGCCGACCACGTTCAGCACTTCTGCGATGTTCGCCGACGGCCGCCGCTTGTCGATGATCGCGAGCGACGCGTCGAGCCGCTTCGCAAAGCCGCGGGCCATCTTGGCCGACCCGACGTCCGGCGCCACGACCACCGGTTGAAATAGTTGCTTCGTCCGGTAGTGGCTCACGAAGGCGGGCGCCGCGTACAGATGGTCCACCGGAATGTCGAAGAACCCCTGCACCTGGTGGGAATGAAAGTCCATTCCCAGCACCCGGTCCGCGCCGGCATGCGTGATCAGATTCGCCATCAACTTGGCGCTGATCGCGACGCGCGGCTGATCCTTGCGGTCCTGCCGCGCGTAGCCGAAGTACGGGAGCACCGCCGTGATGCGGGCGGCGCTCGCGCGCCGCGCTGCGTCCATCAGCAGCAACAGCTCCATGTAATTTTCCGCCGGCGGATTGGTGGGCTGGATGATGAAGACATCCCGCCCGCGCACGTTCTCGTCGATCTTGACGAAGATTTCGCCGTCGGCAAACCGCCGCATCGTCACCGCGCACAGCGGCTGTCCCAAATGCTGGGCCATCTCCTCGGCGAGGGGCCGGTTGGCCGTGCCGGCGAGGAGCAGCAACTGGCTGCGTGACAACGACAGGTCCCGCATCGGGCCACGGAAAGTAGTCGGCAAACCGCGTGTCGCCAAGGCCTTACCGCCCACGACCCGGCGCCGTATGCTAGAGCCCGTGGACGACCTACAGTCGCGGCTCGCGGCTGCGCTGGCGGGACGATACACGATTGAGCGCGAGATCGGCCGTGGTGGGATGTCGATCGTGTATCTGGCGCACGACACCCGCAACGAGCGCCGTGTGGCGCTCAAAGTGCTGCGGCCCGACTTGGCGCATTCGCTTGGCCCAGAGCGCTTTCTGCGCGAGATCAAGGTCGCGGCCGGGCTGACCCACCCCCACATCCTGCCGCTGTTCGACTCCGGAGTGGCGGACGGCTTGCTCTTCTACACGATGCCCTACGTCGAGGGCGAGTCCCTCCGGCACCGGCTGATCCGCCAAAAGCGGCTGCCGGTCACGGACGCGGTCACGATCGCGCGCGACGTCGCCGACGCGCTGTCCTATGCGCATGCGCAAAACATCGTGCATCGCGATATCAAGCCCGAGAACATCCTGCTCGAAGCAGGACATCCGGTGGTCAGCGATTTCGGGATTGCGCGCGCCATCAGCGTTGCCGACGCGTCGCGCATGACCGGCACCGGCATCGTCGTGGGCACGGTCGACTACATGAGTCCCGAGCAGGCGAGCGGCGAGGAGGTGGACGGCCGCAGCGACGTCTACAGTCTCGGCTGCGTGTTGTATGAGATGCTCATCGGGCATCCTCCGACCGCCGGCGCGTCGCCGAGCGGACAGGCTCGAGCGCTCTCGCAGGAGCGTCGTCAAATCCCGCTCGACGTGGAGTACGCGATCCAGGTCGCGCTCGCCAGGATCCCGGGCGAGCGGTTCGCGGCGCGAGACTTCGCCGACGCCCTTGGTCCACCCGCGACCACCGGTGGTTCGTCGCGGTCCAGGCGGAGGTGGCGGCGCTGGGCCGCGGTCGCCGCGACCCTCGTGCTGGCGCTGGGGACCCTGGGCGTCGTGCTGCTGCCGCGGCTCGCCGCAGCCAAGCTCGACGCGTCGCTCTACGTCGTCGTGCCCTTCGGACATCGCGGTGGCGCGGCGCCAAGCCTGGTCAATGGCGACCAATGTGAGTTGCTGCTCTCACAGGCGTTCGGACGCTGGACCGACGTGCGGTTGGCGGATCCGCTGCGGGTGCACGATGCCCGGAGTCGCCGCGGCGACCAGCAGATCACGCTGGCCGAAGCGCGAGCGCTCGCGAGGGACGTGGGCGCCGGGATGCTCGTGTGGGGTGACGTCTCAACCGTCGGCGATTCGATTCAGGTGACGGCGGCGCTCTACGACCTGCGCCGGGGCGGCAGGACTGTCCGCGATTACACCGTGCGTATTCACAAAGATGGGAAGGCGCTGGAGGCCAAGTTCCGGGAGCTGGCCGATTCCATCCTGCTGGGCGGCGTGAACGCCGAGCGCGCGCCGGAAATCGTCGGCACGGAAGTGCTGGCGGCGTTTTATGCGTACGCCGAGGGCCGCGACGCGCTGGCACTGTGGGATCTCCCGCGAGCCGAGCGGGCGTTTCGCGCGGCGCTGGACCTCGATCCCGAGTACGCGCAGGCCAGCCTCTGGCTCGCGTACGCGCAGATGTGGGGGAACGAGCCGCGTCCCGATTGGCAGGCGAGTGTCGGCCGGGCACTTGCCAGCTCCGGGAAGCTGGCGACCGCTGACCTGGCGCTGGCGCGGGCGCTGTCGGCCTTGGCCGCCGGGCAATTCCCGGAGGCGTGCGACCGCTATCGGCAGATCATCGCGCATCAGCAGGACGATTTCGTCGCCTGGTTCGGACTCGGTGAGTGTCAACGCCGCGACCGCCTAGTCGAATACGATGCCACCAGCCCGTCGCATTGGCGCTTCCGCTCGAGCTATCGCAGCGCCGCGGCGGCGTACCGCCGAGCCCTCGAGCTCGTCCCATCGGCACATCGGGCGTTCACGGGAGTCGCGATGCAGCGCCTGATGGGCCTCTTCTTCGCGGAGACCTATGTCTACCGGGGCGGTTACGCTCCGGGAACGACGGGGGGGAGGGCCGACACGCTGCGATTCGCCGCGTTGCCGTCGATCGATCTCGATACCCTCGCGTTCGTCCCCTGGTTGATCGCCGACTTCTTCAGCGCCAAGGGCGGGTCGCGGCCCGCGACGGCCCAGGCCGCGGTCACACGGAATCGTGAGGAGCTGCGTGGTCTGATCGAGAAGTGGATCGCGGCGTTTCCGTCGAGCGCGAACGCGCAGGAGGCATTGTCGCTCGTCCTCGAGACGACGGGTGAGCTGGACCTCGGACCGTCGAGCAATCGATCCGCACTGGCGGCGATTCGCCGCGCCCGCCTGCTCACGAGTGATCCGGACCAGGCCCTGCGGGCCGCCGTGAGCGAGACGAGGCTGCTGTTCAAGCTCGAGCGCTTTGCGCTGGCTGCGAAAGTCGCGGATTCGGTGCTGGCCGCCGTGCCGCCGGACCAGGGGCCGCTCGCGTCGCGGCGCCTCGCGGGTCTCGCGCTGTTGACGGGCCGCGTCTATCGCGCGGCGCAATTGCTGCAGCGCTCGGCGCCTGTCGACACGCCGATGACGTGGGATGGCGTCGAGGTCGCCGACGCGCCGATGCCCGTCAAGCAGGCCGGACTCGAGCTCCTGGCGTATGCCGCGGTCGGCCAGCCCGCGGAGAGTCTGCGCGCGGGCAAACAGCGAGTGGAGCAACGCGTGACCAGCTGGGCGGGGCCGCTCAACCGTGAACGGCTGCGGCTCGCGGTGCTCCACGTGCCGATGGGACTCGCGTTCGAGACGATCGGCGTGAGCGACGTCCATCGGCGTGATGCCGGCGGCGACTATGTCCTCGAGATGCAGTGGGCCATCGGCCACGGCGACACGGCCGCGGTGCGGGCGGAGCTCAGGCGGCAGGCGGAATTGCGGACGCGCGCGCGCGCGGGCGATGTGGCCATCAACGGCACCTACGGAGAAGCGCGCATGCTGCTCGAGCTCGAGGACACGGCTGCCGCCACGGCCGGGCTCGACCTGTCCTTGCAAGCCTTGCCATCACTCAGCACCGCACTCCTCGAACAACCGGAGCAAGTGGGTTGCGCAATCCGCGCGATGGCGCTCCGTGCCGAGTTGGCGGCGCGCAGCGGGGATCGCGCGACGGCGGCCCATTGGGGCAGCGGGGTCATCGCGCTGTGGAGCAACAGTGATCCGCCGTTACAGCCTCTCGTCAACCGCATGAAGCCGTTCGTGGCGTCCAATCGCAACTAAGGAGCGCCCTATGCCGAATCCACGCTTTGCGGTCGTTGTCGGGTGTCTGGCTCTCGCTGCCTGTCCCGGCCCCGGGATTCCGACAATCACACCCAGCTTGGAACCGGGCTACTTCCCGCCGATTCCGCCTGCGAGTGAGTTCGACACGACGGCAGAGCGCTCCGACGTCCGCCGGCTGATCGTGGGGAATTGTCCCGATCGTTGCCGGCCGGGACCTCTGGCCTGGATTCAACCCCGGATCAGTGCGGCCTCGTGGAGCGCCGAGCATCGCGACTCAGCGGGGGGCGAGGTGATCGCGCGGATCATCAGCGAAGGTGGGTATCGCAAGTTCAACATTCACGACAGACAGGGCGGCAGGGACACTGTGTATTGGGCGGTCGTGAGGCGTGGTGCCGCGCTCGTCTCCGTCTTTCATTCCACGACCCCCGGTGCGCGAGATGTAGTCGCCAACGTGGAGGTGATTCATCATGGGCCGGGGTTCTTCCGGGGCATTTCCGCTGCCCGCTGGCTGTGGAGCGACACCGACGACCTGGCATGGGGGACGTGCGATGGCGGGGCGTGCTGCAAGAGCGACGGCATCGCGTTAGCGCGGTAACGCCTGGTTGAATCGCCGGGTCAACAGGGGAAGCAGCTCGGCCGTATCAACCTGGACCTTCTCACCGGAGCACGTATGCCTCGTCTTGTTGCAGTCACGCTGGTATCGTTCGCCCTCGCAGGATCGGCTGTCGCCCAGACGCCTCAGGGCGGCCCGCCTCCTGATGCAGCAACCGGTTCGCGGCGCTTCCAACCGCTCCCCGATCACTGGATGACGATCGACTCGCTGAGCCAGGCACTCGGCCTGAGCGCCGAGCAACGCGCGAAAATCACACCGTCCTACACGGCGCTGAATGGCGTGATGAAAGACGCCGCCGCGCGCCGCCAGGCGATCCGGCAACAGATGCAGGCCGCGGGCGGGGGCACGCCGGGGCAAGAGCCGACAGCCGAACAGCGCGCGCGCTTCGACAGCGTGCGCGCCGAGATGCAAGGGTTTCAGGCTGAAGCGGATCAGTATTACGGCGCGATCCGCAACAATCTGACGCCGGATCAGCAGGCGAAG
>DASPXD010000128.1:0-5559 GCA_035637435.1 Gemmatimonadales bacterium
GAAGCATGCTTCTCGACAGTCGGGAAATCGCCGATGCGTCGCGCCGCGTCCATCTGGCGTACCAGGCAATCCCGCATCTGGGGGGTGAGGCGCGCGCGGAATTCATCCTTCCACTCTTCGAACGGCCGCGCGGCCGGGATCTCGAAACCGTCGAGGAAGGGACCGTCGATGCACACGTCGCTGGCGCCCAGATGGTTGACGTCAACGTCGATCCAGCCCGCGGCGAGACCGACCGTGGCACGCTGAATCACGACGGCCTGGCGCGCGACCTTTGCCTTGATGACCGAGAGACCCTGGGCCAGCGAATGATTGGCGAGCTGCGGCGCGGCCTCCGGCCACAACAGGTCGGCGAGATAGTCACGCGTGAATTGCTTGCCCGGTTCCAGGGCGAGACGAACGAGGAGGGCGAGGTGCTTGCGCGTACGGAACCGCACTGGTTCGCCGGCAACGGTGAACAAGGCGGGACCACCCAGGCTGTGCAATACGAAGGTGTGATTCACATACCAGCACGCGTTTTATTGATTCACCCAGAAACATTAGGTCGATGAATCAACGACCTGTCAACACGTTGAATTACTGGGTCTTGGGCGCTGTTTGGCGGGCTGCGATAAGCGAGTGTCAACAGGCCGGTTATGGTCGCCAACCAAGTGCGGTGCCCCCCCATCTAACTCTGCATGATCACGAAAAATCTCGCCGTACTGCTCTCGGTGGCCATCGCTCGGCCATGTGCGTCGCAAACTTCGCAGACTCGCTTGTGGGACGCCTCGATCTCCGGTGATACGATCGTCCTGGCCGCGGCGCTCCAGGACGGAGCGCGCATCGACTCACTCGATCGCCGCACCTCGCAAAACGGCCGCCGCGCGCTGAACTGGGCCGCGATCAACAATCGCCCGGATGCGATTCGATTTCTTCTGGCGCACGGCGCATCCATCGAGGCGACGAACCTCACTGGCTTCACGGCGCTGCATCACGCTGCCGAGTATGGATCGGTCGACGCCGCGCGCGTGCTCCTCGCCGCCGGCGCAGATCCGAAACACACGAATCTCGAAGGAGTGACGCCGCTGGCGCGGGCGCGGCAGGAAGGCCATCTCGATGTGGCGGAGCTGCTTGAGGCCGCCGAGCGCGGAGTACGGCCGAAAGGTCCTTAAGTCTTCTTGCGCGAAGCGCGCGACAGCGCGCGCAGCGAAGGACGTGCTTTAGGAGGCTGCCCTCCGCAGAGCGCGAAACGCCGCGGTCAACTCCGGCATCTGATGATTGGCATTCAGCCCGCTCGGCTGCGGTAACAACCACAGCCCCGCCGCGCCGATGCGCTCACGCTGCGGTCCGATCACCGCCTTCGGCCGCCCGAACGCCGCGCGATACGCCCCAATCCCCACTACCGCCACCCATTCCGGCCGATTGCGCTTCACCTTCCGCTCGAGCCGCCGCGCCCCGGCCCGGAACTCCTCCTGGTCCAACTCGGCCGCTGTCGCCGTCGCCCGCGCCACGAGATTCGTGATCCCATAGCCCCAGTCGAGCAGCTCGCGCTCTTCCCACGGAGCCACAGTGCGCGGCGTAAACCCGGCACGATGCAGCACCGGCCAAAACCGGTTGCCGGGCCGCGCGAAATGATGACCCGTCGCGCCGGAATAGAGACCTGGATTGATCCCGCAGAAGAGCACCCGCAGTCCCGGCGCAATCACGTCCGGCACGGTCTTCCCGACGGCCGCCAATACCTCGGCGCGCGTCGGGCGCGGGGGAGGAGCGGTCAGGATCTGCTGCTAGTGCCCGACCGCGATCGTGATATTGCGATACTCGATCGGCCCGTGATCGCCTTGAAGGAAAATCGGCCCCGGCGCGCCTTCATTGCTGTCGAGCGCACCGCCCGTCGGCCCCGGAATGTTCTGGCGAGCAATCACCTCGTGCCCGTTCAGCGCGACCGTGAGCAGCCGCCCCACCAACGTGATGTCGTAGATGTTCCATTCACCGGCAGGCTTCGCAGCAGCTTCGTTCGGCGCGATGAAGCCGTAGATCGCACCCAGCCCCTCCGTCGCGACGACCCCCAGGCTGGGATCCTCGATCTGCACTTCGTAGCGCCCGCGCAAATAGACGCCGCTGTTGCCGCCCGCCGGGAAGCGAAACTCCACGTGCAACTTGAAATCGCCGTAGCTGCCGTCCGTCTGCAAATTGGCGCCGCCCTTGGCGTTCGCGAGCACGCCGCCCACGACCTTCCATTGATTCTCGCCACCGACCGGATGCCACCCGGTGAGATCCGCCCCATTGAAGAGCGTGAGGGGGCGGCCCCAATGCACGACACCCGCGCGGTGCAGGGCAGGGGCGCGAACACCGGTCAGCGGCAGCCGAGTCCCATCTGGCATGGTGACCGTCCCCGACAGACCGTCTCCCACTAGCGCCGCATCGAACCGCAGCTCGTCGGTTCCCGCTTCCCACTGCGACGGAATCGAGAATCGCAGCGTGTCGTGCGACCAATCGAGCCGCGCGATGGGACGCGCGCTCCCGACGACGCTGACATAGCGCCCCACCAGCACGTGGTTGCCCGAGACCTGCACTTCGAGCCACGACGGCAGCTTCCGGCCGTCACTCGCGGTGAGCGTCAAATCCCAGCGGCCTACGACCGCCGGCCGGTAAGGCTCCTGCGCCGAAACCAGCGGGACGAAGATGCAAGCTGACGTGCTTAGCCAGACGCTTCGATTCATTTTTCGCTACGCGCCATCGGAAAGCCACGCCGGCAAATCGGGCACGCCTGCATCCGCGGCTCTTTGCCGAAGCTGAGCTGCACTGGGCCAAGCGTGAAAGTGGTGTCGGTGAGCGTGACGGTCAGCGTCATGTTGTTGCCCATGATCCGGCCGCTGAACTGCGCCGGATGAAAGATCCCGGCATCGACCGGATGCGCGGTGATGTTCTGCTCGCCCGGCACGACGAATCGTCCGTCGGCATCCGGCACAATGAGCTGATGGACGTTGCCGTACGTGCAGCCGATGTGGACGTGCGCGCTGCTGTCGTCGGCGATCAGCGCGGCGTTCTCGCCGCCCCACAGGCCGAGGATACCTTTCGGCGGCCGGAGGGGACTCGACGGATCGCACGGGCCAAGTACGGCTGCAGCGGCTGTGAAGGCCAAGGCGGCTTTGGTGAGCATAGGAACCTCCTTACCAATCTACCCTCTGCAATCCACCTTTGGTCACTATGCGCACCCTAAGTCTACTGGTGGTCCTCACATGCCTCGGCCCGGCCCCGGCCGGTGCCCAACAGCGGCCCCTCCTCCTGGCCGGCCTCGATGCCTACGTCGCCAAGGCGATGACCGACTGGCGCGTCCCGGGCCTCGCCATCGTGGTCGTCAAAGACGACTCGGTCTTACTTCTCAAGGGCTACGGCGTCCGCGAGCTGGGCAAACCCGATCCCGTCACGGTGCACACGCGGTTCGGCAACATGTCCACCACCAAGGCGTTCACCGCCATGCTCGTCGCCATGCTCGCCGACAGCGGCCGGCTGGCGTTCGACGATCCAGTGCAGAAATACCTGCCGCAGCTGCAACTCGCCGACCCCTACGTGACGCGCGAGCTGACCGTGCGGGACCTGCTCACCCACCGCGTCGGCTTCGGTGATCCGGACTATCTGTGGAGCAATAGCGGACTCGATTTCGCGACGATCGTGCACCGCCTGCGCCTCGTCCCCGCGACCACCAGCTTCCGGTCCAAGTTCCAGTACAACAACGTCACCTACTCCCTCGCGGGGGACGTCGCAGCACACGCCGCAGGCACGACTTGGCAATCGTTGCTGCGCGCCCGCATCTACGGACCGCTCGGCATGACGGAGAGCTACGCCGATGCGAGCGAGCTGCTGGCGGCCGGTGTCACCGATCTGTCGTCGCCGCACGGCATCGTGCGTGATACCGTTCGTGTCGTGCCGGCGCCGCTCAACGGCATCGACGGCATCGCCCCCGCGGGCTCGGCGTTCACAACCGCGACCGACATGGCCAAGTGGCTGCGCTTCTTGCTCGACTCCGGCAGAGTCGCCGGCCGGCGGCTCGTCAGTCCCCAGAACTTCGCCGAGCTGTTCAAGCCGCAGCAGACCCTCGCTCGACCCTTCTTTCCGACCGCGTCCCTCGTGCATCCGCATTTCCAGGCGTACGGGCTGGGATGGATTCTCCAGGACTATCGCGGCGAATTCGTCGCCATGCACACCGGCTCCATCGAAGGGCGCTCGGCCATCGTCGGCCTGCTCCCCGACCGGCGCGTCGGCGTCGCAATCTTCACGAACCTCGATCACTCCGAGCTGCGCCACGCGCTCATGTACACGGTGTTCGACCGCTTCATCGGGCCTTGGGCGCACGACTGGAGCGTCGAGATGCGCGCCATGTACAAGCGCCTGGCCGACAGCACGGCGGCGGTGCGGCGCGCGCAGGAGAGCAAGCGTGTCCCGAATACGCATCCCACGCTGCCGCTCGATCGCTACACAGGCACTTACGCGGACAGTCTGTATGGGACGGCGACGGTGGGAATGGGCGACGGGCGCTTGACGCTGCAGGCGGGCACCGCGAAGGGCCAGCTGGAGCATTGGCAGTACGACGTCTTTCGCGTGACGTGGCAGGATCCGTTTTGGGATCCGTCGTACCTTGCTTTTGTAATCGATCCCGACGGAACGGTGGGACAGGTTCGTGTGGTGGACGGCGACCAGGTCTATCGGAGGGTGAAATAGCATGACGACTGCCGAGACACTTCTTCCCGAGTTCGATCAGGAAATGGCGATCACGCGCCGCGTGTTGGAGCGCGTTCCCAGCGACAAAGCGCAGTGGAAGCCCCACCCCAAATCGTTCGCCCTCGGCCATCTCGCCCAGCTCGTCTCCTGGATGCCCGGCTGGATCGCCAACACGCTGACCGAGAAGGAGCTCGACCTGGCCAAGAGCAGTGGCTATTCGACGGAGAAGACCGAGACGCTGCTCGAGGGGTTCGACAAGAACGTCGCCGACGCGCGCGCCGCGATCAAAGTGGCGAAAGACAGCGATTTCGCCGTCAATTGGTCATTGAAGCGGGGCGGGCACACGATTTTCACTCAGGCGCGCGGCCCGGTGGTCCGCAACCATCTGAGTCATCTCGCCCATCATCGCGGGCAGTTGACCGTGTATCTGCGGCTGCTCGATATCCCAGTGCCGTCCATCTACGGGCCGAGCGCGGATGAGCGGGTCTGGAGCTGAAACTCCTCTCCTACTTGGGCTGCCAGCGCGCTTCCTTGAGTAACTGAGCGATGATATCAGCGGCGGTCCGGCCCGCTGCCTCCGCCGCAAAATTGATCACGATACGGTGCGTCAGCACCGTTGGCGCGACCGCGCGAAGGTCGTCCTCGTCCGCCATCGGCCGGCCGTCGAGCGCGGCCCGCGCTTTGGCGCCGAGCACGAGGTACTGGGACGCCCGGGGGCCCGCGCCCCAGGAGATGTACTCTTTAATGAAGGGGAGAGCGTCTGCTTCGGGCGGCCTAGTCATCCGCACCAGCGTCACCGCCGCCTTCACGAGCGCCTGCGACACCGGAATGCGCCGCACCAGGTGCTGCATCGCGAGCACGTCG
>DASPXD010000129.1:0-55811 GCA_035637435.1 Gemmatimonadales bacterium
GCGGGGGGGCGGGGGCGGCGAGGGGAGCGGCGGGGGGGCGCTGTTCGGGGGCTCGTTTGACCCCGTGCACGTGGCACATTTGATCGTGGCGGAGGCGGCGGCGGACGCACTGAGCTGCGCCGTGCGCTTTCTCCCGGCGCGCGAGCAACCCCTGAAGCGCGCGGTTCGCGCCGGCCATGAGGCGACGCCGGAGCAGCGGGCCGAAATGCTGGATCTGGCGGTCGCCGGGAACTCCCGGTTCGGGGTGGAGCGGGTCGAGCTGGGCCTGCCGACGCCCTCGTATACCGTCCGGACGCTGCGGGCGTTGCGTGAGCGGGAGCGGGGGAACCGGTTCACGTTATTGCTGGGGGCGGATGCCGCCCGCGATCTTGCGGAGTGGTGGGAAGTCGAAGCGCTTCCGGAACTTGCCGACATCGTCGTCTTCGCCAGGCCCGGCGCCAGTGTGGTGCGTCATCCGCTGATCAAGCGGGTTATCCCTGTGCCCTCGATCGACCTCTCCGCCACGCAGGTGCGTGAGCGCGTCAAACAGGGGCGTTCCATTCGATATTTAGTGCCCGACGCGGTGCGCGAATACATCGCCGCCCACGGGCTTTATCGGTAGGGTGTAATGGCCAATCGGTGGTTCACCAAGATCTTCGGGACGCGGTTCAACCGCGAGCTGAAGCGTATCCAACCGATCGTGGATGCGATTCTCGAGCACGAAGTGCGCCTCAAGGACATCGGGAACAGCGAGCTGCAGGCACAGACCGCCAGGTTCCGCGAGGTGATCGCGCAGCGCACGGGTGAGCGGCACCGCGAAGTCGAGCGCCTGAAGCAGGCGAAGCACGACTGTCCCGATCCCGTCGAACGCGCCAATCTGAACGACCAGCTGCGCACGGCGGAACAGAACTTCGCTACGGAGCTGCAGCACACGCTCGATGATCTGCTCCCCGAGGCGTTCGCGACGGTGCGTGAAGCATCGCGCCGCCTGCTCGGCAGCGAGGTCATGGTCACCGGCCACGCGATGAAGTGGGACATGGTCCCCTACGATGTGCAGCTGATCGGCGGGATCGTCTTGCATCAGGGCAAGATCGCCGAGATGGCGACGGGCGAGGGCAAGACGCTCGTCGCGACGTTGCCGCTCTATCTCAACGCGCTCGCCGGCCGCGGCGCGCACCTCGTCACGGTCAACAACTACCTCGCCCGGCGTGACTCGCAGTGGATGGGCCATCTGTTCACCTGGCTCGGCCTGACGGTAGGATGCATCGATGACACGCAGCCCGGCAGTCCCGAGCGCCGTGCGGCCTACTTCTGCGACATCACGTACGGCACGAATAACGAATTCGGCTTCGACTACCTGCGCGACAACATGGTGGGCGCCCTTGAGCAGCGAGTGCAGCGCGGCCATGTCTACGCGATCATCGACGAGGTCGATTCGATCCTCATCGACGAAGCCCGCACGCCGCTCATCATCTCCGGCGCCGTGGGCAGCGAGTCGGACGAAAAATACGCCCAGTTCAACACGCAGGTCGTACAGCTCGTCCGCAAGCAAACGGCGATCGCGAACGATCTCATTGCGCGCGGCGAGCCGCTGCTGGCAAATGAAGACACCAATTACGAGGGCGCCAAGCTGCTCTACAAGGCGCAGCTCGGCATGCCCAAGAACAAGAAGCTGCTCAAGCTGCTCAACGAGCAGGGTGTGAAGCAGCAGGTGCAACGCGTCGAGCTGGACCGGCTGGCAGACCGCAAGCTGCCCGCGCGCGACCAGAAGATGCGGGACGTCGAGGACGACCTGTATTTCGTCATGGACGAGCGCGGCCGCTCGGTGCACCTGACGGACAAGGGCGTGGAGACGATGTCGCCGCAGGATCCGACGCTGTTCGTCGTCCCCGACATCTCGCACGCGGTGCATGAGCTGGAGCACGACACGGAGCTCTCACCCGCCGAGAAGATCGAGCGGCGCCGCGCGGTCGAGGCGGAGTACGCGACGAAGAGCGAGACGCTGCACATCATCCACAAGCTGCTCCAGGCCCACGCGCTGTACGAAAAGGACGTCGAGTACGTGGTGCAGGAGGGCCAAGTCTTCATCGTCGACGAGTTCACCGGACGGCTGATGGCGGGCCGCCGCTGGTCGGACGGCTTGCATCAGGCGGTCGAGGCAAAAGAAGGCGTGGCGGTCCGCGAGGAGTCCCAGACCCTCGCGACGATCACGATCCAGAACTACTTCCGCATGTACGAGAAGCTCTCGGGCATGACGGGCACCGCAGAGACGGAAGAGACGGAGTTTCACGACATCTACAAACTCAACGTCGTGGTCATTCCCACGAACCGGCCGGTCCGGCGCGTGGACAAGCACGACCTCGTCTACAAGACGCGCAAAGAGAAGTACGACGCGATCATGGAAGAGGTCGACCGCCAGCATCAGCGCGGGCTGCCGGTGCTGGTCGGGACGACCAACGTCGAGGTCTCGGAGACACTGGCCCGTTTGCTGAAGCGGCGCGGGCTCAAGCACGAAGTCCTGAACGCGAAGTACCACGAGCGCGAAGCCGAGATCGTCGCGCAGGCGGGACAGCCCGGCTCGATCACGATCGCGACGAACATGGCCGGCCGCGGCACCGACATCAAACTCGGGCCCGGCGTCAAGAAGTGTCAGGTGTGCGGGATCAAGTCGCGCGAGGCGCCGTTCGGCCAGCTGCTGGAGCAGCCCGACCTGACTCCCCAGCAGATCAAGGAGCTCAAGTGCAACGAGGATCCGCCCTGTGGCCTCGTCATCATCGGCACGGAGCGCCACGAGGCGCGCCGCATCGACCGTCAGCTGCGGGGCCGGTCCGGGCGTCAGGGTGATCCGGGGCAGAGCGTTTTCTATATGTCGCTCGAAGACGACCTGATGCGTCTCTTCGGCTCCGACCGTATCGCCCGCATCATGGATCGCACCGGGGCCGAGGAGGGCGAGGTCATCACCCACCCCTGGGTGACGGCGGCGATCGGCCAGGCCCAGAAGCGCGTCGAGCTCCAGAATTTTCAGGCGCGCAAGAAGCTGCTGCAGTTCGACGACGTGATGAACAAGCAACGGGAAGTGATCTACTCACAGCGATTGTACGCGCTCGAAGGCGGGGAGGAGCTGAAGGCCGAGGCGCAGCGCATGATCGACAGCGCGATGGAGCAGCTCGCCGACGGCCTGATCGCCGACTACGACGATCCGGGGCAGTGGGACCGCGCGCTGATCGAGACGGAGCTGCTGCAGAAATTCATGGTGTCGATTCCCGGCGTGACCGATCCTGCGAAGGTCAGGACTCGCGATGAGCTGGTGCGGGCCGCGCAGCAGGCCGGCCGCACGGCGTTCCAGGAGAAGCTCGGGTACCTGCGCGACGTAGAGGCGAAGGTCGGCGCATCCAAGCTTGCCGAGCAGGCGCTGTCACACGTCACGCTCGGCGTAATCGACGAGAAGTGGAAAGATCATCTCTACGATCTCGATCAGCTGCGGGAAGGCATCTACTACCGGGCGTGGGGACAGAAAGACCCGCTCGTCGAGTACAAACAGGAAGCGTACGAGATGTTCGTCGGGCTGATGCACGATCTGCAAACGACGTTCGCCGAGCGGTGGCTTAAGCTGCAGATCGAGATCGGTCCGCCGCGCGGCGGCCCAGCCCAGTCGGTCACGGGTCCGATCGGCGGGCATCCGAAGAAACAGGCGCCAATGGTGGCTTCGAAGCCGGCGGCGGACGGTCTGGTAACGAGCGGCAATCCGCCGCCGCCGCCGAAGCTCGGCCCTGCAGAACATGCCTTCGCCGCCAATCCATACGCCGGCGTCGGCCGCAACGATCCCTGTCCCTGTGGCAGCGGCAAGAAGTTCAAGAAGTGCCACGGAGCAGCCGCCTAATGCGGGCGGTGTGGTGAAAAGTAGGGGCGCAGCATGCTGCGCCCGTACACATTTGTCGGTTTTATTGCGTGACCACGAACTGGTAACAGCTGCTCTCCAACACGACTGCTCCGCTGGCGTCGATCACGCGAAAATGAATGTCGAACGTCGAACCAATGGCCGTGGTGCCGAGGTTGCGGAATAGGTCTGCGCGACCGGTGCCCCGCCAGTCCGTCGTGATCACCTGCGGTGCCGTACCTCTTCCCAGCGTCAGCCAGTTTGTCCCGGTGCAGTCATCGTTTATCGCCGTGTCCGTCGCACGCTGCAACCGATACGTCGCGTTGGGCTCCAGATCTCGAACCCATGCATCCAGATTCACGATTCTGTCGACGTCGTTGGGTTGGCGGAACTTGACGTGCCCGAAACCACCGTTGCCGGTTGCGTCGCGCAGGATGACCTCATCGTTGAACGGTGGCGTTTCTGGGCCCCAGCTGCTCGCGCTTATGGAAGCGCTCGATGCTGAGGCCGCCGCGAGCCCCGGGGCAGCCGGATCCTGGTCGGCGCCACATCCCAGCAACGCGGTGGTTAGCGTGATCAGTGCAACGGTGGGGATGCGCGTAATCGACATGATCCCTCCACGAGACCGCGGGACAGCCAGGGACGGCGTCGCCTCGTGGATCGGTCGGCAGGCACGGGGTGGCACTTCAATCATCGCTCCAGACTCGACTTGGCGTTAGGTGCCGGACGGCGTAATTCTGGCTATGTCGGATCGACGACGCCTCCCTAGTGTTTCCCCATGCCGCTGCGCCTTTCCGAGCACCTCCAACATGACCGTCCGCGCGAGCGTTTCTGGGCCGTGGGCCCCGCCGCGTTGACGGGGCAGGAGCTCTTGGCCATTCTCCTAGGAACAGGGACCCGTGGGCAGGATGCCCTTGCCGTGGCCGCCGAGATCCTGACCCGGGGAGATGGCTCGCTCCGGCGGCTGGCCACCCGGCCCTGGGCGGAGTTGGCGCGGATACCCGGTGTGGGGCGGGCCAAGGCGGCGCGGGTGGCGGCGGCGATCGAGCTGGGGCGGCGCGTGGGCGCGGAGGCGGAGCCGCCGCCCGAGCGGATCCGGGGACCAGGCGACGTCCAGCGCTATTACGGGCTGCGGCTGCGCGACCTCGCGGTGGAAGAGTTCCATGTGCTCGCGCTCGGTAGCCAGAGCCAGATCCTGGCCGATTTGCTCATCACGCGGGGGATTCTGAACAGCTCATTGGTGCACCCGCGCGAAGTGTTCCGCGCGGCGATCGCAGAGGCGGCGGCGGGGATTATCGTGGTGCACAATCACCCGAGTGGCGATCCCACACCCTCGGCGGACGATCGTGCGGTGACGCGCCAGTTGGTCGATGCGGGGCGCGTGCTGGATGTGCCGGTGTACGACCATGTGGTGATCGGAGGAGAGCGGTACGTGAGCTTCGCGGAGGCAGGGCTGCTGTGACGAGTACGGTTCCCATCCTCGCACCCGAGCTGGCGAAGGCCGTCGCCGCGCAACGCGACCGGCTCGACCTCAACGTCTTGTCGCGCGCCTACCGCATCAGCGCGCAGGCGCATCACGGCCAGAAGCGCCTATCGGGCGACGACTTCGTGTCCCACAGCGTGGCGGTCGCGACGATTCTCGCCGAGCAGCAGATGGATACGACGACGATCGCCGCCGCGCTGCTGCACGACGTGGTGGAGGATTCCGACGTCACGCTCGACCTGCTGCGTAAGGACTTCGGCAACGAAGTCGCCGATCTGGTGGACGGCCTCACCAAGATTTCGACGCTCACGTTCCGTTCGACCGCCGAAGAGCAGGCCGAGAACTACCGCAAGCTGCTGATGTCGGTCGCGCGGGACGCGCGCGTGATCATCATCAAGCTCGCCGACCGGCTGCACAACATGCGCACGCTCGATCCGTTGCCGGCGGAGAAGCGCAAGCGCATTGCGCTGGAGACGCGCGAGCTGTACGCGCCGCTGGCGCATCGCTTCGGCATGGCCGGCGTGAAGGCGGAGCTCGAGGATCTGTCGTTCAAGTATCTCGAGCCGGACGACTACAAACAGCTGTCGCGGCACGTCAAGGCGAAGCGGGTGGAGCGGGACCGGACCATCGAGCGGATGCGCGCGCCGCTGTCCGACGAGCTGCGCCGCGCCGGGATCGCGGGCTGGGAGATTGTCGGCCGGCCCAAGAACCTGTGGTCCATCTTCAAGAAGATGAAGAAGCGCGGCAAGCCGTTCGACGAGATCTACGACCTGCTCGCGGTCCGTGTGCTCGTCAACAGCATCACCGACTGCTACCACGTGCTGGGCATTATCCACCACACGTGGACGCCGCTGCAGGAGCGGATCAAGGACTACATCGCGAGCCCCAAGTCGAACGGCTATCAGTCCCTGCACACCACGGTGTTCGGGCCGGCGGGACAGCTGTACGAGATCCAGATCCGCACGCGCGACATGCACCGCACGGCGGAGTACGGTATCGCCGCGCACTGGCTGTACAAGGAGAACGGTAAGGGTGCCGACGAGCTCGATCACCATCTGTCGTGGTTCCGCCAGCTCATCGAGCTGCAGCAGGATGCGCACAGTCCGGAGGAGTTTCTCGAGTTCCTGAAGATCGACCTCTATCAGGACGAGATCTTCGTGTTCACGCCGCGCGGTGACGTGAAGCGGCTGCCCAAGGGCGCGACGCCGATCGATTTCGCCTTCATGGTGCACACCGAGGTGGGCCAGCATTGCAACGGCGCTCGGGTGAATGGCCGCATCGCACCGCTGCACCGCGCGTTGCGCAACGGCGACACGATCGAGGTCCTCACGTCACCGCAGGCGAAGCCGTCCCGCGACTGGCTGGCGCACGTCCAGACGGGGCGCGCCCGCCAGAAGATCCGGCAGTGGATCAAGCAGGAGGAGCAGGAGCGCAGCGTGACGCTGGGACGGGAAATCCTGGCGCGCGAGGTGCGCCGCCGGCGGCTCGATTCCCCAACACCAGACCAGCTGGAGCAGGCCGCGCAGAAGCTGGGACTGGGCGCCGCCGAGCAGGTGGAGACGGCGATTGGCAGCGGGGACGTGCAGATCGGCCAGGTGATCAACGCGCTGTATCCCGATGTACCGCCGGACGAGCAGCAGTCTCCCAAGCCAACCGCGTTCGGGCGCGTCATCGAGCGCCTGCGGCTGGGCCGCGGCATCAAGATTCACGGCGTCGAGGGGTTGATGGTGCGCTACGCGCAATGCTGCCAGCCCGTGCCGGGTGATCCGGTCGTGGGGTACGTCACGCAAGGGCGCGGCATCTCGATCCACCGCAATGACTGCCCCAACCTGCTCACGCTCTCGGGCGATGAAGAGCGTCGGGTGGAGATCGACTGGCGTGAAGTGGAGGGTGAGACGTTCGTGGTGCGCCTGGCGGTCAGCGGCGAGGACCGTCGCGGCCTCTACGCCGACATCTGCGAGGCCATCAGCGGCACCGGCACCAACATCCGCAGTGCGGAGCTGGCCTCCAAAGACGGCGTCGTCTTCGGGTCGGTGCTGGTCGAGGTCGAAAACCACACCCACCTACACAAGGTCTTGAAGGCGGTCCGCAAGGTGAAAGGTGTGACGGAGATTGCGCGCCGGGATTCGAGCGGTCCCGCTGAAGTCGTCGTCGGTTAGGTTTCCCTCTTATGCCTTTCGAGCTCGGAAACGCCCCGCCGCCGGCGGGTGATCAGCCTCGCGCCATTCGCGAGCTGAACGCCGGACTGCGCCGCGGCGACAAATATCAGACCTTGCTCGGCGTCACCGGCTCGGGCAAGACCATGACGATGGCGCACGTCGTCGCCGACCTCAACAAGCCGACGCTGGTGCTGTCGCACAATAAGACGCTGGCTGCGCAGCTGTACGGTGAGCTGAAGACATTCTTCCCGTCCAACGCGGTCGAATTCTTCATTTCCTACTACGACTACTACCAGCCCGAGGCGTACGTGCCGTCGACGGACACGTACATCGCCAAGGACTCGTCGATCAACGACGACATCGAGCGGCTGCGGCTGCGCGCGACGTCGAGCCTGATGGAGCGTGACGACGTCATCATCGTCGCCAGCGTATCGGCGATCTACGGCCTCGGCGATCCGGAGCTGTACAAGGAGCTGCTGGTGACCGCGCAGCAGGGCGAGACGCGGGGCCGCGACGCGCTGCTAGCCGATCTGGTGGCCGTGCAGTACCAGCGCAACGACGTCGGCTTCGAGCGCGGCACCTTCCGGGTGCGCGGCGATACGGTCGAGGTGTTTCCCGCCTATGACGAGCAGGCGGTGCGCATCGAGTTCTGGGGTGATGCGATCGAGCGCATCGCGAAGATCGATCCGCTCACCGGCAACGTCATCAAACAGATGGAACGGTCCGCGATCTATCCGGCGACGCACTTCGTCACGCAGCGGGCCACGATCGAGCGCGCCGTGTCGCGGATCAGAGTCGAGCTGGCGGAACGGCTGGCGGAGCTGCGGGCCCAGAACAAGCTGCTCGAGGCGCAACGACTCGAGTCCCGCACGCACTTCGACATCGACATGCTGATGGAAGTCGGTCGCTGTGCCGGCATCGAGAACTACTCACGGCTGTTCAGCGGCCGCCAGCCGGGCGAGCGACCGGCCTGCCTGCTGGACTATTTTCCCGACGACTATCTCTGCATCATCGACGAGTCGCACCAGACGCTGCCGCAGCTCGGCGCCATGTACGAGGGCGACCGCTCGCGCAAGCAGACGCTGGTGGACTACGGCTTCCGGCTGCCGTCGGCGCTGGACAACCGGCCGCTGCGCTTCGATGAGTTCATGGGGCTGGTGCCGCGCATGGTGTTCGTCTCGGCGACGCCGGGGCAAGACGAGCTGCAGCTCTCGGGCGGCGTCATCGTCGAGCAGATCATCCGGCCGACCGGCCTCGTGGACCCGACCGTCGACATCCGGCCGGTGGCGGGGCAGGTGGACGACCTGCTGAGCGAGATCCGCCAGCGAGAGAAGAAAAATGAGCGGGTCCTGGTCACGACATTGACCAAGCGCATGGCGGAGGATCTCACCGACTATTTGCAGCAGCACGGTGTCCGCGTGCGCTACCTGCATTCCGAAATCGACGCCATCGAGCGCGTGGAGATCATCCGCGGCCTCCGGCTCGGCGAGTTCGACGTCCTGGTGGGAATCAACCTCCTGCGCGAAGGCTTGGACTTGCCGGAGGTCTCCCTCGTCGCGGTGCTCGATGCCGACCAGGAGGGTTTCCTGCGATCGGATCGGTCGCTGATCCAGACCGTCGGACGCGCGGCGCGCCACCTCAGCGGCAAAGCGATTCTCTACGCCGATCACGTCACCGGCTCGATGGAGCGCGCGTTGAGCGAGATGAACCGGCGCCGCGAAGCGCAGCTCGCCCACAACGTCGAGCACGGCATCACGCCGAGATCGATCGTGAAATCGGTGGGCGACATTCGCTTCGTCACGCGGGTCGCGGATGCCCGAGTCGCGAAGCCCGGTACGGCCGTCCACCGGCCGGCCGACGAGAGCGAGCGCGAGACGCTCATCCGTATGTTGGAGCAACAGATGCAGGCGGCGGCGGAAGAGTTGGATTTCGAGCTGGCGGCGGTGCTGCGCGATCAGCTCCTGGAGCTCAAGGCCGATGCGCCTGTCCGCGAGCGAGCTCAGCCGGTTCGGTGAGGCGCTCGGGGCCCAGCTCACCGCTCCGGCCGTCATCGGGTTGTCGGGAGAGCTGGGAACCGGGAAGACGACGCTGGTCCAGGCCATCTGTCGCGGCCTGGGAGCGCGCGCCCGCGCGACGAGTCCCACCTACGCCCTCGTCCATCACTACGACGCAGGCGTAACGCCGGTCTACCACGTCGACTGCTATCGCCTGCGCCACCCCGATGAAGCGCGCGACCTCGGTTTCGACGACATGACGCGCGAGCGCGCGATCATCCTCATCGAATGGCCGGAGCGCGCGGGAACATGGGTCCCTCCGCTCGATCGACACTTCCGCCTGTCGTACGATTCTGATCCCGGGAGTCGCGTGCTTGAAGAGTGAGTCCTGGCTCGCGATCGACACGGCGACGGACGTCGCCAGCGTCGCGATCCGCGCCGGCGGGCAAACGATCGCGCGCTCGGTGCGCGGCGCACGCACCCACGCCGCCCAGATCCTGCCTCTCGTTCAGCAGGTTCTTGCGCTCGCACGGCTGTCGCTCGAGCAGATCGCCGGGGTCGTTGTCGCGGATGGACCTGGCAGCTTTACGGGCCTGCGCATCGGGTGGGCCGCGGCAAAGGGGCTGGTTCAGGAGCGGCAGCTGCCGCTGATCACGATTCCATCGCTGCTTGCCGCGGCCCACGCGGCCGGCGTGGACACCGTCGCGGCGTGCTACGACGCGTTACGCGGGCAGGTGTTCGGTGCGATCTACGCCTTTGCGGTGGATCGTGTGGAGACGCTCGTCGCTCCCGGGTTGTTCACGATCGCTGAACTCGCGAGTGCCGCGCCCCGCTCTCCCCGACCCGTGCTGGCAGTGGGAGACGGCGCAGAGCGCTATCGCGACGAAGTCCTGACGTGGACCGGGCGAGCGCCCATCGGTCTCGATGCGCTGCCGCCCCTTGCGGGATCGTTGCTCGCGCTCTTTTCGTACGACGGAGCGCGCCGCGGGATTGGTGACCCAAGCGTCGCCGAGCCCGTGTATGGCCGGCCCGCAGAGGCACAGGTGAAATGGGAGGCGCGCTACGGCCGACCGCTGCCGCATTCGTCCCGCTAAGCTCGCCGACGTACCCGCCGTGCACACGATCGAGCAAGGAGTGTTTGCCGATCCGTGGTCCACACAGGATTTCTCCGACTGCGTCGCTTCCGACGCCCTCTTTCTGGTCGCTGAGACCGGCGACACAATCGCCGGGTACGTTGTCGCGCTCGATGCGGCTGACGAGGGTGAGATCCTGAACCTCGCCGTCGCGCCCGCCGGCCGGCGTAACGGTTTGGGACGGGCGCTGGTCGAGGAGATTCTCGAGGCATTGGCGGCACGCGGCGTCCGGCAGGTGTATCTAGAGGTCCGGGAATCGAACGCTCCGGCGCGCGCGCTTTATGCAGCGCACGGGTTTCGGGAAGTGGGGCGCCGGAACCAGTATTACCGGCGGCCGCTGGAGGACGCGATCGTGCTGAGACGTGATGCATAACTTCGGTACAAGTGGCGTATCTTTGATTGACAGAACGACTTGCGACTTATATAGTGTTGGGCACCCTTGGACCCACACCTGCAACATCGCTGGAGGTTGTTGTGAGCCGCAGTCTCAATAAGGTCATGATAATCGGGAACTTGGGTGCCGATCCCGAGGTGCGCAGCACGAATAACGGCTCCCGGGTGGCCACCCTCTCGGTGGCGACCAGCAGGCAGTGGACCGGTAACACCGGGGAAAAGCAGGAAAAGACGGAGTGGCACCGAGTTATCTGCTGGAATAACAAGGGATCCGGCCTGGCCGACATCGCCGAGAAGTACCTCAAGAAGGGCGACAAGGTCTATATCGAAGGCCGGATTGAGTATCGGACGTGGGAAGATCGCGAGAAGCAGACGCGCTACGTCACCGAGATCATCGCGCGTGAGTTGATCATGCTGGGGTCCAGAGGCGGAGCCGCTCCGGTGGGAGCGGGGGCTGTGAAAGGGGCCTCGGAAGCCGGCGGCAAAGCCCCAGAATCGCTCGACGCGTTCCCGGAGGCGCTGGATGAGGAGGACGACGATCTGCCGTTCTAACCACGCCGTAATACTGGCCCTGGCGGCGTTGCCGCTCATGTGGCGCGTCCTGCCGGCGCAGGACACCACGCAGGCGGTGCAGCAACAGGACACGACTCAGGCGGCCGCCGCTTTCCAGGGACAGGTTCCCACCAGTCACACGGTCTCACGCGGTGAGACGCTATGGTCCATCGCGCAGATGTACTTCAATGATCCGCTGCTGTGGCCGGAGATCTACCGTCTCAATACCGCCGTCGTCGAGGATCCGCACTGGATCTATCCCGGTGAGGTCCTGAATCTCTCGGAAATGCAGCTCGTCGCTCAGGGTGGCGACACGGTCGTGGCGGTGCCCCAGGACACGTCGGCGGCGGCCGCTGATACGGTGCGGGCTGCGCCCGGCGATACGATCGCCGCGATCGTGCCGTTAGATACGATTCCCGCCGATACCACACAGCTCATCGTCGAGCCGCCGCCGCCGACGCTGATCGAAACGAACGAAACGATCTTTGATCGCCGCCGCACGAACCGGCAGGTCGTCCAGGACGTGCTGCGGGCGTACACGAATCAGCCATACCACCCGCTTCGCGCCGGCGAGTTCTACGCGGCCGGGTTCTTGAGCGAGAGCGAGCGCCTGCCCTGGGGCACGGTCCTGGGCGGGACTGCCACCTCGGCGATTCCCCGTTTGTCCGATCGCACGTCCGCGACGACCTTCGAGGAGATCGCGATCCGGCCGCCGCGCAACGCCTCCTACCACGTCGGTGATTCGCTGCTGATTGCCCGTATCGATCGGACCGTCGAGTTCGGACGGTGGGGCGACGTCGTGGTGCCGCTCGGCATAGCCCGCATCACCGCGGTCGAGGACCAGCAGGTGCTGGCGGAGGTCGTCGCCCAGTACGGCCGGATTCACGACGGTGAGCTGGCGATGCCGCTCGAGCCGTTCCGCGACCCGGGGCAGGTGCGTCCCACGCCGGTCGAACAGGGCCTCACCGGCAAACTGCTCGTCCCGCGCGATCCGCACCCGATCGCCGGAGCGCAGCAGTATTTCTTCATCGACAAGGGGCGCAGTGAGGGCGTCACCCCTGGTGACGTGTTCGAGATCGTCAAACCCGCGCAGGCGTACGCTGGAGCGGGGTCCGAAGTGGTGCGCGCCGTCATGATGATCGTGCACACGCGCGAGCATTCCGCCACCGGTCTATTGCTGCAGATCAATCATCCGTTGCTGGATCAAGGTCTTCCGGTACGACTGATCAAGAAGATGCCCTCGTAAGGCGCGGGGGGGCTCACCAGTGTGCGCCCCTCCGTAGCAAGTTTCAGCTGTGATCGTCACCCTCCATCTCGTTGTTCTCGCGCTCTACGGATTGGCGACGGCCCTCGCGCTGGCGCCGTTCATGGGGTTCCGGCCGGCGCCGCGCGCGCTGACCATCGCGCTCCCTTGCGCCGGGGCGGCGGTCCATGTCGTGGCGGTCTCGCAGCTCACGCTGGTGGGGCTGGGGCCGGCGCTGTCGATGCTGGCCCTCTGCCTGGTGCTGCTGCAGCTCGCGAGCGAGCGACTGCTGCGCGGTTCGGCGGTGTCCTTCTTTGCGGGACCCCTCGCCACGGGCCTCGTGGGCCTAGCAATCCTCAGCGGCCTGGCGCCCGGTGCGGAAGTTGCCGCCGGCCGCAATGCGTGGCTCGTGATGCACGTCGCCTTGAGCGTGCTCGGGCTGGCGCTGATGGCGCTCGCGTTCATCGCGGCGGCGCTCTATCTGCTGCAATTCCGCGAGCTCAAGGCGCGGCGCTTCGGCCAGGTGTTCCAGCTCTTTCCGCCACTCGAACGGCTCGATCAGCTCAATCGCTTCGCGCTCGTCGCCGGGTTTCCGGCCTTGACTCTGGGCGTGCTCCTCGCGCTGGGCTACGGGGCGCGCTTCTCCGGCGGACTGCAGGTCGCGAAGGCGCAAGTGGTGTGGGGCATCTTCACCTGGGTCGTCCTGGGCTGGGCGGTATGGGTGCGCGTCGTGCGCCATTGGGCCGGTCGTCGCGCGGCGCTCGCGAGCATCGCCGGTTTCGCCGCCGTGCTCCTCGTCTACGTCGCGCTCAAACTGACACAGCCGGGCGCCGAACGCTTTCTGTGACGGGTCATATGGAGATGGGGATCAAGGTCCTGGGCGTGAATCATCGCACCGCACCGCTCGAGGTACGGGAACGGTTCGCGCACGGTGCACACGAGGTGCCGGGTGCGCTGGCGCGCGTCATGGCGGCCGGTGCCGCCGGCGGCGTCCTGCTCTCTACCTGCAATCGCACCGAATTCTACCTGGTCGCCGATGACGAGCCGGCGCTCGAGACGGTCTGGTCGCTGCTCGGCGAGCGGTTGGCAGCTGCTCCGCCGGGCGACGTCCGGGAGTACGGCTACGTCGCCCGCGATCGTGAGGCGGTGCGTCATCTCTACCGTGTGTCGTCGGGTCTCGACTCGATGATTCTCGGAGAGTCGCAGATCCAGGGGCAGGTGCGGGAAGCGTGGGAGGCCTCGCGCGCCCAGGCGGGCCCCGTGCTGCACCGGTTGTTTCAGACCGCGCTGCACGTCGGCTCGCGCGTGCGGACCGAAACCGGTCTGGGCATGGGGACGGCGTCCGCCGCCTCAGCCGGAGTGGCCGTCGCGGGCAAGATCTTCGGAGACCTGGCCGGCCGGAGCGCGCTCATTCTAGGCGCCGGCGATATGGCCGAGCTGGCCGCCACGTGCCTCAGCGATCAGGGTGTTCAGATCACGTTGGTCGCGAATCGCACGCAGGAGCGGGCACGCGCCATCGCCGAGCGGCTGGGCGGCCGCGCTGTGTCGCTCGAGGAAGCGTGGCCGCAGTTCGCGACGACGGACATCGCTCTCTGCTCGACGGCGGCGCCCCATGCTGTCGTGACGTGGGAACGCGTCGGTGCGGTGATCGGCGCGCGCCGCGGGCGGCCGCTGTGCATCCTGGACCTCGCTGTTCCGCGCGACGTCGATCCCGCGCTCGCGCAGCTCGAGAACGTCTTTCTCTACGACGTGGACGATCTGCAGACCGTCGCCGCCCAGGCGACGGCGCGCCGGCGCGATGAGATCCCTGCCGCCGAGCGCATTGTCGAGGAGGAAACGGACCTCTTCTGGGCCTGGTACGGCGGACTGGGTGTCGTGCCGGTTATCAAGGAGCTGCGCGCTCGTATGGACAACCTGCGCACCGCCGAGCTGGAGCGCGCCCTGCGGCAGTTGTCGCACTTGAGTCCCGAGGACCGCGCGCGCGTCGAGCAGTTCAGCCAGTCCTTGTTGAACAAGTTCCTCCATCCGCCCACGATTGCGCTGAAGGCGGCGGCGGAAGAAGGCCGCGGCTACGGGCTGCTCGAGGCGCTGCGCCGCCTGTTCGGGATGGAGCCACCAGCGTGACCGGACGCGTGCTCGTGACCGGCGGGGCAGGGTACATCGGCAGCATTCTCGTAGATCAGCTCCTCGAACGTGGCTTCCACGTCGTCGTGCTCGACGACTTGAGTACCGGGCACCGCCAGGCGGTCGCCAGAGGCGCGGGGTTCGTCCAGGGCGGAGTAGGAAACCGCGAGCTGGTGGAGGCGCTGCTCCAGCGTGAGCGCATCGACGCGATCATCCATTTGGCCGCTTTCGCGCTCGTCGCGGAGTCGGTGGCCCAGCCTCGCAAGTATGTGACCAACAATGTGACCGCCGCCCGTGTACTGTTGGAGGCCGCCGGAAGCGCCAAGGTCCGCCGCTTTGTTTTCTCGTCCTCCTGTGCCGTGTACGGCCACCCGGCGACGATACCGATTACGGAGGATACACCGCAGGCGCCGGTGAACCCGTACGGCGAGACGAAACGGGATTTCGAGCGGCTGCTCGCCGACGTCGGGCCCCGGAACGGCATGGAGGTGGTGAGCTTGCGCTACTTCAATGCGTCAGGCGCCACGGACCGGCTTGGAGAAGATCACGACCCGGAGACCCATTTGATCCCGAATGTGTTGGCGGCGGCGCTCGGTCGGCGCGGTGCGCTCGAGGTCTACGGGACCGATTATCCAACCGCTGACGGCACCGCGATCCGGGACTACGTGCATGTCACCGATATCGCCGACGCACACCTGCGCGCGTTGGATGTGCAACTCGATGACGGCTCGGCCGTCGCGGTCAACCTCGGCACCGGCGCGGGTCGCTCGGTGCGGGAGGTCGTCGAGGCAGCGCGCCGCGTCACTGGCCGCCCGGTGCCCACCGTTGAGCGTCCGCGCCGTCCCGGCGATCCGCCGGAGCTGGTCGCCGCCGTCGGGCGCGCGGCGTCGGTGCTCGGCTGGCGGGTAGCGCATTCGAGTCTGGAGGAGATTCTGGAGAGCGCCTGGCGCTGGCATCAAGCACACCCGCACGGTTACCGAGGAGGTTAGGTGCTGTTACAGGTCCGAGGGGCGATCCCCACGACTCCGTGGGAGCTGGTCCTCACATCCAGCCGCGAAACGCAGTTCGTGCTGGGCGTGCTGGCCGTCTTTTCACTCGTATCGTGGTATCTGATTGTCCTCAAGTGGTGGCAATTCCGCCGCATGCGGCAGCTGGGCGACCAATTTCTCGCGGACGTCGAGAAGGCGCCGCGTCTGGAGGATGCATATCATGCCGCGATGCGACTGCCGCCGTCGCCCTATAACCGGCTGCTGCGCGAGGGCGTGCATTTCTTCTCCGAGCTGAAGCCCGGCAGTCTGAAAGCGCGCGCCTCCGCACCCGACGTTGCCGCCCTCTCGCCCGGGGCTACGACGGCGTTGACCACGACGCAGCTCGAGGCGTTGCGCATGGTGCTCGCCAAGGAAGTAGCGGCCGAGCGCGACATGGCGGCGCGCTTCATTCCGTGGCTGGCGACGTTCGGCTCCGTCAGCCCGTTGTTGGGCCTGCTCGGCACGGTACTGGGCGTGATGGACGCGTTCATCGGCATTGCGGTGGGCGGCTCCGGGAACATCACCGCCGTCGCGCCGGGCGTCGCGGAAGCGCTGGTTACGACCGTCGGCGGCCTCGCCGTCGCCGTGCCGGCCGTGATGGCCTACAACCTCTTCGTCAACCGGCTGGGCCTGTTCGCCGGTGAGCTCGAGGGCTTTGCCCAGGAGATCATCGGCACGTTGGCCCGCGAAGGACGGATCTGATGGCTGGACTACTCGGCGGCGGTGCCGGCGGGGGGGGGCTCCGCGGGCACGGCGAGCTCCCGCTCAACGCCGACATCAACGTCACGTCGCTCGTGGATGTCGCGTTCGTGTTGCTCATCATCTTCATGATCACGGCCCCCATCATGCAAGGCGGCGTCGACGTCCGCCTGCCGCGCGCGCAGGTGCGGGCCATCGAGCCGAAGCAAGGGCTCGTGGTGACCGTGGACAGTGACGGCAAGATCTATCTCGATCAGGCGGCGCTCTCCTACGATGACTTCCAGTCCACCTTTCCCGCCTTCGTGCGAACGAAACGGCCGACGGGGGTGTATTTGCGAGCCGACGGCCGTGTCGCGTACGCACGGGTCGTCCAGGTGCTCGCCGTCATTCGTGCTGCAGGCGTGCAGGATGTGGGACTCGTAGCCGAACCGGAGACGATCAACCGATGAGAGGACGCGGCCGCAACCCGGCCCCCGTAGGCATGGCGGTGACAGGAACAGTGGTCGTACACGGCCTGGTGGGCGCGTTGCTGTTCGGCACACCGGCCGGCCGCACGCGCCTGCCGCCGACGTACCGCGTACGTCTGATCGCCGCGCCCGCGCCCGATCTCGAGTCGCGGAAGGCGCCTCCGGCCTTCGACCGGCCGGCCGAGGAAAAACCGGCGCCCATTCCCGCCGCCAAGCGTCCGCAGAGCACAGTCTCGCGCGCGACGCCGCCGCCGACACGCGACCAGACGACGCGCGAGGCCGCGCCGCGTACGACGTCCACGACGCAGCCCCTGCCGGGTGAGCGTCCGTCCACCGGGAACGACGTCGCGACGGTGAGTACAGAAGGCGTCGAGTTCCCGTTCCCCGAGTATCTGCAGAACATCGTGTCGCAGGTATTGCGCCGCTGGCAGCGGCCCGGCCAGAGCACGCCGCTCGAGGCGGAGGTGTCGTTCTTCGTGCATCGCGACGGCTCGGTCACGGACCTCACGTTCATCCGGCGCTCCGGCAATTTCGCGTTTGATCTCGAAGCGCAGGGCGCCGTCGAAGAGGCCGGCCGTTTTAGAGCTTTCGGCACGTTGCCCGACGGCTGGCAGTCGGAGGTGCTCTTTGTGCGGTTCTATTTCTCGGGGCAGAGACAGTGAAACGTTGGAATGTTGGAATGATGGAATGTTGGACGGTGGCGCTTCTCCTTTCCATCGTTCCATCGTTCCATCTTTCCGCTCAGGACACCTCAGCCATCGACCGCGGTGTCCGCATCGGCATCATCTACCGGCCGGGTGTGCGGCCGGGGTTGGTGATGCTGCCACGGAAGGGGGGCGGGGGCGGCCTCGACTCCGTCCGCGCGATCGTCGCGCGCGACCTCGACTACAGTGATCGCTTCGAGGTGATCACGCTCCCGGGCGGCGACTCGATCCGGCTTGCGACGCCCGGCTCAACCGGCAGGACGACGGCGGGGAGCACGCGTCGTGCGACGGCGGCAACCGGCACGAGCGGAGGTGCTCAGGGCACCTCGCTCAATTACCCGCTCTACCAGGCGCTCGGCGCCGATTTCGCACTCGATGTCACCGCCGCCGGCGACACCACCGTCGCCACGCTGCATGACATCGCGGCCGCGAGTGTCCGCCGCAGCGTACGTGCGCACTTGCCGCCGCCCGGTGATGCTGATTTCCGGCAGGCGGTGCATCGGCTCGCGGATCAGGCGCTGCAGGCGGCGCTCGGTACGCCGGGCATCGCGGCGACCCGCATCCTGTTCGTCAGAGATGGCAAGGTGTATCAGATCGATCAGGACGGCGCCGACATGAAGCTCGTCTCGTCCACCGACCGGCAGGCAATGTCGCCCGCCTGGGGCGCGGATGGCCGGCACTTCGCGTACATGGAATTTCAGGCAGGAAAGGGATGGCTCTATCTACAGGAGATGGGTTCGGGGAAGCGGACAGCGGTTTCGACGACGGGGACCGCGCTCGACTTCACGCCGGCCTTTTCGCCTGACGGGCTGACCATGGCGTTTAGCCGCGCGACGGAGGAAGGCACAGATCTCTACACGATTAACATCAAGAATAACTGTTGTTTACGCCGCTTGACCGTGGGACGCTTTTCAGACAACTTGTCCCCGACGTTCAGCCCTGACGGGCAGCGCATTGCATTTGTCTCAACGCGCCCGGGCCTGCCGCAGATCTACGTCATGGCGGCAGACGGAACGGACCAGCAGTTGTTTGCGCCCTTCGATTACGGCGTGACCGGTTCGTCCAACGCTCCGGAGTGGTCGCCCGACGGGCAATCGGTGGCGTTTCACCGGGACGTGGCGGGCACGCTGCAGGTGTTCGTGTTGGACGTGCGTACGCGCACGGTCCGGCAGCTCACCTCAGTGGGGCGCAACGAAGATCCGACCTGGGCCCCTGACAGCCGTCATCTCGCCTTCGTTTCCGACCGGTCGGGCTACCGCCAGTTGTGGATCATCGATCTCGACACCGGCCGTATCCGGCCGCTGCTGCAGCAGAGCGGCGCGAGGCTGCCGGCTTGGTCTCCACGGCTTTCGGAGGCTCCTTCTTCCACCCCCTGATCGGAGAGATAGGATGAAATCGGTATCGTGGCTCCTCGTGATCGGTCTCGGCGTTGCGGTCGCCGCGTGTCCCAGCAACCCACCGCCGCAGAATACGACGCCGGCGGTCGACACCGCGGCCGAGAACCAGCGGGTGCGCGATTCCCTCGCCGCGGCACAGGCCGAAGCGGACCGCCTGGCCCGCGAGGAAGCGCAACGCATCGCGCGTCAGCGTGAAGCGGATTCCCTCGCCGCCCTCAGCCGCAACGCCGAAGGGGTGCGCAATACGCTGGCCGCGATGATCCATTTCGACCTCGACAAGTCGAACATCCGGTCGGACGACATGGGCGCGCTCGATCAGAAGGTCGCGATTCTCCAGGCGAACTCTGAGCTGCGGATCCGCATCGCGGGGCACTGTGATGAGCGCGGCTCCGACGAGTACAACCTCGCACTCGGCAATCGCCGCGCGCAGTCCGCGAAACAGTATCTCGTGAGCCACGGGATCGATGCCGGCCGCATCGAGACGCAGTCGTGGGGCGAGGAGAAGCCGCTCGTGGATGGCCACGACGAGAGCGCGTGGTCCCAGAACCGGCGCGACGAGTTCGAGATCATCAGCGGTGGCGACAATCTGCGCCGTCCGTCGTAGCGCGCTTGCCCTGACGCTGGGGCTCCTGTCCGGATGCGCCCTGAAAGGGGACGTCCGGAAGGTGGAGCTCCAGGTCGAGGCGCTCCGCGCCGATCAGGCGAAGGGCGATGAGGCGCGGTCGGCGGAACGGGACACGATCCTGGCCGCCGTCCGCCTGCTGCAACAGGCATTGGCGACGCAGCAGGCATACCTGGTGCAAATGCGCGGCGACCTGCGCACCGAGCTGTTGTCGGTGCAGCAGCAGCTCGTCGCGGTGCAGGAATTGACGGGCCAGAGCCAGCAACGGCTCACCGAGCTGCGGTCGCGCATCGAATCGCGCGCCCAGCAGCCGGACCCGGGGATGCCGGCCACCGGCGGCGCCCCGGTCGGTCCGTCCGGCAAGCCTGCGGGCCCTGGTCCCGATCAGATGTACGACATCTCGCTGCAGCAATACCGCCGTGGCAGTCTCGCGACGGCGCGGCTCGGGTTCCGCGAGTTCCTGCGCGTCTTTCCAACGCATGAACGGGCGCCCGACGCCCTCTTCTACATCGGCGAAAGCTTCGAGCAGGCGGCACCCGATTCCGCCGCGGCGGTGTACGACCAACTCGTGCGAGCCTATCCCAATTCGCCGCGCGCTCCATCCGCGCTCTATAAGCTGGGCCTCCTCGCCGAGCAACGGGGAGACAAGGCCACGGCGCGGTCCTTCTACTCCCGGGTGATCGCGGGCTACCCGCGCTCCCCCGAGGCCGATCTCGCGCGGCAAAATCAGCAACGCCTCAGGCCCTAGCGGCCGTCGCCGTACCCCAATATGACCCCGCGCGGTGAGATGCCGTTTCTCGACCATCTCGAGGAGCTGCGCTGGCGCATCCTCTGGAGCCTGCTCGCGATTCTGGTCGGCACGATCGTCGGCTGGTGGTTGCTCGACAAGATCGACATCATCGAGGTGCTGAAGCGGCCGATCGCGCCGTACCTGCCGGGCGGGCGGCTCGTCTTCACGAGCCCCGCCGAGCCCTTCATGCTCACCTTGAAGGTCGCGTTCGCGCTCGGCGGCCTGCTCGCGTCACCGGTCGTCATCTATCAGATCTGGGCGTTTCTCGCGCCCGCGCTGTACGAACGCGAAAAGCGCTTGATCGTGCCCGCGCTGGGCGTGGGTGTGGTGCTGTTCCTGGGCGGAGCCGCCGCGTGCTACCAGTGGCTGCTGCCTGCCGCGCTCAAGGTGTTGCTCGGCTTTCAGCGCACCGACCTGACGGCGATGATCACCATCGATCGCTACTTCGGCATGGCGATACCGTTCGTCGTCGGCTGCGGGCTCGTCGCCGAGCTGCCGCTGGTGGTAACGATTCTCTCCTCGCTCGGGATCGTCACGCCGCAGTTCCTGGGCCGGCAGCGGCGTTATGCGATCGTGATCGCCGCGTTTCTCGCCGCGATTCTGACGCCGCCCGATGCCGTCTCGATGATGCTGATGCTCGGCCCGCTGCTGTTGCTCTATGAGCTCAGCATCTGGTGTGCGTGGGTGGCCAGCCGGCGGCGCGCCCGCCGCGTGGCGGCGGCAATGGTCGTGCTGGTCCTGTTGGGGGGGGGCGGCGCGGGATCACTCCATGCGCAGAATCCACGGCCCGCGCCGCCCGCTCCGCCCGCGCCGCCGGCGCAGCCCGCGCGGCCCGTGCTGGGCGACACCGGGCGCGGGGGTCGAGTCGACACGTCCACGGCCCACAAGCTGGGACTGCCCACTGCGCCGAGCCGCTCATTTCCCGCTCCCGATCGCGTCATCGACTCGCTGCTCAAGCTTCCGAACTTCCGCATCACGCGGTACATGTCCGACACGATCGTGGTCGAGGGCGACAGCCAGACGACGTTTCTGCGCCGCGAGGCCTTCGTCGAGCGTGAAGGGGCACAGCTCGAGGCTGATTCGATTCGTTACCACGAGGGGAGCTGCCGGCTCGATGCCGCCGGCGATCCGCATCTCTTCGATCAGGGGACGGTGCTCGTCGGAGAGGGGATGCGCTACGATACGTGCGTGCGGCGAGGAACCGTGCGCGACGCGCTCACGGACTTCCAACAGGGTGGGGCGACCTGGTACGTGCGTGGCGAGATCGCGGCCGATTCGGGAAACAAGCGCGTCTACGTCGCCTCCGCGAAGTTCACATCCGACCCGCAACCCGTGCCCGACTACCATTTTTCGGCTGGCCAGGTCAAATGGATCAACAAGCGGACGATGATCGCGCGGCCCGCGGTGCTGTACGTGCGCGACGTGCCGATCATGTGGCTGCCGTTCATCTTCAACGACATCCGTGGGGGGCGGCGCAGCGGGATTCTGTTTCCGCGCTTCGGATTGAACGACCTCGTCCGCCCTACGCGCCACTATTCGCGGCACCTGACCGACCTCGGCTACTACTTCGTGGTCAACGACTACCTCGACGTGCTCGTGACCGGAGATTGGTTCGCCGGCCGCTACGTGGCGATTCACGGGCAGGCGCAGTACGACTGGCTCGATCGGTTCGTCCACGGCACGCTGAGCTACAGCCGGCAGATGCAGTTGGACCAGCCGAGCACCAACACCCGCATCGGATGGTCGCACGCCCAGCGCTTCAACTCGCGCACCGATTTCAATGCGCATCTCGACTACGCGACCGACGCGTCGGTCATCCGGCGCAACTCGCTCAATCCCATGGAAGTGACGGCGAGCATCAACTCGAGCGCCACCTTCACCAAGCGCTTGTCGTGGGCGAACATCGATATCGGCGGCACCCGGCGTCAGGAGCTGTCCTCGAACGCCATCGATCAGTCCTTCCCGTCGATTCACTTGACGCCGACGACCATCATCATCACGCCGTGGCTCACGTGGTCGCCGACGTTTTCGTACACGAATGATCAACGGTTTCACCAGGTGGGCGGCAAGCTCCTCATACCCGGAAGGCCGGGCAGCACCGTTGCCGATACGCTGCCGCAGTTTTTCGACGATCGCCGGACGAACATCACCATCGGGACGCCGGTCCGCATCGGGCGGTGGAATTGGACCAACAATTTCACGATCGTGGACGTCCGCAGTAACAACCGCGCGGAGTTCACGCTGCCGGGAGACACGGCAGATCGCGGTATCCATCGCGTGCTATTTGGCCGGACGTTCGAAACGCAGGTCGATTGGTCGACGAGCATCAATCTGCCGACGCTGTTCACCAGCACGTGGAAGATCCAGCCGGGGGTGGCGATCGTGAACACCACGTCCGGTCCCTTCATGCTGCGCAATCAGTTCTCTGGTGGTGAATTCGTCCGGCAGGGGAAGCGTCTGGCCTTCAACCTGGGCATGTCACCCGCCTTTTTCGGGTTCTTTCCCGGGGTCGGTCCATTGGCGCGCATCCGCCATACGGTGACGCCGATCATCAGTTATCAGTACGCGCCGGGCGTCAAGATTCCGGAGGAGTATGCCCACGCCTTCGATCCGACCGGCCGGACGCTGAAAGGCCGCACCGATCCGCAGCAGACAATCAGTCTGGGGTTGGCACAGACGTTCGAGGCGAAGCTCAAGCCCGCGGCCGGCGACACGGCCGCCGAGAAGACACCGCGCAAGATCAAGCTGCTCAGCATCAGCACGAGCGCGATCAGCTACAACTTCGAGCGGGCGAAGCTGCCGCATAACACCGGTTGGCAGACGGGAACATTGAGCAACACGTTTCTCTCCGACCTGGTCCCCGGCTTTCAGCTGAGCATGACGCACGATCTCTGGAAGGACGGCGACGTAGGATCGGATACGGCCAAGTTCTCTCCATTCCTCCAAAGCGTGAATGCTTCCTTCCAGGTCACTCCCGCGACACTGCAAGGCATCGGCCGCCTGCTCGGGCTGCGGTCACGACCGGCCCGGCCACCGGCGGCGGACACGACTGCGCGTGCCGACAGCGGCCGGGGCCGCCCCACCGACGATTTCCGGCGCTATGATCGCGGAACTCGGATTCCGTACGGCCCACAAGGCAGCATGGGGGGCGGCTACGGCGGCGGGCGGCAATTTGCGCTCGGCGTCACCCTCTCGAGCACCCGCAGCCGCGCGGATACGGGAGCCTTGAAGCATCGCGCCGGGCGGCAGACTGCCGGCCTGAATCTGTCGTTCAGCCCCACACGAAACTGGACTGCGAACTGGTCGACGTCGTACGACATCGTGACGCGGCAATTCGCCGACCACTCGCTGACGTTCCAGCGCGATCTGCGCCGCTGGCATGCGAGCTTCGGTTTTTACAAGACCGCCACCGGTAATTTCTCGTTCATCTTCAACATCACGTTGACCGATCAGCCCGACATCAAGTTCGACTACGACCAGCGCACCTACGTCCAGTAGACTGCGCTGTCCTCTCGCGGTGACATGGCAGGCCGGGGTTCTGTTGTAACTCACTGACAATCAGCGACTTCGCTTGCGGCACGTCCCGTGCTTACACCTCCAGCGATCCCCGTCCAGAGGCTCCTATGCGTTTGCTCTTGTCATTGCTGTTGGTGGCAGCCGTTGCTTGCCAAGGGTCGCTCGTCGCTCCCGCGGGCAACGGGCCGTCCACTCCGGCGAATCTCACCTACGAGCTCGAGCCCAGCGGCGATCCCAATCGCCCCCTGGGGATTCTGCTCATCTGGGACGACGTCACCGATGCGAATCTGGCCAGCTATCGCGTCTATTCGCGCGCGTCGAGCAGCGGTTCGTTCGGCCTGCGCGGCGAGACGAGCTCCAACACGTTCCACGATAACGGCGTGCCTCATCTCCAGTATCTCGTGACTGCGGTGGACGACAACGGCAACGAGAGCGGCAACAGCAACGTGATCACGGTCGACGAGCGCCTCCAGCTCGACGCGCCGGCCTCGCTGTTCTCGATTTCGTTGAACGGCGCCATTCATCTCGAGTGGGACGACAATGCGTACCTCACGGCCCCCACGCGCTTCAAGTGGTATCGCATCTACAGCACCGATTACAATCTTGACACCGGCCTGTGCGATACCAGCTGGCTGCTCGAGGGCACGACGGTGGCGCCCGAGTTCCTCGCCAGCGCGATGACCAACGGCGCGCCCCGCTGCTTCGGCGTCACGGCGGTGAGCCGGGAGGGATATGAGAGCCTGTGGTCGCCGGTGCGCCACGACACGCCGCGGCCCGACGCGCGCAATACACTCGTGTTCGCCTATGACGAAGACACGACCAGATCAGGCTTCCGGTTCTGGGATGACGTCAACGGTGACGGCCGTGGCCAGGCTTCGGAGCTGGGCCGGGTGCAGTCCGGCAACCTCACGAGCATCGATTTCTGGGTGTATCGCGATCCCACTGACTCCACGCTCTGGCTGGTGCCCGAGTTCGCCGGGACCCGAATGCAGCTGTACAGCACCTCGCCGGTCGCCGATTTGACGTCGATCGACCTCGCCCCGGACTCCGGTTACTCCCGCAACATGATCCAGGCGGTGCCGGGATATGCGTACGTGTTCGAGATCGTCGAGGGCACCACACTCCACTACGGCGCCGTGCGGATGACGCACGTCGGACGCGACTACTTGATCTTCGACTGGAGCTTCCAGACCGACGTAGGAAACCCTGAGCTCCAGATTCGCGCGGGACAGTCGGTCGCACTGTCTACTGGAACCACGGTTTCAGGCTCGAAATAGGGGTTCTGTGATTGACTAAAGCGCCGGAGTGGTCAACAGCCACTCCGGCGCTTTAGCTTTGGTCTCGATGCCCACGCCTGTCACGTTGGACGGCCATTCCCTTTCCATCGCGGATGTTGTGGCGGTCGCCCGAGGCAATGCGCCGGTGGCGATCGCGCCCCAGGCGCTCGGTGCCGTGCAGCGATCGCGCCGCGCGGTCGAGGCGGCGATCGAGCGTGGCCAGACGATGTACGGCGTCAATACCGGATTCGGCAAGCTCGCCCACGTGCGCATCCGCCCCGAGCAGGCGCGCCAGCTGCAGCTCAATCTCATTCGCAGCCATGCCTCGGGCGTGGGTGAGCCGCTGGCGCTGGATGCCGTGCGCGCAATGATGCTGCTCCGCGCCAACGTCCTGTTGCGCGGGACGAGCGGCGTGCGACCGGTGCTTCCCGAGCTGCTCGTCGACATGCTCAACGCCCGCGTGCATCCCACGGTGCCGTCGCAGGGCAGTGTGGGTGCGTCGGGCGATCTGGCGCCCCTGTCGCATCTCGCGCTGGCCATGATCGGCGAAGGAGACGTGCAGGTCTCACGGCCGATAACGCTGGAAGCCAAGGAAGGCCTCGCATTCGTCAACGGGACACAGGCGCAAACGGGTCTCGCGGCGCTGCTCGTGACCGATGCCTGGACCGCCTGGCGCACGGCGCATGCGGCGGCGGCCATGAGCCTCGAGGCGGTGCGCGGCTCACCCGATCCCTTCGATGCCCGCATTCACGACGCCCGTCCGCACCCACAGCAGCAACGCTCGGCGACGCTGCTGCGCGACCTCCTGGCCGACAGCGAAATTCGCGAATCGCACCGTGAGAACGATCCGCGCGTGCAGGACGCCTACTCGCTGCGCTGTACGCCTCAGGTGCTGGGGGCCGCCGGCGAAGGACTCGCGTTCGCCGAGCGGCTCGTCTCGACGGAGCTGAATGCGGCGACGGACAACCCGCTCGTATTCGGCGACGACGTGATTTCGGGAGGGAACTTCCACGGCCAGCCGATCGCGCTCGCGCTCGACGTCGTCGCGATTGCACTGACGACGCTCGCCGGACTCGCCGAGCGGCGCCTCGAGCGTGTCGTGAATCCGGACCTGTCGTCGGGGCTGCCGGCATTTCTGGCGCACGACCCCGGCCTCGAGTCCGGCTTCATGACGGCGCAGATCGCCGCGGCGGCGCTCGTGGCCGACTGCCGCGTGCTGGCGACGCCCGCGAGCGTGCAGTCCGTGCCCACCGAAGGCAATCAGGAAGACGTCGTGCCGATGGGGATGAGCGCCGCGTGGAAGGCGGGACGGATCCTGGCCAACACCGAGCGGATTCTCGCCATCGAGCTGCTCGCGGGAGCCCAGGGACTCGAATACTTGAAGCCGCTGCGGCCCGCCCCAGCCGTCGCGCGGCTGCAAGCCGCCGTTCGCGAGGAATCGCCGGCATTGACGGGGGATCGGCCCATGACGGCCGACATCGAGCGGGTCGCGGCCGGAATCCGGGCAGGCAGGTTTGCGCCGTGAAAGCGCCCCGCGGCAGCACCAAGTCCTGCAAGGGATGGGTGCAGGAAGCGGCGCTGCGGATGCTGATGAACAATCTCGATCCGGAGGTCGCGGAGCGGCCGCAGGACCTCGTGGTCTACGGGGGCACGGGGAAGGCGGCGCGGAACTGGGCGTCGTTCGATGCGATCTGCCGTACGCTGCGCACGCTCGGAGATGAGGAAACGCTGCTCGTGCAGTCGGGCAAACCGGTCGGCGTTTTCACGACGCATCCCGACGCCCCGCGCGTGCTCATCGCCAACGCCAATCTCGTCGGCCGGTACGCGACGTGGGAGGTGTTTCGCGATCTGGAACGCCGCGGTCTGATCATGTATGGCCAGATGACCGCGGGATCGTGGATCTACATCGGGACGCAGGGAATTCTGCAGGGGACCTATGAGACCCTCGGTGCGGTTGCGCAGCGCCAGTTTCAAGGATCGCTCCGGGGGCGCATCGTCCTGACGGGTGGATTGGGAGGCATGGGCGGCGCGCAGCCGCTCGCGGCCACCATGAATGAAGGGATTTGTCTCGCGGTCGAGGTGGATCCCGCGCGGGTGCAGCGCCGCGTGGAAACGCGGTATCTCGATCGTTCGACGACACGCGTGGACGAAGCGCTGGCGTCGTGCGACGAGGCACAGCGAGCCGGGAAGGCGCTGTCCGTCGGTCTCGTCGGCAATTGCGCCGACGTGCTGCCCGACCTCGTGCGCCGCGGCTTCGTTCCCGATGTGGTGACCGACCAGACGTCGGCGCACGATCCGCTCAATGGCTACGTCCCGGCAGGGTTGAGTCTCGCCGCGGCGGAGGAATTGCGGCGCTCGTCTCCCGACGAGTACGTCCGGCGCGCGCGGGCGAGCATCGCGACGCACGTGCGCGCGATGCTCGACTTTCGCGGGCGCGGCGCGATCGCGTTCGATTACGGCAACAACATCCGCACGGAGGCGCGCGACGCCGGCGTCGCCGATGCGTTCACGATTCCGGGATTTGTACCGGAGTACATCCGGCCGCTGTTCTGTGAAGGGAAGGGGCCGTTCCGCTGGGTCGCGCTCTCGGGCGATGTGAAGGACCTGCATCGCACCGATCAGCTCGTGCTCGAGCTCTTCCCCGACAACGCGCATCTCCGCCGCTGGATCACGCTCGCCCAGGAGCGCGTCGCGTTTCAGGGGCTGCCGGCGCGGATCTGCTGGCTGGGGCAGGGCGAGCGGGCGCGCTTCGGCGTCGCGCTGAACGAGCTGGTGCGGCGCGGCGAGCTGTCCGCGCCGATCGTGATCGGCCGCGATCATCTCGACACCGGCTCGGTCGCCTCGCCATTCCGGGAGACCGAAGCGATGCGGGACGGCTCCGACGCCATCGCCGACTGGGCGATCCTCAACGCGCTGCTCAACACGGCATCGGGCGCGTCGTGGGTTTCGTTCCATCACGGCGGCGGCGTGGGCATCGGCAACTCGCTGCACGCGGGACAGGTGATCGTCGCCGACGGGACGCCCGCGGCCGAGCGGCGGCTCGAGCGCGTGCTCACCAACGATCCGGGGATCGGTGTCGCACGACATGCCGACGCGGGCTATCCCGAAGCGATCGAGGCGGCGCGCCGGCATCATATCCGCCTCCCGATGAGCCAGGACCTCGACTGAAGACGCTGCTCGTGGGCGCGCGGCAGGTCGTGACGTGCCGCGGACCTGCCCGCGCCCGCCGCGGGCGCGAGATGGCCGAGGTCGAGGTGCTGCGCGATGCGGCAGTCCTCATCGACGGAAAGCGCATTGCCTGGGTGGGGCCGCGCCGGGACGCGCCAAACGTAGGGGTTGTCGAGGTAAATGGAGTGCTGTTTCCGGGGTTCATCGATTGTCACACGCATGCCGTGTTCGGTGCCCCTCGGCTCGACGATCAGGAGCGGCGCGCGCTCGGCGTCGACTACAAAGCGATTGCGGCCGCGGGCGGCGGCATCCTGCAATCGGTGCGCGATGTGCGCAGCCGTACCGAGGACGAGCTCGAAGCGCTCACGCGGTCCCGGCTCAGCGCCCTGATTGCGCACGGGGCGACGACGATCGAGGTGAAATCGGGCTACGGTCTGGAGTTGGAGTCGGAGCTGAAGCAGCTCCGCGTCATTCGGCGACTCGCCGACGCGCTGCCGGCCACGCTGATCCCGACCTTTCTCGGTGCGCACGAGGTGCCGCCCGAGTATCGCGGCAATCGCGCGGCGTACGTGCAGCTCGTGTGTGAAGCCATGATTCCCACCGTCGCGCGCGAGGGCCTGGCGCGCTGCTGCGACGTGTTCTGTGAGCCGGGCGTCTTCAGCGCGAGCGAAAGCCGCCAGATCCTCACCGCCGCGCGCCGCCATGGCCTCGCGGTGAAGCTCCATGCCGATGAGCTGGAAGGGTCGGGCGGGGCCGAGCTCGCCGCCGAGCTGGGCGCGCTCTCGGCGGATCACCTCGCCGCCGTCTCAGACGCCGGCATCAAGGCGCTGGCAGCCAGTGCGACCGTCGCGGTCTTGCTGCCGGCGACGATGATCTTTCTCGGCAAGCGGTCGCAGGCGCCGGCGCGTCGCCTCATCGAGGCGGGAGCGGCCGTCGCGCTGGCCACCGATTACAACCCTGGCACGTCGCCGACGATGAGCCTGCCACTGGTGATGGCGCTCGGCGTCTCGCAACTTGGGCTACGTCACGCCGAAACTGTGACGGCGGTGACGATCAATGCCGCCGCGGCGCTCGGGCTCGCCGCCGAGCGCGGCCAAATCGCTGCCGGATACGTTGCCGACCTCGTCGTAGCCGCCGTAGATGACTGGAGGGAAGTCGCGTATTGGCTGGGGTCAGACGTCGTAAGCAACGTCTGGACAGCAGGTTCGGCTTGTCCCGCCTAGTTGGCCCCGATATCTTAGTCCTTCCATGTCCAAGCTTGAGCAGCTCAAGGAAAAGGCGAAGGGTCTCGAGGCCAAGGATCCGAAGAAAGCCGTCGAGATCTGGCTCGGCGTGCTCAGCGGTCAGGAATCCGAGGGTGAGGCGAACCCCGACCTCTCCATTTATAACCGCATCGGCGATCTCTACATCAAACTGAAAGACCCCGGCCTGGCCGCCGATTACTACGACCAGGCGGTGGACAAATACGCCGAGCTGGGCTTCCATAACAACGCCATCGCCATGTGCAACAAAGTGCTGCGCAACGCACCGGCGCGGCAGACGACGTATTTGAAGCTGGCGAAGCTCTATGCGTCAAAGGGATTCCTCGCCGAGGCGAAGCAGAACTTCGTGGAATATGCCGAGCGCATGCAGAAGATCGGCAAGATCGATCATGCGTTCGCTGCCCTGAAGGAATTCACCGACATCTCGGCGGAGAGCGGGAGCTTGCGGGAGATGCTGGCCGAGCATCTCAAGATGTACGGCAGCGATCCGGGCAAGCGCGGCTCGTCGGCGCGCATCAGCACGCCCAAGCCGCTGCCGCCTCCCGGAGGGGATGACGTCAGCAAGTCCGGGACGCGGAAAACGTCGAGCCTCGTCTTTTTGGACCTCGACGAGCCGCGTGTCCCAAAAGCCGCCAAAGCTCCCGCACCGCCACCGCCTCCCCCAGTCGCTGAGACATTGATTCAGGAGGTCGTGCCGGAGCCGGACGAGTCGCTCGAGATCGAGAGCACCAGTCTGGTGGATGAAGCTCCGGGCGGCGGTGCGGGCGGCGGGATGCTCGAAGGCCTCGAGACGACCGGATCGGACTTTGGTCAGATGAGCGCGAGCAGTCCCGCCACGCCGTCGATTCGCGAGGAGCTGAACCCCAGCGACCTGGACCTCGGGCCGATGGCCGAGCTGGAGCCGACGGCTCCAGAGGTGACCGCGGACGAGGTGAGCGGCCTGGAGGACGCGGACCTGGTGCTCGAGGGCAACATCGAGGCGCCCCCCAAGGCACCACCTCCCGCTCCTCCGCGTTCCGCGCCGCCCAAACTGAAGCCGCTGGGCCAGCCAGCGGGCAAGGCGGCCGCTCCCGAACCGCCGCGCGTAAAGCCCGTGATTCCCAAGCGCCCCTCGGCACCCTCGTCGACGTCAGGACCGGGGAAGCGCAAGACTGTGCTCCAGGTGCCACCGCTCGAGCTCGAGCCCGACTTCGAAACGGCGACCACCGACGCGGGACACGATGTCGACGACCAGCCGCTCGCGATCGACGAGGGACCGCGTCACCCCAGCTTCATCCAGACGGAAGACGACACGTCGATTTCCACCGGCGGGCGCAAGACCGGCTTCATCGACCTGGGGATCGATGAGATCAGCAGCGCGGGGGACCAGGCGGGGTCGCTGGTGTTCTCGAACATCGAAGAGACGCCCGCGGCGCCGGGGCTCGAGGAACTGGAGTCGCGCGTCGCCGACAACCCGGACGATCCCGAAGCACATCAGGCGCTCGGCGAGGCGCTGATCGAACAGGGTGATCGGGAACGCGGCATCGAGGAGCTCGACCTCGCGACTGGCGGCTTCGAGAACGGCGGCAACCTCGCGCACGCGCGCGATCTGGTGGACGAAGTCTTGCGGCTCGATCCGAACAGCGTGCGTCACCGCCAGAAGGCGGTGGAATTCGCATTCAAGGCGGGCGACAAGGCGAAATTGATCGACGCCTATCTCGAGCTGGCCGACGCGTTGTTGCGCTCCGACCTCCCCGAGAAGGCGCGCGCGGTGTATGCGCGTGTCGCGGAGCACGATCCCCAGAACGATCGTGCCAAAGGCGCGCTGTCGATGCTCGCGCCCGCCGTCGCGCCGCAATCGGGGAAGCCGGAGGGCAAGGTCAAGGCGAAAGACGCCAAGATGAAAGTCCGCGACGAGGCCGCGCTGAACGGCGACTTCGTCGACCTCGGCTCGATGCTGAGCGACGACGAGGAGGAAGGAGCGCCGAAAGACACGCGCATGACCGTCGCGGACGAGGAGCCGACGGGAGACGAGGAGCAGGATTTCCAGGACATGCTGGCGCGCTTCAAGCAGGGCATCGACGAAAACATCGATGAGACCGACTTCCAGTCCCACTACGATCTCGGTGTCGCGTTCAAGGAGATGGGCCTGCTCGACGAAGCCATCGCGGAGCTACAGAAGGCGCTGCGCGCTCCCGAGGGCAAGCTGCGCACGTCGGAGATGTTGGGCATCTGCTTCTTCGAGAAGGGCGCCTTCGGCGTCGCCGAATCGATCCTGCGCCGCGGTCTCGACCTCCCGGCGTCCGGCGATCAGGAGCGGCTCGGCGTGCTCTACTGGCTCGGCCGCGCGCTCGAGCAGCAGGGCAAGAAAGCCGACGCGCGGGATCTGTACGGCCGCGTCTTCGCCGTGGATATCCGCTTCCTCGATGCCGAGCAGCGCGTCAAGGCACTCGCCAAGGCGAAATAGCATGAGCCAACAAGTCGCTCGGGTCAGCCTGCGGGATGTGCAGCGGCCGGTGGCCGGCGAGCTGGAGCAGGTCGGGGCGGAGCTACGGCGCGTCATCGCCGCCGACTTCCCGATCGTGAGCGAAGTGAACGATCATCTGCTGCAGATGAAGGGGAAGCTGTTCCGGCCCACGTTGCTGCTCCTGAGCCACCAGGCCGCGGGGTGCGCGGATGCTCGGGCCGTCACGCTGGCCGCGGTCGTGGAGCTGATCCATCTCGCCACGCTCGTCCACGACGACTCGGTAGACCATTCGGTGCTGCGGCGCGGCCTGCCGACGATCAACGCATTATTCTCGCATCAGATCGCGGTCATCATGGGCGACTATCTCTATTCGCGTGCCATCATCGAGCTGGTCCGGCTCGACGACCAAGAGGCGCTGCGCGTGCTCGCGCGTGTGACCAACGAGATGACCGTCGGCGAAATGCGCCAGCTCGAAGCCCACGACAAGCTCGCGTACGGCGAGGGCGCGTACGACCTGTTGATTCGCGCCAAAACCGCCTCGCTCTTGTCGGGTGCGTGCGAGGTGGGTGCGCTCACGGCGGCTGCGGCGCACCGCCAGGCGCTGGCGCGCTTCGGGATGCTGCTGGGCATGGCATTCCAGATCACCGATGATCTGCTCGACTACACCGAGCCGGAAGCGGTCACGGGGAAGCCGTCCGGTCTGGATCTACGCGAGCACAAAGTCACGCTGCCCCTGATTGTCGCCCTGGCCCGGATGCCGGCGGAGGGGCGGCGTGTGGTCGCCGCGCTGATGGACGCGGCCGAGCCGAGTGACGAATTGGTCGCCGACGTGATCCGATTGGTAGAAAGCGCCGGCGGGCTCGAGACCGCGCGCCAGCGCGCTCTGGACATTGCGCAGCAGGCGGAGGCGGAGCTCGATGTGTTGCCGCCCTCGCCCGCACGGGACGCCCTGCAGGGGAGCATTGCGTACGCCGTGGAGCGGCACAGCTAGTGCCGCCCGGACCTCGCCGGCCCCTGTTCTATCTCAGCGTTCTTGCGGTAGGGTTTGTCCTGGGGGGGCTGCTCCAGGCGTTCCTGCGGCGGTTCCTGCCGCAGGGTCCGGCCAAGGAAGTGTTTACCTGGGCGGTGACCCCGACCATCGGACCGATTCATTTGGATCTGCTCGTGATGTCGATTACGCTTGGACCTATCGGGCTCGACGTGTCGCTGCTGGCGGTCGTCGGCGTCGTGTTCGCGTACCTCGTCGCCCGGTCGCTCTTTTAGGAAAGGCGAACCATGTTCGGCAATCTGGGCTTCACCGAAATTGCGATCTTGCTGCTCATCCTGGTGCTGTTCTTCGGCGCCAAGCGCATCCCGGAGATCGGGTCGTCGATCGGGAAGGGCATCAAGGAATTCAAGCGCGGGCTCAAGGACGTCGACTCGAGCGAGTCGGCTCCGCCCGTCGCCCCGCCGCCGCCGAGCAGTGAAGCGCCGAAGCGCCTCACTCAGTAAAGGCCGGGTTGATGCTGGGCAATCTGAGCGGCAGTGAGATCCTGATTCTGATGCTGATCGTCCTGCTCGTATTCGGCGCCAACCGGCTGCCGGAGGCGGGCCGGGCGGTCGGGAAGGGGCTGCGCGAGTTCAAGCGCGCGCTGTCCGACGCGGAGAACAGCATTCACCGGCTCCCGTCCGAGGACGCGGAGCCGCCGCGGGACGCGAAGCCGAAGCGGTTGGTCGAGTAGCGGCTAGAGCCCGATGTTGGTGGCGTCCGCCGAGCCTTGAGACTTGTAGATCTCTTTGCGCCGGTCGACGATCTTGGCCTTGGCGCGCAACCCGTCGATGAACTGTTGAATCCGCGCCTGCTGCGCCGCCTGGCGCAGCTGCGTGCGCTGGGTCTCCCGTTGTGCCACCCATGCGGCCGAATCGGCGTTCTTGCGCCCCAGTGACTCGATAATGAAGTAGCCGCTCTCGCCTTCGAGCACGCGACTCCGTTCCGCGACGCTCAATCCGAACGCCGTGCCGACCACGACGGGCTCGCGCCCGAGATAACTCGGCGGCCGCAGCCGGGTGAACGGACCGAAGCGCTGCACCGCGAGGCCGCGCGCTGTCGCCGCGGTCGCCAAGTCGGACACGCCGCGCAGCGCGGCCGCGAGCGAGTCCGCGCGCCCGCGCGCCAGGGTCTTCTGTTTCTCGAGACGCACCGCCGCAGTCACGCGCGCGCGGACTTCATGCAGTGGCGGCACGCCGCCGGCCGTTACCGAGTCGAGCTGGAAGACGTAATAGGCGGGCAGCGCCTCGATCACCGGACTCGTTTCGCCGACGGGCGCCTCGAAGGCCCAGACGCTCACGTCCGGAATGACGTACCGGCCCAGCGTGAACCGGTCCCCTTCGATGACCTGGTAAGTCGGCGATACCTGCAGCCCCAGCCGGCGCGCCGTGCTGTCCAGGACGGTCGGGTCGGTGCGCTCGGCGGCGACACGCTCGAGGGTGTCGGCCTTCGCCTCCACCTGATCGAGGTGCTCTCCCTGCAGCGCGACGGCGATGAGGATATGCCGCAGCTTGAGCGAGTCGCCCTTTTCCTGATCGATGCGGATCAGGTGATAGCCGAACTGTGTCGTGACCGGGGAGGAGATCTGCCCCGGCTTCAGGCCGCGCAATCCTTGCATGAATTGCGCATCGAACGTCGACTCGTTCCGCTTGATCCAGCCGAGATCGCCCCCGCGCTGACCACTGACAGTGTCGCTCGACTCGCGCTTCGCCACGTCCTCGAACTTCGTGCCGCGCGCCAGCTCGCTGCGCACACGCGCGAGATGCGCGCGCGCGGCGGCGGTGTCCGAGGCGTTCGGCATGCGCGGCAGCGCGATGAAGCGCACGTACGCGCGCGCCGGCCGCTTGAACTCGTCGGTATGCTTGGCGAGGTAGGCCAGCAATTCGGCGTCACTGATCGCCGAGCTGTCCTGGATCGTGTAGGGCCAGACGGCGAGCGACGCGATCCGCACCGAATCGTGCTGATCGCGGTAAATGCGCCACAGCTTCGCGTCGGGGATGTAGACGTCACTGGTGAGGTATTGCGCCAGCTTGATCCGCGGGATCTGGTCGCGGTACACCGCTTCGATCTGCGCGAGCAGCTGGCGGTCGGTATTGGTCGCGAGGAACTGTTGCCACTTGCGGATATCGAACTGACTATCGGTCTGGAACTGCGGATCGCGCATCACCTCGGGCGGTGGGGACGTGCGCGCGGCGTCGATGATCTCCGCATCCGTGACGCGGATCCCGAGGCGCTTGTACTCCTGCTGCAGCAGCGCCTCCTGGATCATCTGATTGATGACCTGATCCTGAATCTGCTGCTCTTCCTCGCGCGTCAGCGGCGCCGTGCCGTTCTGTTGCCGGTATTGCTCGTACGCGAGCTGCAGCCGCTGCTGGTACTCGGTGATCTGGTATTCCCGGCCGTTGACCCGCAGCACCACGTTGCCACTGGGACCGAGGATGCTCATCACTTGCCCGACGGCGAGCCACCCCACGAAGGCGACGGCGAGGATGTAAAAGACCCACTTGGCGTTGGCGCGCATCGTGCGCAGCATGGCGACTTCGAACTCCGGTCAGAGGGAGGGGTGAAGCGGCATAAGTCTAAAAACCACAACGCACAAACTCAAGCGCACAGAGTCTCCGGTCATTTGACAGCAGCGACGGCCAAACACTATCTTCGTTCAATTCCCACATAGACTTAGGGCCGGGGGGCCGTGGCCTATACCAGCGAGATCGACAAGCTCGAAGCGCGCTTTCGTGATAATCCCAAGGGGCGCAACTTCGCCCCCTTGGCGGACGCCTATCGTAAAGCGGGGCTTATAGATAACGCGGTCGACCTCTGCCAGAACGGTCTCAAGCTCCATCCCGACTACGTCAGCGCCTACATCGTGTACGCCCGGTGCCTCGTCGACAAGAAAGACGACGCGGCGGCGCTGGGCGTCTTCAAACAGGTTCTCGGTCTCGACGGGGAGAACATCATCGCGCTGCGCGGCCTCGCCGAGTTGGCGGAGCGCAATGGGAAGTACGGGGAAGAAGTCGAGTGGCTGTCGCGGCTGCTGAACGCCGATCCCATGAACGGCGACGCCGCGGAAGCGCTGGCCCGCGCCAAGGGGAAGGCCGCTGCTGCCCCGCCCGCCGCCGCCACCGCGCCCATGGCCAAGCCCGACTTCGCGATCGACCACGAGACGCCCGAACCGGTGACGTTGAAGCCCACGGCGGCAACGTCGGCACCCTCGCCCGACATCGAGAACTTCGAGAACCCGATCAGTTTCAACCCCAACGCGCATGAGGCTGCCAAGGCCGACGGGTTGGAAGTGCAGGAAGACGTCGAGCTGAACGCGCAGCAGATCGAGCAAGTGGAGGTCGAGGGGCTGGCGCGTACACAGTACGAAGGCAGTGGGATGTTCAAGCTGGATGCGCCCGAACCCTCAGGCGGGCAGCTGGGAGGGGGGGGGCCCGATCTCGACGAGGCGCTGCCCCAGGTCGATCTGCCGCTCATCATGCCGGACGACGAGATCCGTCCTGCTCGGCCCCCAGCACCACCAGCACCCCCCCGGCCCGCTCCAGCGCCGCGCGTTCCCGCCGCCGTCGCCCTGTCCGATGACGATGGTGCGGCGGATACGGCGACGCTGTCGCAGGCGGAGCCGGTGCTGACGGAAACGATGGCGGAGCTGTATCTCAAGCAGGGGCATCAGCAGGATGCGCTGCGCGTCTACCAGGCGTTGCTCGCCCAGCGTCCCAACGATTCACGATTGAAGAGCAAGATCGAACAATTGTCGCCCGGCGGACGAAAAGGATCGGGGATCTCGGCGCAGGCGTTCCTCAAAGGCATTTGGTCGGGTCGACGCTCGGAGCAAAGCACGTTGGCTTCGGCCTTCGATGCCGCCGGGCCGCCGCCCGGCGAGCCGTCGCGTCCCGCTGACGATCACATCTCGCTCGACTCCGTCTTTGGCGACGAAGCCGCGCGCCGCGCCACCGGACAACCCGCCGCCGAAACCGCGCCTCCGCAGGATGGCAGCAAGACGGGAGGATTTTCGTTCGACGAGTTTTTCGCCGGTGGGAAGGCCGGTGCCGCAGGCGCCGCAGAAGCGGGTGGAGCTAGTGCGTCACCCAAAACACCGGCGGGGGGTGGGGCCAGAACGTCCGGCCGAACGCAGCGGCCGCCCGAGGATGAGGCGGAGGCCGATCAGTTCCAGCAGTGGTTGAAAAAGCTCAAGTCCTAGTGTCGCCCTATATCGCCGTGCTGAACGGCCCCAATCTGAATCTGTTGGGTGAGCGTGAGCCTGAGATCTATGGGCGCACCAGCCTTGCCGAAATCGAGCGGGCGACCAAAGCACATGCCCGCGCGCTGGGGGTGGAGTGCAGCTGGATTCAGACGAATCATGAAGGCGAGTTGGTGGAGGCGATCCAGGGTCTGAAGGGCCCGCCCCGTGTCGACGGCGCGATCATCAATGCGGCAGCCTTTACGCATACCAGTCTCGCGGTACGCGATGCATTGCTCGCCGTCCGCGTGCCGTTCGTCGAAGTGCATCTCTCCAACATTTTCGGACGCGAGCCGGAGCGGCGACGGTCGTTACTGGCGGATCTCGCCGTGGGGGTCGTGACGGGGTTCGGGGCCGACAGCTATCGTCTGGGGCTCGAGGGCCTTGTCGGCAGTCTCAAGTCGCGATAAACGGCCGCAGCGGCACGCGGCACTCGCCGCACTGCTCGACGCGGAGGGGATGGACGCGCTGCTCGTCACCTCGCGTCCCAACATCCGGTATCTGACGGGGTTCAGCGGATCGGCCGGCGTGGTCGTGGCGACGCGCACCACGCAGCTGCTGGTGACCGATTTCCGCTACGACGAACAGGCGCGGCAGCAGTGCGGCGCGGTCGCGCGGGTCGAAATCGAAGGGACGAGCGTGTGGGAGCGGCTGTTCAAGGAGCTGCCGACCGTGACGAGCGGAACGCTCAGCCTGATCGGGTTCGAGGCCCATGCGCTCAGCGTGAAGGATGCGGAGCGCCTGTCGAGCGGGCCGGGCGCGTCGTGGCGCTGGAAGCCGGCCGGCGAGCTGGTCGAGCGACTGCGGGTTCGCAAGGACGCGGGCGAAGTGGCCGCGATCCGCTCGGCCGCGGCCGTGGCGACGGCTGCGCTGCGCGACACGCTCGCCGAGGTGCGGCCCGGACAGACGGAGCTCGCGATCGCGGGATTGCTCGAGGGCGCGCTGCGCCGGCACGGGAGCGAGGCGCATCCGTTTCCGACGATCGTCGCCAGCGGACCGCGGAGCGCGCTGCCGCACGCGCACACGAGCAGCCGCGCCGTAGCGGCAGGCGAGTGGCTGCTGCTAGACTTTGGCGCCGTTGTCGACGGGTATTGCGCCGACATGACGCGCACGGTGGTGGTCGGCGCGCGGGCCGACGAGTCGCAGCGCGCGCTGTACCGTTTGGTACAGGAGGCGCAGCGGCGCGCCCGTGAAGGCGTCCGTGCCGGCATGAGCGGCCGCGACGCGGACGCACTGGCGCGCGATCCGATCGAAGCGCGCGGTTTCGGCGCCGCGTTCGGACACTCGACGGGGCATGGCGTGGGGCTCGAGGTGCACGAAGCGCCGCGCCTGGCGCGCACGGCCACGGATCCGTTGCCCGAAGGCGCGGTCGTCACGATCGAGCCGGGCGTGTACGTCGCAGGACGGGGCGGTGTGCGCATCGAAGACGACGTCCATCTGTCGCCCGACGGCCCGGTGCTGTTGACCGACGGCTGTACGGACCTCGTGGAACTGGTGTAGGGGCTAAGGGGGGGTATCTTCTCGGTATGAAGCTCGACATCATCGCCCAGATCGTGCAGATCTTGAAGGATGCCCCAGAGGTGGGGGCGATCGAGATCCGCCGAGGCCTATTCGGCGCATGGTCGTCAGTGCGGGTTTCCAAGGCTGGGCACGGGAATACCATTGGTGGCGGACCTGGGGGAGCACATGTCATCGTGTCGCACCCCGCTACAGCACCAGGCGCTCCCGCCAGCACGCAGCAATCCCAAGCCCCAGCCCCCGCCGGGCCCCAGCTCAGCGAGATCAAGTCGCCGATGGTGGGCACGTTCTACCAGTCTCCCGAGCCGGCGGCACAGCCCTACGTGAAGGTCGGCAGCCGGGTGAATGTGGGGCAGGTGGTGTGCATCATCGAGGCGATGAAGATCATGAACGAGATCGAGTCCGAGGTCGCGGGCGTGGTTCGGGAGGTCATCGCACAGAACGCGCAGCCGGTGGAGTTTGGCCAGGTCCTTTTCCGGGTGGATCCGCATGGGTGAGGCGACGCAAGGCAATCTGCCGGCATTCAATTTCAAGCAAGCGATCACGCAGATGGTGCAGCGCAACGGCTCCGACTTGCTGCTCAAGGTGGGCCGGCCGGCGACCATTCGCGTGAACGGTGAGCTGGTCTCGCTCGAAACGGCGCCTCTCAAGCCGGAAGAGCTGAAGTCGCTGGCCGAGCAGATCATGACGCCGCGGCAGGTCAAGGAGTTCGCCGAGCACAAGGAAGCCGACTTCGCGATCGGCGTGCCGGGCGTGGGCCGGTTCCGCACCAACGTCTACCAGCAGCGCGGCACGGTCGCGTTCGCGTTCCGGGCAATTCCGTACGAGGTCAAACAGATCCGCGAGCTCAATCTTCCCGGCGTGCTCGAGGAGATCGCCCTCAAGCCGCGCGGGCTGGTCCTCGTGACGGGCGTGACGGGGTCGGGGAAATCGACGGCGCTCGCCGCGATGATCAATCACGTGAACACCAACCGGCGCGTGAACATCATCACGATCGAAGATCCGATCGAGTTCCTGCACCGTGACCAGCACGCCAACATCTCGCAGCGCGAGGTCGGCAACGACACGCTGACGTTCAACTCGGCGTTGCGGCACGTCCTGCGGCAGGATCCCGATCTGATCCTGATCGGCGAGATCCGTGACATGGAGACGTTGGACACGGCGCTCAAGGCCGCCGACACGGGGCACATGGTGTTCTCGACGCTGCACACGACGGATGCGACGCAGACGGTCAGCCGCGTGATCTCGTTCTTCCCGCCGCACCAGCACGACGAAATCCGCCATCTGCTCTCGACCGCGCTGCAGGCGATCGTCTCGCTGCGGCTGGTGCCGCGCAAGGACGGCCGCGGCCGGGTGCCGGCGGCGGAAGTCCTCATCAATACGGCCGCGGTCGCCGACAACATCCGTGATCTCTCCAAGCAGCTCAGCATCCCCGATCTCATCGCCGAAGGCTCCGTGCAATACGGCATGCAGAGCTTCGACCAGTCGCTCTTCTACTGGTACCAGCAGGGTGTGATCAGCTATGAGAGCGCGATCTTCTATGCGTCGAACCCGAGCGAGTTCGCGCTGAAGGTGTCGGGCGTCGATTCGTCGGGGAACCGGCTGGGCGGGGCCGACCAGGCCGGGGCGATCGAGCTGACGCCCTGATGTTCAAGAAAGTGCTGATCGCGAACCGCGGGGAGATCGCCCTGCGGGTGATCCGCGCGTGCAAGGAGCTGGGTGTCGAGACGGTGGCGGTCTATTCCGAGGCGGACCGCGAGTCGCTGCACGTCCGCTTCGCCGACGACGACGTCTGCATCGGGCGCGCCCCCAGCCGCGACAGCTACCTCAACATCCCGCGCCTGATCGCCGCCGCCGAAATCACCGGCGCCGATGCGATCCATCCCGGCTACGGATTCCTCGCCGAGAATGCCGAGTTCGCCGAGAAGGTCAGCGCCTCGAGCATCGCGTTCATCGGCCCTACGCCCGATCAGATCCGCCAGATGGGGGACAAGGCCGCGGCACGGAAGCTGGCCAAGCAGCAAGGCATAGCTACCGTGCCCGGTTCCCCCGGGCCCGTCGACTCACTGGAAGACGGCCAGCAGGTGGCTGGCGAGCTCGGCTTTCCGGTGATCATCAAGGCGGCGGCGGGCGGGGGCGGGAAGGGGATGCGGGTCGCGAACGACGCCGATCAATTCGCGCAGTCGTTTACGCTCGCCAAGCAGGAAGCGCTCGCGGCCTTCAATTCGGACGAGGTCTACATCGAGAAGTACCTCGCGCGCCCGCGGCACATCGAGATCCAGATCATGGGGGACACGCACGGCAAGGTGATGCATCTGTGCGAGCGCGACTGCTCCGTGCAACGGCGCCATCAGAAGCTCATCGAGGAAGCGCCATCGCCGGTCGTGGACCAGACGCTGCGCCAGGACATCGGCGACTCCGCCGTGAAGCTCGCCGAGGCGATCGGCTACGTCGGCGCTGGGACGATCGAGTTTTTGCTCGATGCCGACGGGTCGTTCTATTTCATGGAGATGAATACCCGGATTCAGGTCGAGCATCCCGTGACCGAGATGTGTACCAACTTCGACCTCGTGAAGGAGCAGATCGCCGTTGCCGCCGGCGCCCCGCTGTCGTTCGTCATGAACGGCCACCGCCTGCGCGGCCACGCGATCGAGTGCCGCGTCAACGCCGAAGACCCGAGCCGCAACTTCCAGCCGTCCCCCGGCGTGATCACCGCGTATCATCCGCCCGGCGGGCCCGGCGTACGGGTAGACACGCACATCTACGCGGGGTACACCGTTCCGCCGTACTACGACTCCCTGCTGGCCAAGGTGATCGTGCATGGCAATACGCGGACGGAGGCACTCGCCCGTATGCGGCAGGCACTCGACTCGTTTATCATTGAGGGGGTGACCACGACGATTCCGTTTTTGAGCCGGGTCATGCGGCACCCGGACTTCGTCGCGGGCAAGGTGGATACGAAATTCCTCGAGCGCGAGCCGCAACTCCTCAAAGATCAAACATGAAAATCGACGTCTATCACACCCCACTCGGCCTGAATGCAGGGGATTTGACCGGCCGGGCGGTCGTCGTCATTGACGTGCTGCGCGCGACGAGCACGATCGTCACGGCGCTGGCCGCCGGCGCCAAAGCCATCGTGCCCGCGGCGAGCTCCGAAGAAGCGGTCCGTCTCACGTCCAACCTGGAAAAAAACGGCATCGTGCTCGCGGGCGAGCGCCGCCTGCTGAAGGTCGAAGGCTTCGCGCTGGGGAATTCGCCGCGCGAGATGACGGCGGAGGCGGTAGGCGGCAAGACGCTGTTTCTCGCCACGACCAACGGCACCCCCGCGCTGCTCGCCGCCCAGGGGGGCGAGCCGGTGCTGGTCGCGGCGGCATTGAACTTCAGCGCCGTGGCGGAGCGGGCCCGCAATCTGTTTACCGAGCGGGGCGATCTCGTCATCATTTGCGCCGGCCGCGACAAGCAGTTCGCGCTGGAAGATGCCTACACGGCCGGCCGCCTGATCAAAGCGGTGAAGAAGGGCGTGCCGCCCAAGAAGCTCACGCTCAATGACGCCGCGCAGGTCTCGCTCGATCTCGCCGCGCAGCAGGGCGGCTGGCAGGACGCCCTCGGCGCGAGCGACGCGGCACGACAGCTCGCCGAGGCCGGCCTGGGCGACGACGTCAAGTTCTGCGCGAGCCCCGATCGGCTTTCGATTGTCCCCGTGTACGCGGACCGTCGCATCGCGGCATGAATCACAAGGCGCGGCCGGAGCTCATCGGCATCGCGGCCCTGCTGGTGGGTGTCTTCCTCGGCCTCACGCTGCTGCCCCCGCCGGTCGCCGTCACGGGCAGTTGGGGACGCACGATCGGCGGCGCGATGTGGCAGCTGTTCGGGCTGGGCGCCGTCCTCGTGCCGATCCTGGGCGTCGCGTGGGCGCTGGCGGCATTCGGGCGGCTCGGCGCGCTCTCCTGGGGCCGCGCGGCGTCGCTCGGCGCCGGCTTGATCCTGCTCGTTCCCTATGGCATCGCGGTGGCGATCGGGCCCGCGTTTCCTGCCGATTACACCAACTGGACGCGGACCGAGCGTCTGGTGGGGCTGTTCCCCGGTTTCCTCGCGAGTGGCGTGGAAGGCGCGATCGGCACGGCCGGAGCGGTGCTGGCCGGCCTCTTCGCGCTGTCCGCTGTTGGGATTGTGACGGTAGGGTGGCATCCGTTAACCCTCCTGCGGCAACGGGAAGAGGGACGGGGGACGGGAGACGGGGAAAAGCTCGCTCAGAGAATCAAGGTCCCGCCACGCGAACCGGACGCACCCGTCCCTCGTCCCCCGTCCCTCGTCCCCAGAGATCGGAAACCGAAGCCCTCGGCGCCACCGAAACCCGCCTCGCCACCGCCGCCGGGTTCGCTGATCCCCCCGATCGACTTACTGACCGAAGGTCCGATGGCGGTGGAGGACGTCGACGCCGCGCAGATCGAAGACATGGGGCGGCGGCTCGTGAACACGCTCGAAACCTTCCGCGTCGGCGCGCAAATCATCAACAAGACGGTGGGCCCGGTCGTGACGCGCTTCGAGCTGGAGCCGGGTCGCGGCGTGAAAGTGGGACGCGTGTCCTCGCTCGCCGACGATCTCGCGCTCGCGATGCGCGCGCAGTCGCTGCGCATCGTGGCGCCGATTCCCGGCAAAGCGGCGATCGGCATCGAGGTGCCGAATCCGACGCCGCGGCTGGTGCACGTGCGGGATCTCATCGACAGCGCCGAGTTTCGCCGCGCGGCGCGCGTGCTGCCGGTGGTGCTGGGGCGCAATCTCGAAGGCGACGAAGTCGTGGATGATCTCACGAAGATGCCGCACCTCCTGATCGCCGGCGCGACGGGGTCGGGGAAATCGGTGTGCATCAACGCGATCATCACGAGCCTCGTCTACGCACACTCCCCCGACAAGCTGAAGCTGTTGATGATCGATCCGAAGATGGTCGAGCTGTCGATGTACAGCGCGCTCCCGCACCTTGGCCTGCCGGTCGTGACGAGTCATCACAAGGCGGCGAACGTGCTGAAGTGGGCCGTCTGGGAGATGGAGCGCCGTTACCGCTTGCTGCACGCCAACCACGCGCGCAACATCACTGACTTCAACAAGAAGGTCGAAACGAAAGCGCCGCTGAAAGGTCCGCGCGAGACCCTCGCGACGCAGGCGGGGATCCAGAGAGAGCTGCCGTTCGACGCGGCGTACAGCGGCGGGATTCTCCCCTACATCGTGCTGATCGTGGACGAGCTGGCGGACCTCATGCTCACGGTGCAGGGCGAGATCGAGACGCCGCTGGCGGTGCTGGCGCAGAAAGCGCGCGCGATCGGTATTCATCTCATGCTTGCCACGCAGCGCCCGTCGGTGAACGTCATCACGGGACTCATCAAGGCGAACTTCCCGTGCCGGATTGCGTTCCGCGTCTCGGCGAAAGTCGATAGCCGCACGATTCTCGACCAGAACGGCGCCGAGACATTGTTGGGGAACGGTGACATGCTGTTCCTGCCGCCCGGCAAGAGCGAATCGATGCGCGTGCAGGGCGCGTTCATTTCGACGGACGAAACCGAGCGTCTCATGGAGTGGTACAAGGCGCACGCGGCGGCCGCCGTCGCCGCTCCGGGCACGTCGATCGACGAGCAGGTCGCTGCGCTCGAAAAGGCGGAGAAAGAGGGGGAAAACGGAGCTGGGAGCACGGAGCAGGGAGCAGGAGACCGTGATCCGCTCTTCCGCCAGGCCGCTGAGGTATGCATCCAGAATCAGCTCGGCTCGACGTCGCTATTGCAGCGGCGTATGAGCATCGGCTACGGGCGCGCGGCGCGCATCATCGACCAGCTCGAACTTGCCGGGATTCTTGGGCCCGCGAATGGCTCAAAACCGCGCGATGTCCTGCTGGGTCTGGAGGAACTGGACGATCTCACCGGCCCGGAAGGCGCGAACGCGAGCAGCTGACGGTCCTGGTGCGGAGTTTTGCACCGGTCAGCGCTATTCCGATTACGTGCTCCAGTCTGCGCGTGATAGCTTCGGCGCATGTCGAGTGGCGTTCGCAGCGATCCCGCGGATTGGAGCGATCCACGCCATCGACTCGGCGTGGCCGGTGAGGAGCAAGCGATCCGTTACCTCCAAAGCCGAGGCTGGGAGGTGGTGTCGCACCGCTTTCGTGTCGGCCGCATCGAGCTCGACCTCGTCGCCAGGCGCGGCCATCTCGTTGCCTTCTTCGAAGTCAAAGCGCGTCGCGGCACGGCGTTCGGCAGCCCCTTTGAAGCGATCACCGGCGCGAAACGGCGGGAAATCGTGAAGGCGGCGCGGGTCTGGATGGACCGTTACGGGCAACGGTCCGACGTGTACCGCTTCGACTGTATCGCTATTGTGGACAATAGATTAGATCATTTGGAGGACGCCTTCCGTCCTGGATGGCGGTGACGCAGGTTTCGGTATATATTCGGGCATCACACCAGGAGGCTCGCCACCTATGTCGAGGTCAATCATGGCAGAACAACCGCAGCCTACCAAGCTCACCGACGATCGGCGCAAGGCGCTGACCCTTGCCATTACGCAGATCGAGAAAACGTGCGGCAAGGGCTCCATCATGCGGATGGGCGCCGACTCCCCGCAGGTACGCGTGGCCGGAATCTCGACCGGCGCGATCAATCTGGATGCGGCGATCGGCATCGGTGGCATCCCCCGCGGCCGGGTCACGGAGATCTTCGGCCCCGAATCGAGCGGCAAGACGACACTGGCGCTGCACGTGGTGGCGAGCGCTCAGCGCCAGGGCGGCGCCGCCGCCTACATCGACGCCGAGCACGCGCTCGACGTCGAGTACGCGAAGAAGCTGGGAGTGGACATCGAGAACCTGCTCGTCTCCCAGCCCGACACGGGAGAGCAGGGCCTCGAGATCTGCGAGATCCTGGTGCGTTCCGGCGCGGTGGACGTCGTCGTCGTCGACTCGGTCGCGGCGCTCGTGCCCAAAGCCGAAATCGAAGGAGAAATGGGCGACTCGTTGCCGGGGCTGCAAGCCCGGCTCATGAGCCAGGCGCTGCGCAAGCTGGCGGGGGCGATCAACCGCTCGCGTACCTCGGTGATCTTCATCAATCAGCTGCGTGAGAAGATCGGGGTCATGTTCGGCAACCCCGAAACCACCAGCGGCGGTCGCGCGCTGAAGTTCTACGCGTCGGTGCGCCTCGACATGCGGCGTATCGCGCCGGTCAAGGACCGCGAGGTGGTGATCGGCAACCACGTGCGCGTGAAGGTGGTGAAGAACAAGGTGGCGCCGCCGTTCCGGCAGGCGGAGTTCGACATCATGTTCGACGAAGGGATCAGCCATGAGTCGCTGCTGGTGGATATCGCTGCGGAGGCCGGCATCATCGAGAAGTCAGGCGCCTGGTATTCGTATGGCAAGGAGCGGATCGGGCAGGGGCGTGAGAACGCCAAGCTGTACCTCAAGGACCATCCCGACATGTCGGCCGAGGTCGAGGGACGCGTGAAGGAGCACCTCGGCATCAAGGCTACGGGTGGGGGGGGGGACGGAGGAGGCGGGGCGGGTGGCGACGAGGAGACCGCCACGAGCGAAGAGTGATCCTCACAGGACTCGCCCCCGATCCACGCCGGCCGGACTATAGGCTGGTCGAACTGGATCGGGGGCGTTTTGCATCGCTGCCGGCCGACGCCCTGGCGGGGCTGGACCTCGCCGTCGGCCACGAGATTCGCCCGCTGGTCCTCGAGCGGCTACAGGAGCTGGCCGACGTCGAGGCGGCCCATCGCGCCGCGCTGCGCGCGCTCGCGCGCCGCGCCCACGCGCGATTCGACCTGCGTCGCCGGCTGCTTCAGAAACAGCACCCGCCCGGGGCCGTGGACGCTGCGCTTGATCGCGTGAGCGCCGCCGGGTTGCTCGACGACACACGCTTCGCCGTCGATTATGCCGCCGCCAAGGCTCGACGCGGTCGCGGTGCGTCGCGTTTGGTGCGCGATCTCCAGGCTCAAGGCGTGGATCGCCGTGTTGCCGAAGATGCGGTGCGTAGCTCACTCGCGGCCGAGGGCGTCGATCCGGCCGACGCCGTTCGTGCCCTGGCGGAGAAGCGGGCGAGGCAGCTGGCGGGGTTGCCGGCGGCGGTGAGGAAGCGGAGGCTCGTCGCGTTTCTGGTGAGGCGAGGGTTCAACGGTGGGGAAGTGCGGGAGGTGGTCGAATCCCTTAACTCCTAGTTGCACTATATTTTACAGCCATGAAGGCCGCCGACATCCGCCGCAAGTTCCTCGACTTCTTCAAGGCCCGCTCCCATACGGAGGTGCCGAGCGGCCCTTTGGTCCCCCCCGACGACCCGACGCTGCTGTTCACCAATGCCGGCATGGTGCAGTTCAAGCGCGTGTTTCAGGGTCTGGAACGTCGTGACTACACGCGGGCGGTGACCTGCCAGAAGTGTGTGCGGGCCGGCGGCAAGCACAACGACCTCGAGCAGGTGGGCCATACGGCCCGCCACCACACCTTCTTCGAGATGCTCGGCAATTTCTCCTTCGGCGATTACTTCAAGAAGGAAGCGATCGAGTACGCCTGGGAGTGGGTCACCGGCAGCAAGTGGCTCGGCATCGACCCCGATCGGCTGTACGTGACGGTGCACCACACCGATGATGAAGCCCGCAAACTCTGGCGCCAGGTGACCGGTATCGCGGACACTCGGATCTACGGCCTCGGCGATAAGGACAATTTCTGGCAAATGGGCGATACGGGACCGTGCGGCCCGTGCTCGGAGATCCTCGTCGACATTCAGGGGAAGGGGGACGGGGGAAGGGGGAAGGGTGCCCTCGGCATGGACGAGTTCGTCGCCCTGAGCGAGGAGGGCCAGTTCCTCGAGATCTGGAACCTGGTGTTCATGCAGTTCGACCAGCAGCCCGACGGGAAGCGCAATCCGCTGCCCAAGCCGTCGGTCGATACCGGCGCCGGCCTCGAGCGCATCACGTCGGTGATGCAGGGCGTCCCGACGGACTACGATACGGACGTCTTCCACCCGATCATCGCGCAAGCCGTTGAGATCGTGGGGCGCCCCTACGACCGCGGCCCCTCCGGCGCGCCGTATCGCGTGCTCGCCGACCATGCGCGCGCCGTCGCGTTTCTGCTCGCCGATGGCGTCTACCCGTCGAACGAAGGCCGCGGCTACGTGTTGCGGCGCATCCTGCGGCGCGCCGTGCGCCACGCCTGGCTGCTGGGCCGGCGCGAGCCGACGCTGGCCCCCCTGACGCGCGCGGTCAGCGGCGTGATGGGCGACGTGTATCCGGAGCTGGTGTCGAAGGAGCAGCACATCGAGCGGGTCACGCGTGCCGAGGAAGAGCGCTTCCTGGAGACGATCGACGGTGGACTGGAGCGGATGGAGGAACTCCGTCACCAACCCGTCATCTCTGGTGAGGACGCGTTCAAGCTCTACGATACGTACGGGTTTCCGCTCGATCTCACGCAGATGATCGCCGCCGAGCATGGGCATGCGGTGGACGTCGAGGGCTTCGAGCAGGCACTGGGACAGCAGCGGCGCAGATCGAGGGCGGCGCGGAAAACGGCGGCGGGGGGCGGCGAAGGGCGGCAAAGGGGCGGCGAATGGGTTCAGGTGAAATCGAAAGGCAAACAGAAGTGGGTCGGTTACGATGCCACGAAAGCCGAAACGGAGCCGATTGCGTTTCGCCAGACGGGGGATCAGCTGGAGCTCATCCTGGAGGAGAACCCCTTCTACGCCGAGTCCGGTGGTCAGGTCAGCGATACCGGCGTGGTCAAAGGTGACGGCTGGGAGTTGACCGTCGAAGATGTCGAGAAGGTGGACGGCAAGAGCGCCGTCGTCGGGACGTTCTGCGAAGCGTTCGAGCCCACGGCCGCGGTGGCCCAGGTCAATGAGGCGAGACGCCGTAACATCGAGCGCAACCATACGGCGACCCATCTGGTGCACGCGGCGCTCCGCAAGGTGCTCGGCACCCACGTCCGCCAGGCCGGCTCGGTCGTGGCGCCGGACCGCTTGCGGTTCGACTTCAGCCATCATGGCCCGATCGCGGATGACGCGCTCGCCCATATAGAAGAGGAGGTCAACCAGCACATCTGGGAGAACCTCGCTGTCGAGACGCGGCAGATGGCCTATAAGGACGCGATCGCCGCGGGCGCCATGGCCTTTTTCACCGAGAAGTACGGCGACATCGTGCGCGTCGTGGATGTCCCGGGCGTCTCGCTCGAGCTGTGCGGCGGTACGCACGTCCCGACCACCGGGCAGATCGCGCTATTCCGATTCACGCACGAAACCGGCGCCGCTGCCGGCGTGCGGCGCATCGAGGCGCTCACGGGCCCCGCGGCCTATCGGTCCGCGCTCGACTTGCAGCAGCGGCTGTCCGAGGCGGCGGGATTACTGAAGACGCAGCCGGAGCATCTCGCGCGCCGCATCGAGGCGATGCTGGAAGAGAATCGCAAGCTCGAGCGGCGCGTGGGGGAATTGCTGCGCGGCGGAGCGGGGAGCCGGGAGCAAGGAGCAGTCGAGAAAATCGGTGACGTGGAGCTCCACATCGCGGAATCGAGTCTCGACGATCGCGCGCAAATCGCCGCGTTGATGGATGGCTTCCGTGAGAAGCATAAGGATGCTATCTCGGTTCTATTCACGATCGGCGACAAGCCGGGCATTCACGTGGCAGTCACGAACAACTTGATCGCTCAAGGTATCAAGGCCGGCGATATCGCGAATGCCATCGCGGCCACAGCCGGTGGCAAGGGCGGAGGCCGGCCGCAGTTTGCATCCGCCGGTATCGGGGATACGGCGAGAATACGTGATGCCCGGGAACAGACGCCTCGCATTGTGAGGGAACTGCTGAAGCGATGACGCGAGAAGATGTTCTGGCCTGGTTAGACGCGCGCAGGCCGTCGCCTCCGGAGACGCTCCGCCGGCGGATCGATCGGGCGATCGATGAGCTGCTCCCGGCTCCCGGCTCCCCGCTCCCCGTTTACCTGGCGCAGGTTGGCGAAACATTGCTCGACGGCGTGGTGGGCAAGCCGCAGGGAGGCCGCGAGCTGGCGCTCGATCTGCTGGCCGCCGACGCGTTCGCCACCTATGCCTTCGAAGCACAGGCCGAAGCGGGAAGAGGGGAGGAATCGCATGCGACTTGATGGTCAGGGTCTGCTCGTGCTCGTGGATCCTGTGCGCACGACCGGCGCCGAAGCGGCGCGGATCGGCCGTGAAGCCAAGGCGGCAGGCGTGCGGGGTCTGTTGATCGGGTCGTCGTTCGACGGCGCCGCGCAGACGCATGACGTGGCGCGCGCGCTGCGCGAGAACGCGCCCGGCATTCCGGTGGCGCTCTTCCCCGGCTCGGCGATGCAGCTCACCGACCAGGTGGACCTGGTGTTGTTCCTGTCGCTCGTCTCGGGCCGCAATGCGCAGTATCTCATCGAAGAGCACGTGCGCGCGGTGCCGTTTCTGCGCCAGCATCCGGTCGCCACGCTGTCCACCGCGTATATCCTCATCGACGGCGGCCGGGTGACGAGTGTGGAGTCGGTGAGCCAGACGCGGCCGCTTCCCGCCGACAAACCCGAGCTGGCGGCGGCGCACGCCACCGCGGCGACGTTGATCGGCATGCAGGCGGTCTATCTCGATGCGGGGAGCGGTGCCGAGCGGCCCGTCACGACCGAGGTGATTCGCGCGTGCCGGGCCGCGGTGCCCGGGCGGCCGCTGTTCGTCGGCGGGGGCATTCGCACGCCGGCGCAGGCGCGCGTGGCGCGGGCGGCGGGGGCGGATTTCGTCGTCATCGGGACCGTAACAGAGGAAGAGCCCAGAGAGAGCCTGGCGGCGTTCGTCGAGGCTGTGCGGTGAGCGTCGAGAAAATCCGGGAGTCCCTCGGCGGCCTCGCGACGCTCGCCGGCCGGGTCGCCGCCGAGCAGGCGGACGAGATCGCGGCCATCGCGGAGCGCTACGAGACCACGCTGCGCGGCGGCGGCACCCTGTTCTTTGCGGGGAACGGCGGCAGTGCCGCCGACGCGCAGCATCTCGCGACCGAGTACGTGGTGCGCTACCAGACGAACCGGCCGGCGATGCGCGCCGTCGCGCTCACGACCGACACGTCGTTGCTGACGGCCTGCGCCAACGACATGGGCTTCGACGAGGTGTTCGCGCGGCAGGTCGAAGCGCTGGCGGAGCCGGGCGACCTGCTGGTGCTGCATTCGACGTCCGGTGAAAGTCCCAACGTCATTCGCGCCGCGCAATCGGCGCGGGCGCGCGGCGTCGGCGTCGTCGCGTTTCTGGGAAAAGGCGGCGGGCACCTGAAGGAGCTCGCCGATGCCGCGCTCATCATCCCGGCCGACGACACGGCGCACATCCAGGAGCTGCATCTCGCGATCGAGCACGTCATCTGCAATCTCGTCGAGGACCGGCTCAAGGGATGATCGATCTTGCCGGGAAGCGCGCGTTCGTGACGGGCGGAGGCAGGGGCATCGGGCGCGCGACGGCGACGATGCTGGCGCGCGCCGGGGCGAAAGTGGCCGTGGGGTATCGCAGCCGCAAACCGGCCGCGGATCCGCGGATCGTCGCGGCCGTGCGTGGCGACCTCGGCACGGCGACGGGTGCGAAGAAGGCGGTCGCCGAAGCGCTGCGAGCCCTTGGTGGGCTCGAGATCCTGGTCGTGAATCACGGCGTCTGGCCACCGGACGACGTGCCCGTCGCCAAGCTGAGCGACGAGCAGTGGGAGGCCACGCGCCGCGCCAATCTCGACGCCGTGATCTACGTCTGCCGCGCGGCGATCCCGAGTATTGCGAACGGCGGCACGATCGTACTCGTCGCCTCGACGGCGGGCCAGCGTGGCGAGGCATTTCACGCCGATTACGCCGCCACGAAAGGCGCGGTGATCTCGTTTACCAAATCCCTTGCCGTCGAATTGGCCCCCAAAATCACGGTGAACTGCGTTGCGCCGGGGTGGGTCGATACCGACATGTCGGCCGCCACGCTCAAGGCCAAGCCCGCGATCCTCGCCACGATCCCCCTCGGCCGCGCGGCGAGCGCCGAGGACATCGCGGGGCCGATTGTGTTTCTGTGCTCCCCGTTGGCGCGGAACATCACGGGTGAGATTCTGAATGTGAACGGGGGCTCGGTGCTCTGCGGATGACGTTCCCATCGCAGCTGCCCATCCCGTCCGAAGTCCTGAAGATCGCCAAGAAGCTGGAAGACGCGGGCTACGAGACGTGGTGCGTCGGCGGCGCGATCCGGGACAATCTGCTGGGCCTGGCGAACCACGATTTCGACCTCACCACCTCGGCGCCGCCTGCGGAGGTCCAGAAGGTCTTCAAGCGCACCGTGCCGGTGGGAATCGAGCATGGCACGGTGGCGGTCCTCGATGCCAACAACCAGCCGCACGAGGTCACGACGTTTCGCAAGGACATTCAGACCGATGGGCGCCACGCCGTCGTCGAGTTCGGGGTGTCGCTCATGGACGACCTGGCGCGCCGGGACTTCACGATCAACGCCATCGCGTACCATCCGATCACGCACGAGTGGCGCGATCCCTTTCAAGGCGAGCAGGATCTCGGCAAGAAGCTGATCCGCTCGGTCGGCGATCCCAACTGGCGCTTTCAGGAAGACTATCTGCGGATCCTGCGCGCGCTGCGCTTCAGCGCGCGATTCGAGTTCCGCATCCATGTCCGGACGCTCGAGGCAGCCAAGGCGAACGCGCAGGGGCTCGCGCAGCTCTCGGCGGAGCGTGTGCGGGATGAGTGGTTCAAGGGACTGCAGACTGCGGTGCGCCCGTCGAAACTGGTTGCGCTGTGGCGCGATGTCGGTGCTACTCGAATCTGGCTTCCCGAATTAGGAGCAGGGAGCACGGAGCACGGAGCAGTAGACAAACTCCCGCGCGATCCGGTGCTCATCAGCGCCTATCTTGCGAAGGATCCGGCATCGTTGCTCACGCGTCTCAAATGCTCCAACAAGGACATCGAGCGTGGCCGGACCATCGGGCTATGGAGGGATAAGTATCCGGACGCGAAGGATCCTGCTGCGATACGTCGGTGGTTGGCGGCGGTCGGCGAGTCCGCGGATGATTTGTTGACGCTGCTCCCTGCTCCCCGCTCCGTGCTCCCTGCGGTTATGAAGGTTCGCGCAGCTAACCCGCCACTCGTCCTCAAGGACCTGGCGGTGAAAGGAGACGATCTCATCGCCGCCGGTGTTCGCCCCGGTCCGGGCGTTGGCGAAACACTGCAACGGTTGCTTGACGAGGTCCTGGAGGATCCAAGCCGCAACACCAAGGAGTACCTCCTCTCCCGTGTCTAAAGCCGTGGCATATGCACTCATCGCGGCGTTCGGCAATGTTCTCGGTGCACTTGCCGTCACGCGGCGTGCCGCCGTCGAGCTGAAAGTTATCGAACACCTTCTCGCATTTGGCGCGGGGTTCATGTTGTCCGTTGCAATAATCGAGTTGCTACCGGAGGCTTTCTCCCGCAGTGGCGCTGCTGCCCCCGCTTTGGTGCTCGGTGGCTACCTCGCCGTACACCTAACGCAACATACCGTCACACCACATTTCCATTTTGGTGAAGAAACCCACGCGATCAGCCCGATCGCTGGTACATCTGCGCTGGTGGGATTGCTCCTGCATACGTTCTTCGACGGTGTTGCGATTGCCAGCGCATTTCTCGTACGGCCCGACCTCGGGCTCATGGTTTTTGTCGCCATCTTTTTGCACAAGCTCCCCGAGGGAGTGACGATCTCGAGCATCATGATGGCCGGTGGCCGGACCGGAGGACGCGCGATCGCCGCCGCCGCTTTGCTCGGCCTGGCGACCCTCGTCGGCGTCCTGCTCACGGATCAGGTGGGGTTTCTCGTACAGCATGGCCTGGCGCTGTCGGCCGGGGTCACGATCTACGTCGCCGCGTCGAACCTCGTCCCCGAGCTGCAGGGGAAGCACGGCTGGACGATGCCGGCCGCATTCTTCGCCGGCGCCGTGGTATTCTTCGGGACCAAGACACTGGTGGACAGACTCTCGTGACCGAACCCACCCTCTTCCAGGGCTCCACCGAGCCGTTAGCCGCGCGGATGCGGCCGAAGACGCTGGACCAGTTTCTCGGTCAAGAGCATCTCCTCGGCCCGGGCAAAGCCCTCGGCGATCTGATTCGGCGTGGCGACGTCGGGTCGTGCATCTTCTGGGGCCCGCCTGGCTCCGGCAAAACCACCCTCGCCAGGATCATCGCGAACTATACCGACCGACACTTCGAACCCTTCTCGGCGGTCACCGAGGGCGTGGGTCGCGTTCGCGAGATCATCAAGGAGGCCGAAGAGCGGCTCAAGTATCAGGGACAGGGGGCGATCCTGTTCTGCGACGAGATCCACCGCTTCAACAAGGCGCAGCAGGACGCATTTCTGCCCTGGGTCGAGAACGGCATCATCACGCTGATCGGGGCGACGACGGAGAACCCGAGCTTCGAGCTGACGGGAGCACTACTCTCACGCTGCCGCGTGTTTGTGCTGGAACCGTTGACGGACGATGACATACGGACGGTGATCGAGAGGGCGCTTGGGGGAAGCGGGAAGGGAGACGAGGGACGGGTACTGAGCGACGACGCGATCGGGCTGCTCGTCACGCATGCGCAGGGTGATGCGCGACGTGCCCTGAACACGCTCGAAGCTGTTCTGAAACACGTCAACGCGTCCCCCGTCCCTCGTCCCGCGTCCCCTGAGGTCATTCGTCAGGTCCTGGAGAAGCCGCTCCCCGTGTACGACAAGGGTGGTGAACAGCACTTCAACCTGATCTCGGCATTGCACAAAGCGGTGCGTGGCTCGGACGCCGACGGCGCGCTCTACTGGCTCGCGCGCATGCTCGCGGGCGGCGAGGATCCGCTCTACCTCGCGCGGCGGCTGGTGCGCATGGCGATCGAAGACGTCGGGCTGGCCGATCCGCGCGCGCTCACCGTCGCGCTCGCGGCCAAAGACGCCTATCACTTCCTCGGCAGCCCCGAAGGCGAGCTGGCACTCGCAGAAGCCGCGATCTATCTCGCCACCGCGCCAAAGTCGAATCGGGCGTACGCCGCGTTCGGCGAGGCGCAAGCCGCCGCCGAAACGCATCCCGCGGAACCCGTCCCACTGCACATTCGCAATGCGCCGACCGGTCTCATGAAGGAGCTGGGATACGGCAAGGACTACAAGTACGCGTTCGATTCCGAGGACGCGTATATCCCGCAGGAATACTTGCCCGAAACGCTGCGCGGGAGTGCGTGGTACAAACCTGGTGATCTGGGTTACGAAAAATCCGTGAAGGAACGGATGGCCTGGTGGGAGAGTGTGAAACGGAAATCTCGGGAAGCGCCGCCCTGAGTTACGCTTTGCGCTGGCCGTACACTTTGGTGAACGAGAAGCCCAGCTGCCCGCGCCACGCCTTGGCGAGGAACCGGTAGGCGATCCGAACGACCGCCATCGGTCCTGGCAAGGGATCATGCCAGGCGAAGTAGGGGCCAACCGGCCGGCGCATGAGCGACGAGCACAGCCCACCCAGCACGGCGACGATCGAATCGCCGTCGAGCAGCCTGCCGCCCAGCTCCTCGAGCACGGCCAGGAAGGGCACGCCGTCGATCTGTGCGGTGCGATCCCGGATTTCCTCGCCGCACATCTGGCGATAGGCGTCGAGCGTGAGGTTAATCCCGCAGCGCGTGCCGAACCAGTGGCACAGTCCCAGGCGCGGGTTCAGCTCGAGGTATTTGAACTTGCCGTCGCGCGCATCGTACTTCACGTCGATGTCGCCAAGGCC
>DASPXD010000130.1:0-8057 GCA_035637435.1 Gemmatimonadales bacterium
CGCACATTCAGCTTCGAGTTCTTCCCGCCGAAAACCCCGGAAGGGATGGAGAAGCTGCGGGCGACCTGGAAGCAGCTCGCGCAGTTGAAACCCCGCTTCTTCTCCTGTACTTACGGTGCGGGCGGCTCCACGCGGGACCGCACGCTGGAGACCGTCCTGGAAATCCAGGCCGCGGGCCACAAGGCGGCGCCCCATATTTCCTGCATCGGCGCCACGCGCGCCGACATCGCCGCGACGCTCGAGCTGTACAAGTCGAAAGGCGTCGATCACATCGTCGCTTTGCGCGGGGACCTGCCTTCGGGCGCCGCGAGCGCCGGGGAGCTTCGCTACGCGAGCGACCTGGTGGCTTTCATTCGGGAGAAGACGGGCGAGCATTTCCACGTCGAAGTCGCCTGCTATCCGGAATTCCATCCCCAGGCGCGCAGCCCGCGCGAGGACGTCGCGAACTTCAAGAGAAAGATCGAGGCGGGTGCCAACGCCGCGATCACGCAGTACTTCTACAACATCGACTCCTATTTCCGCTTCGTCGACGACTGCGAGGCGCTGGGCATCGATCTGCCCATCGTTCCGGGAGTCATGCCGATCGGGAATTTCTCGCAGCTCGCGCGCTTCTCGGACGCCTGCGGCGCCGAGATCCCCCGCTGGCTGCGCCTGAAGATGCAGAGCCTGGGCGACGACGTCGCTTCGATCCGCAGCCTCGGCCTGGAGGTGGTCACCGAGCTGTGCGACCGGCTGCTCTCGGCCGGCGCCCCGGGCCTGCATTTCTACACCATGAACCAGGCGGGGCTCACCTCGACGATCTGGCAGCGGCTCGGGATCTGAGCCTTGGCTTCTCGGCGTCGCCTCGACCATCAAGCCGGTTTTACGGCTCATGCCGCGCTGAAAGGCGCCACCGATCTCGTGCTCAACGAGCTTCATCCCCGCGGCGTTGACGCGCGTGCTCCGAGCGCGCCCGACCGCGTGCTGTCGACGCGGCTCGATGCCACCGCGGCGCGCGTCGCCGCCCTGGCTTCAGCGCGGCGAATCCGATTCCACTATCCGTCGAAGAAGACGTCGCGGACGACGTTTGATCCAAGACCCGAGCTGCTGGTGCGGAAGGAGAAGCTTGCTCCGCCGTCGCTCGAGATGCCCATGCCGACAGGCGTGCCGATGTAGAGGTTGGCGCCGCTCAGCCGCACGCTGTTGACGGAGCTTGTGATGAACCCGGTCGGTCCGAAGCTTGCGCCGGAGTCGGTGGAGACGTAAAGACCCGTGTTCAGCCCGCCGGCATAAACCGTCGTGCCCGAGACGGCGACGTCGTTAAGATTGTTGCTACCGAGCCCGTTCGCGGTCGTCCGTTGCGCCCAGGTGCTGCCGCTGTTGCCGGACACCCACAGGCCGTTGCTGGCGGCAACGTAGATATTGGTGCCGGAAACGACGGTGGCACGTCCGATGCCGGAGTTGAGCGTGGTCAGCGGGGAATTGAACGTGTTACCCGTGAGGTCGGTCGAGCGCTGCACAGCATTTGAGGGAGAGACGTAGATATTCGTCCCGGACACAAAAACGCTGTCGATCGCATTCACGAACAGACCGTTCGCCGTCGTCTTCGTGACGAAGCTCGCGCCGTCGTTGGTGGAGATGGAGAGCCCGCCGAAGGTCGCGGCGTACACGCTGCTGCCGCTGACGAACAGATCGTCGATGCGCGAGAAGCCGAGGCCGTCGGATTGCGAGCGCATGGCAAAGCTGCGGCCGAAGTCGGTGGATATGCCGAGCGCCGGGCCGCCGGTGCCGCTGTTCGTCGTGACGTACAGCCTGCCGTTCGCGACACGCACGTCCTTGAGCGGGTCGGCGGTGAGTTCGCCGAAGGCGAAGGTGGCGCCACCGTTTGTCGAGGTCGCGAGACCGCGGGTATCGGCGGCGTAGACCTTGCCGCTGGCGTCCACGTGGATGTCGTTGATGTGGGCGCCGGATCCCGCGAAGCTCGTGAAGCTCGCACCGCCGCTGGTGGACGCCGCGAACTCATAGGGCGCGCTGCTAAAGCTAACCCCCGTCGCCACGTATACGTTGACGCCGCTCGCGGCCACGCTGGCGACCTCGTTGCGGGCCAAGCCCTGGCTGGTGGTGCGGTTCGAGAAAGTGGCGCCGCCGTCGGAAGAGATGCCGAGACCGCCGGTCGTGGCGGCATAGAGTACGCCGCCGTTCAGCGCCAGGCGCGATGCGCTATTGCTGCCGAGGCCGTTGGCGGTCGTCTTGTTGATAAAGCTCGCGCCGCCGTCGGTGGAGATCGAGACGCCGCCTCCAGTCGCCACGTAGAGCGTGTTGCCGTCGACGATCACGTCATTCACCTGGTTCGATCCGAGGCCGTTCGCCGTCGTGCGCAGCGTGAAGCTCGCGCCCTTGTTGTCGGAAATCGCGAGGCCGCTACTCGTGGCGACGTACACGTGACGACCGGAGACCGCCACGCGGCTCGGTGTGAAGCCGAGACCGTCCGCGTTGGTGCGAGTGACGAAGCTCACGCCGCCATCGGTAGAGATACGTAGATCGGTGAAGTTAGCGGCGGCGTAGATTCGGCTGCCGTTGGCGTACAAACCGCTAACATTTCCGCTCAAGCCGGCCATCTGCACCCAGCTCGCGCCGTTGTCGTCCGAGAACTGAATTCCCTTCGACGTGCCGCGATAGAGACGCTGCGCCGCGGTATCGGGAAAGATCTCGTTGACCGAGCCGGCTGAAGCGATGTTGACGAACTGGGTCGGCGTCGGACCGACACCGCGGCCGAGGCCGCCGTCGGTCGCGACATACGTAAACCCGGTGGTCGAGATCGAGAAACTGATCTCGCGCACGGTCTCGCGATTGCCGGCATTGTCCTCGGCGAAGAAGCGCACTCGCGTGTCGCCGACGCCGATGGCGATTGGCCCGGCGGTCGCTCCGGCCACGATCGTGCCGTTGGCCGGCGCAAAGCTCGGCGCGCTGCCGTCGGTGGTGTAGACGATGCGCGCGCAGCCGGAACCGGTGTCAGCGCAGTTGAGCGTCACATTCTGCGCGCCGGTGAAGACGCCGCCGGTCGAGGTCGGCGTCGTCACCGGCTCGGTGCAGTCGTTGAACGTGGTGAACGACCAGTTGAAGGGCGCGGCGAGCCCGTTGGCGGCCAGGTCCTGGGGGCCGGTGCCGATGGTAACGGTGTGGAGCGTATTGCACGCCAGGCGGTCGGCCGGCGTGAAGGTCGCCACGTTGGTGCCGGCGTCGTAGCTGACCGTGCCGGTTACGCCGTTATCCACCTGCATGGTGCCGGTGTTGACCGTCGCCGGGTTCATCGCCTCGCTGAACTGCGCGCGGATCACCGTGTTCAGCTTGACGTTTGTCTGATCGCTGGTCGGCTCGAGCGCGGAGGCCGTCGGCGGCACCGTGTCGATCGTGTAGCTTTGCTGTTTGACCGTTTCGGCGTTGCCTTCGAAGTCGACCGAGAAGAACTTCAGCACCGTGGTGGTCGCGATCGAGATCGGCCCGGTGTAGAGTGTCGAAGCCGTCGTCGGCGTGCTGCCGTTGACGGTGTAATAAGTCGCCGCGCAGCCCGTACCCGTGTCCGTGCAGGTCAGCTGCACTGTCTGCGCGACGTTGTAGATACCGCCGACCGGGCTCGCCGTGGTTACCGGCGGGACCGCATCCGGCGCCGATTGAACGAAGAACGACCAGCCGAAATCGGCCAAGGATTCGCCGGCGGCGCCGCGAACACCGGTGAGCAGCGCGGCGTAGGCCGCGCCGAAAGCCAGGGGGCTCGCCGGCGTGAACGAGGCGGTGCGGGTCGCGGCATCATACGCATACGATCCGCTGATCGGACCGCCCGGCAAATGGCTGACGATAAAAGTGCTGGCGCTGATGCTCGAGGGATTGATTGATTTGTCGAACGTCGCCGAAATTACCGTGCCCGCGAAAACATTGGACGCACCAAACGCCGGCACGGTGGAGGTGACGCTGACAGACCCGCTGGAGGAAGTCGGCGTATTCGACGAATCGCCCCCGCCTCCGCCGCAGGCGACCAAGACGAGAACAATCGCGAAAAAAAACGTATGGCGACTCAGACGGGTGAGCGAATGACGCGGCATGGTTGGTGTAGCCTTTCCCTGCTCAATTTTATAGTAGCCCGCTCCCATCGCCTCCTCAGGAGGGGGCGGTAGCGGAACAAATTCACGCAAGACCGGCCTTAGCGGCGAATTGATTCTACTATCCGTAATTGCAGAAGCGGATCACGGCTCCCCCGCCACCGGCCCGAAGTCCTTCGGCGGCCTGCGGTGCCGGGTCGCCTTCTCGTAGGCGGCGGCGATCCGGATCAGCAGCGGTTCGCTGAACGGGCGGCCGAGAAAGTCGATCGAGACCGGGAGCGCCACCGCCTTGGGGCCGACGAGCTCGCCCGCCTTCTTGGCCCCATCTTCGCCGCGCACGACCGCGCGATCGTAGACCTCGCGCGTGAACCCGGCGGGAGCGGCGATCGCCGGGTAGCCGCTGTTGGGGCTCAGTCGCCACGTGAGGGGGGCGCGGACGTCGATCGCCCGGTCGGCGGTTCTCTGATACTCCTGCCCGTCGATCGTCGCGGTGATCGTGTCCTTGACCGATTTGAGGGCCGCGGGCTCCACCGGATTCGCGAGCAGCGGCACCGGGATGGTCTTGGTCGGATAGACCAGGGCGTCGAGCCGGTTGTCGGCCATGACCTTGTTCACGAGCATCTGCAAAGTGGTGCGCAGCACGTGCCATCCGGACACGTCAAGCGTGGTGATGGGAGTTCTTTGCGTGAGCGGGCTGCCATCGCTCTTACGGGTGAACTGCTGCGTGCGGGTGAGCAGGTCCTCGAGCCGGCGCCTGGGCGGCAGCGTGACGCCCTCGATGGTGGCGTGATCGTAGAACGTCGATTGCTCGAGCAGGTCGCGGACGCTGCGGATGTTGCGGTCGCCGCGCTCGCGCAGGTAGCGATCGAGCGCATAGCGGACCTCGCCCGAGTTCGGCGGCTCGCGTTCCACCAGCACGCGGAGCATCGCCTCCGCCGGAATCTTCGACGGATCGGACGCGATGTCGAGGGTCTTCTCGATCATCGTCGTCCCGGCCGGGAACAGCTCCTTGAAAGCGGCCGCCAGCGTGGGCGCATCGAGGGACGGGACCAACTCGGCGATCGCTTGCGCGAACAGAGCGCCCGTGGCGCCCGGGTCGACAATGGTCGCTCCCGCCTTCGCCAAGTCGCGCAGGGCCTGGTCGACGATGCGGATGCTGTCCTCGTCCGCGCGCGTGAACGGCCGGAACAATTCCCGCACGACGCCGATGCGTATGCCCTTGAGGCTGGCGTTGTCAGTGAAGCGCTCGTAGGGCTGGCCGGGGACCTGTCCAACGCTCGCCGCCGTCGCCGGGTCCCGCGGATCGTATCCAGCGACGGCGGTGAGGACCGTCGCCGCGTCCTTCACCGTGCGGCACAAAATGCCCGGCCGATCGCGCGTGAGCGAAGCCGGGATGATTCCGGCGCGGCTCACGAGGCTGTGCGTCGCGACGATGCCGACGACGCTGTTGTTGGCGGCCGGATTGCGCGCCGATGGCCCGGTCTCCTCGCCGATGGCGCAGGTGACGAGATTGGCGGCGACGGCCGCGCCGGAACCGCCGCTCGAGCGGCCGGCGCTGCGGCTGGTGTCGTAGGGGTTGCACGTGGTGCCGCCGTGGGTGCTGCGGTCGCCCGAGGCGTATTCGCCCATGTTCGCCTTGGCGAGAATGATGGCGCCGGCCTTGCGCAGGCGGGCGACGATCTCGGCGTCCGCCGGCGGGCGGTCGTTGGCGTAATTAGCCGCCGCCCCGCTGGTCGAGCGCATGTCGAAGGTGTCGAACTGGTCCTTGATGGCGAACGGGATGCCGTGCAGCGGTCCCTTGAGCCTGCCGGTCCTGGCGAGCTCGGCGTCGAGCGCCTTGGCGACTTCCAGCGCATCTGGCCTGTTCGGATCGGCGTCGGTCGGGTCGGTCCTCGAGCGCTTGCCGCGGAGGTTGAGCGTGATCAGCGCGCCGAGCTTGCCCGCCTTCTCGACCGGCGCAATGTCGCCGAGCAGGTAGCCGGTGGCCGGATCGACCGCGCCCGACACGCAGCGCCCGTTGTAGGTGTCGATGCGCTTGAGGTAGAGATTGACGAGCCGGGTGGCGGTGAGCTGCCTAGCTCGCATCGCGCGGTGGATGTCGGAGATCGTGGCTTCTTCGAGATGGAAGGGCTGCGCCGCAGCCGGAACGCTGAACGCGATCGCCAATACCATCGCGGACATCGGGAAATTGTGGTAGTGCACGGTTCGCCTCCGCACTCATTCCTCCGATCACGGCCTGACCAGCCAGCGAACGACGCTGTAATGCGCCGCAGCGAGCTGCCGCGGAAGCTCCAGATGCCCGTAATGCGTCATCGGCAGGTCCCAGTTGATCAACCGTACCTGCGCGTCCGGATTTTTCGCCCGGTATTCGTTCGCGATGAACACCTCGATGCTTCTCATCGGCTCCTCGGCATTCCAGTGGTTGCGGTCGAGTTTCGCCGTCGTCCAGACCATGCGCTGGAAACCGTCCATGCGGGTGAAATTGGTGGCGTACAGATCCTTCTCGACGTCCTCGACGGCGATGCGCCAGGGATTGCCGGTGCGCTTGAGCAGGGATTCGATCTCGTTCTCCACCCACGCCTTTTCTCCGAGGTCGGCCCCGTGCTCGAGGTTCTGCAGCTGCTGCTTGAAGTTGGGACGCCGGCGCGCCTCTGCCGCGAGCCAGCGTTCGGCGATCTGAAGATGCGTCATGCCCGCTTCGTAGAGCGGGTTGAGAAAGCCGCTGTAGCCGCGGGCGTAGCTCGGCGGGTCGCGGCGTTCCAGAACGTGGAGCAGCGTCTTTCCCGCCTGGCTGGACGCGCCGGCACGGGCCACGATTTCCTTGCCCCTGACCTTGCGCAACAGTTCGAGCCGCGCCGGTCCTCCGCTGCCCCAGCCCAGGTAACGACCCTTGAGCCGGGCGCGCAGGTCCGGATCCTCGTAGGCGAGCATCGAAAGCTCGCCGGAGGTCGAATGCCCGATCAGCAGAATGTCGCCCGACGTGTGCCTGGTCACCAGCGCCTTCAGCCCCTGCAGGATCAGGCTGTTGGTGTAGATGGCGTTGCGCATCTCGTACTCGTCCATGGACAGATCGCGATCGAGCAAATATGCGGGCTGGCGCCTGGCGTCCAGGACCGGCAGGTCCCAGCCGCCATATTTGAAGTTGCCGGGGATGGTCACGATCATGACGTTGAGCTTCTGCGCCAGGTATTGCGCCCAGCCGGGACGGTTCTTCAGGTCGACGTAGAATTCGTAGAAATTCGCCGCGCCGCCGTTGATGATGATGAACCACGGATAATTTTTCGCCTCCGGATTGAGGCTGGTGAGGCGCAGGGCCGTGATGTCCCAATCGAGGTTGTAGCGGCGAAAACGCTCGACGATCCAGTCTGCCTTGTAGCCGAGCCGCTGCGCGGGAAGCCTGGCGACGTCGCGCGGATCGAAGGCGCCGCCGTCAGCCCTCCCTGCCAGCGCGGTGATCGATCTTCCGCCGTCCGGCAGGTCGAGGCCCGCGCCGAGAGCGCGCAAATCGGACTCCGCTAGCGAAACGTACGCCGCCTTCCCGTCGTCGAGCAGAGTCCAGATCTTCTGTTCGAGACCTTGGGATTGCGCCAGGATGAATCCGGCCGGAAGGATTGCCGTGAAAAGAGCGAGGACCGCGCCCAAGCCTTTCTTCATGTCGGTGTCTCCCGTCGGCATTGAGGATCCGCGCGTGTAGGCTGCCAGCCGAGCCGCTGCGAGACCGCCTCGGAGGCCTCCACCAGCTCGCGCGACCAGCCCAACAGCGATTTCTTCGCCATGCGGTGCACCGGCCCGGCGATGCTGATCGCCGCGACCACGTTGCCCGAGTAGATTCGTATCGGCGCGGCGATCGAGCGCAATCCGATCTCGCTCTCCTCGTCGTCCACGGCGTAGCTGCGCGCCCGGACGGTCGCCAATTCGCGGCGCAAGGCCCGGGCGTCGACGATCGTCCTCGGCGTGCTCGCCGGAAGCCCGCGGGCGATG
>DASPXD010000131.1:0-7161 GCA_035637435.1 Gemmatimonadales bacterium
TCGAGACGGACGCGCCGTATCTCGCTCCGGTCCCGCACCGCGGCAAGCGCAACGAGCCGGGGTTCGTCCGCGCCGTTGCCGAGCGCGCGGCGGCGCTGTGCGGCGAGACGCTCGACACGCTGACGCAGCGCACCACGGAGAACGCCCGGCGCTGCTTCCGGTCAGCTTCCGTATGACCGCGACCGCCACGAAGGTCCCATCCGACATCGCCATCGCGCAGGCCGCGAAGCTGCGGCCGATCCGCGACGTCGCCGCCGAGCTGGGCCTGTCCGACGACGACGTGGAGCTGTACGGCAGGCACAAAGCGAAGATCTCGCTGCGCGCCCTCGAGTCGCGCGCGGCCAAGGGCCGGCTCGTTCTCGTCACGGGCATCAATCCCACACCGGCGGGCGAAGGCAAATCCACCGTCACGGTCGGTGTCACGCAGGCGCTCAGGCGTCTCGGCAAGAACGCCATCCTCGCGATGCGCGAGCCGTCGCTCGGCCCGGTGTTCGGCGTAAAGGGCGGCGCGGCGGGCGGCGGCTATTCGCAGGTCGTGCCGATGGAGGACATCAACCTCCACTTCACCGGCGACTTCCACGCCATCGCCAGCGCGCACAACCTGCTGTCGGCGATGCTCGACGCGCATCTGCATCACGGCAACGCCCTCGGCATCGACGTCCGCCGCGTCATCTGGCCGCGCACGATCGACATGAATGACCGCGCGCTGCGCAACGTCATCGTCGGATTGGGCGGGGTGAACGGCGGGCCGGCACGCGAGGAGCGGTACGTCATCATCCCCGGCTCGGAGATCATGGCGATCCTCGCCCTCGCGACCGGGCTGCAGGATCTCGAGGCACGTCTGGCGCGCATCATCGTCGCGCTGCGCGGCGACAAGACCGCGGTCCGCGCCAGCGACCTCAAGGCCCAGGGCGCCATGACGCTGCTGCTCAAGGACGCGATCAACCCGAATCTGGTCCAGACGCTCGAGGGCGGTCCCGCCCTGGTGCATTGCGGGCCGTTCGGCAACATCGCGCACGGCTGCAACTCACTGGTCGCGACCAAGCTCGGGCTGGCGCTGGCGGACATCGTGCTCACCGAAGGCGGTTTCGGGGCGGACCTCGGCGCCGAGAAGTTCTTCGACATCAAGTGCCGGTTCGCGGGACTCAAGCCGGAAGCGGCGATCATCGTCGCAACGGTGCGTGCGCTGAAGATGCACGGAGGAGTCAAAAAGGAGCAGTTGGCCACAGCCGACCCGGCTGCCGTGCAGCGGGGCTGCGAAAACCTCCGCCGCCACATCCGCAACGTGAAGAAGTTCGGCGTCCCGGCCCTCGTCGCGCTGAATCGGTTCATCACCGACCGCGATGACGAGGTCGAGGCGGTCCGCGCCGTCGGCACGGCCGAAGGCGTCGACGTCGTGCGCTGTGACGTCTGGGAGAAGGGCGGGGAGGGCGGTGTCGCCGTGGCGGAAGCGCTGCTCGGACTGCTCAAGACGGGCACGTCGGGGGGGGCTTTCAAGCCCCTGTACGACGAGCGGCGGCCGATTCGTGAGAAGATCGAGACGATCGCGCGCGAGATTTACGGCGCGGCGGGCGTGGCGTTCGCGCCGCCGGCCGAGCGCGCGCTCGAGCTGTTGCCCAAGCTGGGACTCGGAGAGACGCCGGTCTGTATGGCGAAGACGCAGTATTCCTTCTCCGACGACGCCACGCAGCTGGGAGCACCCACGGGCTTCACGCTGCACGTGCGCGACATCCTGCCGTCGGCGGGCGCCGGTTTCGTGGTCGCGCTCGCGGGCGACATCCTGACGATGCCCGGGCTCGGCAAGAGTCCCGCGGCGGAGCGGATCCGGATTCATCCTGATGGCACGATCGAGGGACTCTTCTGATGCGTACGATCGCAACCGACGCGGCGCCGAAGGCGATTGGTCCGTACAGCCAGGCGATTGCCACGGACAATCTGATTTTCACCGCAGGGCAGGTCGCCCTGGATCCCAAAACAGGCGAGCTGGTGGGCCGCACGACGGCGGAACAGACGGAGCAGGTCTTTGCCAATTTGAAGGCGGTGTTGACGGCAGCGGGAGTTTCGCTGGCCAAAGTCGTGAAGACCACCGTCTATCTCGCGGACATGGCCGATTTTGCGCCGATGAACGAGGTGTACGCCAGACACTTCGGCGCGCACAAGCCGGCGCGTTCCACGGTGCAGGCCGCCGGCCTGCCCAAGGCTGCGCGCGTCGAGATCGATGTCATCGCCGTGAAGGCCTAGCCAACCAGGTCGGATTCTCATGTGGCGGATCGCCGTTCTCGTCGGCCTGTTCTACGTGGCGACGATTCGGACCGGGCACGACTGGGGCGACGACTTCGCGCTCTACATCCAGCATGCCCGCAACATCGCCGCAGGCGCGCCCTACGCCGAAACCGGTTACATATACAATCCGCACAACCCCGCGGTCGGCCCGCGGACTTACCCACCCGGATTCCCGTTGCTGCTCGCCCCCGTCGTCATGGTCTTCGGGCTCGATCTGCAGCCCATGAAGGTCGTGATTGTCCTGTGCTTCGTGGGAACCCTGCTGCTGCTGCCACACGTGTTTCAGCGCGACGTGCCGCCGCGATTCACGGCCGCGTTGATCCTCGTGATGGGCTTGAATCCCTTCTTCTGGGATTTCAAGGATGAGGTCTTGTCCGACATTCCGTTTCTCTTTTTCACGTTGCTGAGCCTCTACGCATTTCAGCGGTGGAGGAAAGTTCCCCTGGCGGGGCTCGCCGCAGCTGCCGCGATCGCGACTCGTACGCTCGGAGTCGTGCTCATTCCCTGTTTCATCGTCAGCGATCTTCTTCAGTTGCGTCGCGTCAGGCGGGAGACGGTCCTGGCGTGCGGCATCGCCGTCGCGCTGCTCCTCCTGCAACGCCTTTTTGGGGCGCAAGACGGGAGCTACTTCGACACCTTCACCGTTACGCCGGCGGTGGTGGGCCGGAACATCGTGGACTATCTGCGAGCGCTGTCGGATATCTGGGATAACGGCTACACCGGCATCGGGAGGAAACTCATCTTCCTCGTGACCGTCGGACTCGCCGGGTTCGGGTATTTCCGCGCGTTCCGGGGGACTGGGGAGAGCAGGGGACCAACCGTCGTAGAGATCTTTCCCGTGTTGTACGTGATTCCGGTGATGCTGTGGCCGGCGTACCAGGGCACGCGCTTCCTCATTCCACTGATTCCCTTCTATCTGTATTACTGCCTGCTCGGCATTCGTGGGCTGGAGAGCGCGCTCGCACCGCGCCGGCACGTCGCACTCGCATTCCTGGCCATCGTGGCGCTGGTCTATGGGGCCAGATACTCGACCCTGCGGTACGGGCCGTTGCCGGACGGCGTTGCGGCGCCCGAGAGCGTGGAGCTGTTCCGATTTGTGAAGCAGAATACGTCGCCGCAGGATATCTTCGTGTTCAGCAAGCCGCGCGCGCTGGCGCTGTTCACGGGGCGCCGCGCATCCGCGCCGTTCACACCGGACGATCCATGCCGGCTGTGGCGATATTTGACCGAGATCGGCGCGACCTACGTGATCACGGGTCCCCCCCCGGGCTATGTGGACCCGGCGGCCGCCTATCTTGAGGGCTTCGTTTCCCGCTATCCGCGGGCGTTGGTCCGGGTGATGGGGAATCAAACGTCGGTCGTCTATCGCATCGTTGGTGATCCGTGTTCCGGGAGCGGATTGGGTCTGGTGGCCTGACCAGTCTTCAAAACTGTTTGGGCCCCTAACGGGGCTCGGTAGGTTCGATTCCTACACGCTCCCGCCACCGCCGTGTTGACTTTTTCCCCCGTTGTTCACAATCCTATGATATGAGCACGGCTCAATGGGCTCGTCTGCGCCCTTCGGAAGCCGGCCACCTGCGCCGGGGCGCGTGGTATCGCGTCGTACGCCTGACACCGGTGGATGTGGTACTCGACGTGAATGGCACCGCGACCACATTCCCACGTCCCTCACTCGAGATCATGGCGACACGGCCCACGCGCTGGACCGTCGTGCCGCGGCCGGCGCGATCCGCGCGGCTGCCCCTCACCTGGGGCGCGCGCTACGGCGTCTGTCCCAACTGCCGCGAGCGCGCCCGCCTCGCAGAGCGTGCGGCCAGCATGCGCTGTCCCAAATGCAACGGCTATTTCGACATCGGCTGGGACAACACCTGACGAGGTTTTAGCACGCCCGCCGCTTGCACTAATCACTATATTGTCCCCGCGCCCATTCTCGTCTCCCGCACCAGGAGCCGTGGTGGCTATTCTCTTCGCGCGCCTGCAGGCCGATGTCCCCATAAAAATGCGCCGCGGTGCATGGTACCGCGTCATCGAACTCACGGATCTCCAAGCAGTTATCGAGGTCAACCACCGCAAGGTGGGCGTGCTGCGGGCGTGGCTCGAGATCCAGCCGCGGCCTCCACAACAGTGGAGCGTCGTGAACGGCTCCGCAGAAAACCGCAAAGCGCCGCCTCATCTTCGGGGGACGTACGGCGTTTGCCCCAACTGTCGTGCGCGTGCGCCGCTGCCAAAGCGTGTCCGTACGCACGAATGCGCGCGCTGCCGCAAGGAGTTTGAGGTCAACTGGACGGAAGCGACCGCCGTCAAAGAATAGTCGTGACAGCGGTCACTCCGAACTCGGCTGCAGGGAGTTACTATACCCGCCCCTGACGCCTGAGAGTACACGATGATGGTGTGGGCCCGTCTCCAAGCCGATCTGAACTGCAATCTGCGTCGCGGCGCCTGGTACCGCCTCATCAAGGCCGATGGCCTCGCCGCTGTGGTAGACGTCAAGGGGACCCCGGTCCCCGTGGTCCGTGCCTTCCTCCAGATGTCGAATACTCCGCCTCGCAAATGGACCGTGGTGCCGCGCCCGCGCAATGTGCCGCGCTCGGTGCAGGTCGGCGAACGCTACGCCGTCTGCCCGTCGTGCCGGGATCGCGTGCCGCTGCCGGGCCGCCCCAGCCGGATGCTGTGCGGGCGTTGTAGTGTCGAGTTCGCCGTTAACTGGGACGAGCACTATTTGGCGGTGTAAACACTCGCAAAACCCCCGAAATCCTTGAGCGGCAGACGAGATTGTATCTTGTCTGCCGCTGATGCTTCATGCCCATGTGATACTCAATCCGGCGGCGGGCCGTGGGGCCGCGCGGCGCGCGGAGTCCGTGGTCGTGCGCGCGTTCCGCGCACAGGGGTGGGCGGTGGACGTCGCGCGCACCGAGGGCCCCGGCCACGGTCAGGAGCTCGCCGCGCAGGCGGTGCGTCAGGGCGCGCGCCACGTGGTCGCGGTCGGCGGCGATGGCACCGTCCACGAAGTGGCGAACGGCCTGTTGCGCAGCGCTGCCGACGCGGCGCTCGGCGTCGTGCCGGTCGGATCGGGCAATGATTTCGCGAAATTGGTCGGCGTGTACGGCCACGATCCGGTGCGCGCGGTCGCCCGGCTCGTCACGGCCGGCTCGCGCCGCTTCGACGCCGGCCGGGTCTTGGGCGAATGGTTCGTCAACAGCGTGGGCTTCGGATTCGGCCCCGCGGTCGTGCAGAGGCGCAACCGCATGCCGCATCTGCGGGGCTTTCTGTCGTATCTCGTGCCGATCGTCCAGACGTTTTTCCGGTTCGAGCCGCCGGTCTTCGACGTGGCCGCCCCCGGATTCCGCGAGCGGGGGTACATGATGATGATCGAGGTGTGCAACGGCACGACGGCGGGCGGCAGTTACCGCTTCGCGCCGGACGCCGATCCGGCGGATGGCAAGATGGACGTATGCCTGATCCGCCGCGTGTCGCTGCCGCGGTTTCTGCTGGCGCTCCCCCGGGTCATGCGGGGCACGCACGTAACGATGCGCGAGGTTGCCGTGATCAAGACCGCGAAGCTGGTCGTACGCTCGCCGGAGCAGCCGCTGGTCGTGCACGTGGACGGCGAGCTGCGGGAGCCAGGAGTGAACGAATGTACGGTAGAGTTGGAGCGGGGCCGATTGAACGTGTTGGTGGCGAGATGACGCGGAAGGTTGGACGGTTGGAACGTTGGAAGGTAGTCGCTTTGGCGATTACACTTTCCAACTTTCCAACATTCCAACTTTCCGGTCAGGATACGTCCCATGTCGCCGATACCGCCCATATCACTCTCCCCGCCGACACCATGCATCACGGCGTTGGGCCGATGGGCGCCTTCTGGCGGTCCTTCCTCATTCCCGGCTGGGGCCAGGCCGTGACCGGCCGGCAGGTTACGGGCGCGACGTTCGTGGCCTGGGAAGGCGTGACGGCGATGATGACGCTCAAGGCGCAGCAGGAAGCGAATTACTTGAAGGAAATCCATTCGGCCAACCTGAAACTCAAACGCCAGGAAGTGCAGGACTGGCTCGTGCTCTGGATCTTCAATCATCTATTTGCCGGGGCGGAGGCCTACGTCTCGGCGCACCTGCGCGATTTCCCTCCCGATCTGAAGGTGCGCGCCTTCCCCAACGGCATCGGGATCACCGTCCCGCTGCCGCGTATCCCCGCGCCGTGAACAGCGCGCCGCTCGGCGTCTTCGATTCCGGGATCGGCGGCTTGACCGTCGCGCGCGCGCTGTTCGAGCGCCTGCCGCACGAGTCGGTCATCTATTTCGGGGATACCGCCCGCGTCCCGTACGGCCCCAAGTCACCGGACACGGTGCGGCGCTACAGCGTCGAGATCCTCGGCTTTCTGCTGCAGCGCGGCGTGAAAGCGGTGGTGGTCGCCTGCAACACCAGCACCGCCCACGCGCTGGGCCACCTCCAGGAGCGCTCGCCCGTGCCGGTGGTGGGCGTCATCGAGCCCGGCGCTCGCGCCGCCGTGGCGGCGACGAAAACGGGAACGATCGGCGTGATCGGCACCGCGGGGACGATCGCCAGCGGCGCCTACGAGCGCGCGATCACGGCGCTGCGGCCCGACGCGCGCGTGCACGTGCAACCGTGTCCCCTCTTCGTGCCGCTCGTCGAAGAAGGCTGGTTCGAGCATCCGGCGGCGGAGGTGATCGCGCGCGAGTACCTCGAGCCGCTCAAGCGCGCGAACGTCGACGTGCTCGTGCTGGGCTGCACGCATTATCCGTTGATCAAACCGCTGCTGGCGCGGGTCATGGGGCCCGATGTGAAGCTGGTCGATTCGGCGGAAGAAACGGCCACCGCGGTCGCGCGCGAGCTCGAGCGGTTGGATTTACTGGCGAACGGGGGA
>DASPXD010000132.1:0-13908 GCA_035637435.1 Gemmatimonadales bacterium
GGGGCGGCTACTACGACGCGTGGGAAATCGGGTCGCGCGCGAGCCTGCGCGAGCTGGTGGTCAATGAAGGAACGGCGATTGCGGCGTCACAAGCGGTCGCGCCGGGATTCGAGCCGTGGGAGTATTTCGGCTACAACCGGCGCCAGTATCGCCGGCTGCGTGAGCTGGACGCCTTCCTGCGCCGCGCCTCGGCAAGCGACCTCGACTCCTCGGGCCTCGGCCTCCGACTCCGGTACCTGTCGGGCGGGATGAGCCCCGCCGCGCGGCTGCTGGCCGGCAAGGTGCTCCCCGAGCGCTCGGGCTATTACCTCGGTCTGCGGCTGGTCGAGAACTACTGTGCCGAGCACGGCGCCGCATCCACGGTGCGGGCAGCGGTGGAAGAGCTGCGGCAGGCGGACGACCGGGCCTCAGGCATCCAAACGGCGTGAACCCCCGCGGCAAGAAGCCGTCCTCTCCCCCGGCCGCTCCCGAGCGCCGCCAGAATCGGCCCCTGCGGGAGGTGCTGGACGAGCTCCTCAGCCACGCGCGGGAGATCGCGCGCCGGTCCAAGAGCATGACCCCGGCGGAGCTCGATTATGCCCAGCAGCGGCTGGAATGGTTGGCGGACGAGGTGTGGCGGGTGGCGACCGGCGAGGCTACTCCCCCCGAGTAGATTACGCGCAGTATGGGAACCCGCGGGGAATTCAAGGTAGCGATAACGAAGGAAGACCTGGTCTTCGCGGCCGCGCATTTCATCACGTTCGCCGGTCATCGCTGCGAAAAACTCCACGGCCACAACTATCGGGCCAGCCTCGTGGTCGAAGGCGGCCTCGAGGACAGCAGCTGGTTCGTCGTGGACTTCTCCGCGGTGAAGAAGGTGATGCGCGGGCTTACGGCGGAGCTCGATCACCGCGTCCTGCTGCCGCGCGACAACCCCAAGCTCGCCATCTCCGAAGAGAACGGCAGTGTCCGTGTGGCGTTCGCCGGTGAGCCCCGCTATGTCTTTCCCGCAGGTGACTGCGTGATCCTGCCGATCCCCAATACGACCGTCGAGATGCTGGCGCAGTATCTCGCGGGCCGCGTGCGCGCCGAGCTCGGCTCCCTCCATCTCAAGACCATCGAGGTCGAGGTGGAGGAAAACTTCGGCCAATCAGCGAGCTACCGTGAAACCCTCGACTAAACTCTCGCCCTCCGAGATCAGCGACCGTCTGAAAGATTTACCGGGCTGGCGCCTCGACGGCGCTGCGATTGTGCGCGACTATCAAACCGACGGCTGGCCGACCACGCTGATGCTCGTCAACGCGATCGGGTTCTTTGCCGAGGCCGCGGACCACCATCCTGACCTTGCGGTGAGCTGGGGCAAGGTGCAGGTGAAGCTGTGGACACACAGCGCGGGCGGCGTCACGGCGAGCGATGTGGAGCTGGCGAAGCTGATCGAGCAGACGGCGTTGTGGCGGCCACCAGCCGGCGCGAGTTCGTTGCGCGGCACGACCAAGAAATTCGTGGGACCGTGACGCTCGCGTTACCCCTCGTCCCCGCTCCAGACCCGTTCGGCACCTGTGTCCGCTTCAGCGGGCTCCCCCACCTCTTTTTCCTCGACAGCTCGGCTCAGGGAACGCTGAGCCGGTTTTCGTTTCTGGCGGCCGACCCGGTCGCGCTCGCGCGGACGCCGGAAGCCGCGCGCGAGCTGCTGCGGGGGGAGCGGCGTGCGCCCCTGCCGGCCTTGCCGCCATTCCAGGGCGGGATTGCGGGCTACCTGGGCTACGATTGGGGCGCGGAGCTGGAGCGCGTCGCGCGCCCGCCCGCCGACCGGTTTACGCCGCGCATCCCGGACGTGGCGCTCGCCCTGTATGACTGGGTGATCGCGTGGGATCACCTCGAGGACAAGGCGTGGCTGATCTCGACGGGGACGGGGGGAGGAGCAGGTGGTCGCGGCAGCGCCGACGAGCGCGCCCGGGTGCGCGCGGCGTGGGTGCGCGAGCGGCTCACCGCGCCGGCGCCGGCGATCCCCGATCACCCGGCGCCCCGACCGGCGCCGCCCCAGTCGAACTTTGCCAGCACCGAATTCGAGGCGGCGGTCACGCGCATCCGTGACTACATCGCCGCCGGCGACGTCTATCAGGTCAATTTGTCACAGCGCTTTCACGCGCCCTTCAGCGGCTCTCCGTTGGCACTCCACCGGCGGTTGCGCACCCGCAATCCCGCGCCGTTCGGTGCATACCTCGAGTTCGCGGGCGCCGCGATCACGAGCATCTCGCCCGAGCGCTTCCTGCGGCTCGACGCCACGACCCGCGCGGCGGAGGCGCGGCCCATCAAGGGGACGCGTCCCCGCGGCGCGGCACCGGCCGGCGACAGCGCGCTCGCCCGGGAGCTGCTCGAGAGTGAGAAGGATCGTGCCGAGAACGTCATGATCGTGGATCTGCTGCGGAACGATTTAGGGAAAGTCTGCCGCCCCGGTTCCGTGCGCGTGCCCACGCTGTTCGCGCTCGAGTCCCATCCCACGGTGCATCATCTCGTCTCGACGGTGACGGGCGTGTTGGCCGACGGCGCCGACGCGTTCGATCTGCTGCTGGCCGCGTTCCCGGGCGGATCGGTGACGGGAGCGCCGAAGATCCGCGCGATGCAGATCATCGCGGAATTGGAGCGCGCGCCGCGGGGCGTGTACTGCGGCGCCATCGGCTACGTTTCCACGACCGGCGCGATGGACTTCAACATCCCGATCCGGACGATGGTGGTGCAGGGCGGCGCCGCTTCGTTCCATGCCGGCGCCGGCATCGTGTGGGATTCCGAGCCGGCGGCGGAGTATCAGGAGACGCTCGCCAAGGCGCAGACGTTGATCGAGGCGCTTACTTCCCCACGCAGAATGCCGCGAACACGCGGTCGAGCACATCCTCGGGCGTAATCGCCCCGATCAGATCATCGAGCGCGGCCACGGCCGCGCGCAGATGCGTCGCCGCGGCCGCGGCATCCACTCCGGTCTCGCGCGCCGACCAAAACCCATCCAGCTCCTCGAGCGCGCGCTGCAGCGCCGCGCGATGACGAGCACGGGTGACCACAGGCTCGACGTCGCCCAGTGCCAGCAAGCGGCCGAACGCCACTTCCGCGAGCTGACGTCGGAGCTCGGGCAGACCCTCCCCCGTCACCACTGAAACGGGGACGGGGGACGGGGGACCCGGGACGGGCAAGAGGTCTGCTTTCGTTCGGACCCGAACAACAGGTGCGGTACACGTAGCTATGAATGATTCCCCGTCTCCCGTCACACGTCCCCCGTCCCCCTCTTCGCAGAACAAGACGAGATCCGCGGCGGCCAAATACTTCTTGCTCACCTCGATGCCGAGGCGCTCGATGCGCTCGCCCGAGTCGCGCAGCCCCGCGGTATCGACGAGGCGGAACGGGAAGCCGTCGATCACGGCATGCGCTTCGATGGCGTCGCGCGTCGTTCCGGGAATCTCTGTGACGATCGCACGTTCCGTGCCGAGCAGCGCGTTGAAGAGCGACGACTTGCCGGCGTTGGGCCGCCCGGCGATCACCAGGAGGGCGCCTTCGCGTAATCGCTCTCCTTCTGGGGCGGTTTTCAATAGATCGGCTACACGATCACGCACGACGCACCACGCACGACGCACGCGGTCAGGTGAGACCGGTCCCTCATCCTCTTCCGGGAAGTCGATGTCGTACGCGATGAGCGCCTCGAGCTCCAGAATCTCGCTGCGCAGCGCCGCGAGCCGGTCGGACAACCCGCGCTCGAGCTGGTGCAGCGCCCGCCGGCGCTGCGCGGGCGATCCCGCGTCGATGAGATCGGCCGTGGCCTCCGCCTGGAGCAGGTCCATCTTCCCGTTCAGTACCGCGCGGCGCGTGAACTCGCCGGGCGCCGCCGGCCGGGCGCCGGCCGCCACGAACGCCGCGAGCGCGGCCGCCGGCACGATCAACCCGCCGTGGGTGGAAATTTCGACCAGGTCGTCGCCGCTGTAGGAATGCGGGGCGGGGAAACAGGCGGCGAGCACGTCGTCGACCGGCTCGCGCGACTCGGGATGCAGCAGGCGCGCGCGGAAGACCGTGCGCGGGGGTGTCGGGTGGAAGGGTTCGAGGCAGCGGGCGGCGAGGGGAAAGGCGTCGCGGCCCGAAAGGCGGATTAAGGCGAGGGCCGAGCGGCCGGGCGGCGTGGCGAGCGCAACAATGATGTCTGTGAGCAGTCTAGGTCTTGACGGGTGTGACTACGCGAGCCCCTCCCGCCGTCACGGGCGCTTCGCGCAGGCGGCGCTTCGCGATGAGGTATTGCTGCGGAATGCTGAAGAGGTTTTGCGCCGCATAGTACAGGTTCAACCCCGCCGCAAAGTTCAGGAACAGCACCGTCATGAACATCGGCATGAAGTAGACCATCATCTTGGTCTGCGGATTCGGCGGCACGCCGATCTGACCGACCTTGGACAGCCCGAACATCGACAGCCCCATCAGGATCGGAATGATCTTGAACGGGTCGGGACGCGACAGGTCGGGCAGCCACAAGAACGGCACGCCGCGGAACGCGATCGTATTGGCGAACACGAAGAAGAGCGCGAGCAGCACCGGCATCGGCAGCAGCATGGGCAGACAGCCGCCGAACGGATTCACCTTGTGCTCCTTGTAGATCCGCAGCATCTCGCGCTGCAGCCGCTCCGGATCGTTCTTGTGCTTATCCTGGGTTTCTTTCAGCAGCGGCGCCACCGCCTGCATCCGGATCCCCGACTCCATCGCCTTCTGGTTCAACGGCCACAGCAGCAGGCGCACGACGATGCCGAACAGAATCAGCACCCAGCCATAGGCCAGGTTCAAGCGCTCGTGCATCCAGAGCAGAACATTGAGGACGAACACCGAGACGGGTTGGATGATCGGACGGAAGATCCCCCCGTACGGGTTCGCATCGTCCAGGCCGTGACCCAGCTTCGAGAGGTGGTGATAGTCGAGCGGCCCGGCGAACACCTGGTAGCGGAACGTCCCCGCGGGCGGGACCGGCATCGTGACGGTGACCTGGGTCCGCGTCGCCGCTTTCCCCGTGCGGGGACCGCCCACCGCGATCGCGCCGCCAAACGTCGGCTGTCCCTCCTCGAGGGCGAGTGCCGCGGTGAAGAAGTATTTCGACTTGACGCCCACCCACTCGAACGGCCCATCGAACAGCGCGCGCTGGCCGGGCTTGATCCTGGAGAAATCGGTACGCTCGGCCTTGGACGCCTTCGTGACGACGGCGTAGTGCCGGAAGTCGTCCAGCGAATCCTTCTCGGCCGAGCGCAGTCCTTCTGACACGTCGATCAGCAACACCGCCCCACTGTTTCCCAGGCCGGTCACCGAGCCGCTCACGTCGAAGCGGTATTCGTCGGGGACGAACCGATACTCGAGCGTCACGTGCGATCCGCGGCGCTCGGCGTCGAGGCGCAGCGGCTTGGGTCCCTGCCCCGCGTACAGCACGATCCCGGGAGCATCGGGAGTCGGGTGGAAGTCCCAACCGTCGAGTGAAACGGTGTCGCCGCCCGGGAGCACCAGACGGTGGCGGAAGAACGCGCCGCCCGGCGGAACGAGGTTCACCGGCTGCGCCGCGTCGCCGGGGGCAAAGGATTGGTATTGCAGTAGTTCGGCGGACCGCAGCGTGCCGCCGTGAGTGCTGAAGCCGAGCCGGTAAAGCGGCGAGGTGACCCAGATGAGGCGGCCCGTGTCGGCGGATGCGCGGATCGGCGGTTGGGGGGTTGGGCGCTCCGGTGAGGCGGCCTGCGCGGCAGAATCGCGCACGGCGGCGCTGTCGGCCGGCGGTCGCGGCGCCGGCTTCGGCGGCCAGATCATGAGCGGCACGAACCACACGAGCAGCGCCAGAACGATCGCCAGTACGAGCCGTCGCTCCATCAGTCAGTTCCCACGCTCACGGCACCGGATCATATCCGCCCGCATGAAAGGGGTGACACTTGAGAATGCGTCGCACGCCGAGCCAGCTGCCTTTCAGCGCGCCGTAGCGCTCGACGGCTTCATAGGTATAGCGCGAACACGACGGCTCGAAGCGACACTGCGTGAACACGAGATGCGACAGCGTCAGCTGGTAACCGCGGATCAGTGCCATTACGGCAAGGCGCGGCAATCGTTGCAGCGTCACGTCAGGGTCTCCACTGCTCCCGTCAATTCGGCGCGCAGCACTGCAAACGAGGCGGTATAGGCGGAGCGCTTCGCGCGAATCACGAGATCGACGGCGGGAAGAGTTCGCAGCACGTCGCGCCGCAGGATCTCACGCAGCCGCCGCCGCAGGCGATTGCGATGCGCCGCGGAGGATTGATGACGCGGGACGATGAGTCCGAGACGCGCGTGACCCGAATCACTGTGACGCCAGGCCAGATCGAGATGCGGGGTGCGACGGCGGCGACCCACGCCCGCTTCCCAGCAGGCGGTGAGCTCCGAGCCGCGCGTGATGCGTACGCGGCGCGGGTACCGCTCGCGCGTTTACCGGCTCCGGTGTTTGGATGGAATACGGACGACGAGTTGCTTGCGGCCCTTCTTGCGCCGGCGGGACAGCGTGGCACGGCCCCAAACGGTTTTCATCCGCGCGCGAAATCCATGCTTATTGATACGTCGCCGATTTCTCGGCCGATATGTCGGACCCATAAATTCCTCGAGTAAGGCCGAGAAAGTTACCCGGCTCGTCACGCGATGGTCAAGGTTGACTTTTCCACATGGGGCCCGTACTTTCGGGCCGCCCTTGCTGGACGCCCTTCCAAAATCTCAAAAAACGTAATGGAGCAATCGGTAAACGAAGCTTGGAAGCGTCTCCTCGACGAAGCTCGACGTGAACTTCCCGAGGCGACGGTGCGCACATGGCTCGAGCCATCCGAGCCTATCGCGCTGGATGAGGGCCGTCTGATTCTCGGTGCGCCCGATCAATTCGCAGCCGAATGGAATGAGTCGAAGCACGCGTCGCTGCTCGCGCGCGTCGCGGAGCGCGTGCTCGGCCGGCCGACGACGATCGTCTTTCGCGTGCAGGAAGATCGGCAACGCCGCCCGCAAATGGATTTCTTCGTCGCCCCGCGCGAGAGCACGGGCGGGGGTGTCGCCACCGCCTCATCCGTCGCGACGACGCCGCTCAACGAGCGCTACACGTTTCAGACGTTCGTCATCGGCAAGTCGAACGAGCTCGCCGCCGCGGCGGCGCACGCCGTCGCGGAGGCGCCGGGCAAGACGTACAACCCGCTCTTCATCTACGGCGCCACAGGGCTCGGCAAGACGCACCTGATGCAGGCGATCGCGCACGCGGTGCTGGAGAAAAACCCCGAGACGCGGCTGCAGTATTTCGGCGCGGAACAGTTCATCAACGACGTGATCGAGTCGATTCACGCGCGCACGATGTCGGAGTTCCGGCGGCGCTACCGCAACGACGTGGATCTGCTCCTGGTGGACGACGTGCATTTCCTGGAAGGCAAGGAAATGACGCAGGAGGAGTTCTTCCACACCTTCAACGCGCTGTTCGAGGCGCACAAGCAGATCGTGCTGACCTCGGACCGCCCACCCAAAGAGATCCCCGGACTCGAAGACCGGCTGATTTCGCGCTTCGAGTGGGGCATGGTGGCCGACATCGGGCATCCCGATCTCGAGCACCGCATCGCGATCCTGCGCAAGAAGGCCGAGCAGGATCATCTCGAGCTCACGATTCCGGACGACGTGCTGCGCTTCATCGCGGAGCACATCCGCTCCAGCGTGCGCGAGCTCGAGGGCTGCATCATCAAGCTGCTGCTGTTCGCGTCGCTCAAGAACCGCGAGGTGACGATCGAGCTGGCCCGCGAGGCGCTGTCGGACAAGATCCGCCAGGGCGAGGAAGGCTCCGGCTACGGCAGCAGCGGCTCGGCACCCAGCATCGACCGCGTGCAGGAAGTCGTCGCACGCCGCTGGGGCGTGACGCCCGAGGGCCTGCGCTCCAAGGCGCGCACCAAGACGCTCACCGTTCCGCGCCAGGTGGCCATGTATTTGGCGCGCGACATGCTTCAGATGCAGCTCGTCGAGATTGGGCAGGCATTCGGCGGCCGCGATCACTCCACCGTCATTCACAGCGTGGACAAGGTGGAGCGGCAAATGATGCGCGACCGGACGTTCAAGGAACGCGTGGAAATGGCGCGGCAGGAATTGTCCGCACTGTAAACAATGCGCAGTTGGGGAAAACGGCGCGGGATGTGGGGTAGTGGGGAAACCGCGACGACTATCCGCAAAGCGCCAACAGTGCCAACAGTGCGCCAACATCAGGTGACTCGATGCAGGTGATGCACCAGTTGCGCTTTAACGACATCGCCCACATATCCCCGATGTCTACTACTACTACTAGTATTTCTATATAGAAGAGAAGTAGTAAAGACTTTCCCCATTTCCGGAGACGTTGGCGGCGTGAAGTTCACGATCACTCGAGAACAACTGCAGGAAGGCCTCGCGGCGGTGGCGGCAGCCATTCCCGCCAAAACGACGTTGCCGGTTCTGGCCAACGTCCTCGTCGAGGCATCGAAGCAGAGTGGCGGCCTGCGACTGTCGGGCACGGACCTCGACATCGCGGTGAGCACGACCGTGCCCGCAGAAGTCGATGCCGATGGTGCCGTGACGCTGCCGGCCAAGAAGCTCGTGGACATTGCGCGCGAGCTGCCGTCGGGCCCGGTGCGCGTCACGGCCGCCGGCGAAGCCCGCGTCGCGATCGAGTCGGGGCGATCCAAGTTCAAGCTCCTGGGCCTGCCGCGCGAGGAGTTTCCGTCGTTCCCGGCCGTGAAGTTCGAGAAGGCGTGGAAAGCGGCGGCCGGCGTGGTCCACAAGCTCGTCGGTCACGTGTCATTCGCCGCATCGACCGAGGAAAGCCGGCCGATCCTGAACGGTGTGCTGTGGGAGCTGCGGCCCGACCGCATGCGCATGGTGGCGACGAACGGCCACCGCCTGGCCAAGATGGACGTCCCCGCGACCGGTGGCTCCACCGCCGACCTCATCGTCCCCCCCAAGGCGCTCGAGCAGATCCGCCGGCTGTACCCGGGCGACGCCGAAATCGAGCTCGCCAAGAGCGATAACCACATCGGCTTCCGCGCCGGCGGCACGCTGGTGTTCTCCCGCCTGATCGAGGGACCGTATCCCAACTACGAGCAGGTAATCCCGCGCGAGAACGACAAGCAGGCGACGGTCGACAAGGCGGCCATGGCCGCGGCCCTGCGCCGCATGAGCGTGGTCGCGAGCGACCAGACGCACCGCATCCGGCTCGCCTTCTCCGGCGGCAACGTGAAGTTCTCGGTGCAGACGCCCGACCTCGGCGAAGCCCAGGACGAGCTGGCGGTGACCTACGAAGGCGAGCCGCTGGAGATCGGGTTCAACGCGATGTACCTGCTCGAGATCCTGAAGTACATGCCGACCGACGAAGTGCGCTTCACGTTCAAGGCTCCCGAGCGCGCCAGCACGATCGAGCCGGTGGGATGGAACGATCCGGCCTCGTACATGGCGTTGGTGATGCCGCTACGGCTTGTGGATTAGGGAGTCCAAAGAATCCACGTGAATTGACGAGTCCACGCGGATCAGAGAGTCCAGCGGAATTATCGGAATTATTGGGGGCTCGATCTCCGGCACCTCGGGGATCGAGTCTTCTGGTATATACGGCACGGGTGTCTTGCCGCCGTAATACCGGGCCAGAATCAGATCACGGCGCGCGAGCATGCGCGCCGGGCGAAAGGCCGGATTGGATGTCCGCGGCTGCGGGAGTGTGGCCGCGAGCGCCGCGGCCTCCGCGTCACTGAGCCGCGCCGGCGCCACGCCGAAGTAGGCCACGCTCGCCGCACTCGCCCCCCACACGCCGGGACCCCACTCGGCGGTATTCACATACAGCTCCATGATGCGGTCTTTGCTGAGGGCCAGCTCGAGTCGCACGGCGGTCACCGCCTCCTTGAGTTTGCGGAAGATCGAGCGCGACGGCGACAAATAGAGGTTCTTGGCGAGCTGTTGCGTGATCGTGCTCGCGCCGCGACGTCCACCCGCGGCCCACGCATCGTGCAGCTCGACCAAGTCGATTCCGTGATGCGTTTTGAATCGCGAGTCTTCCGCGATGATGATCATGCGCTCGAGTATCGGTGACGGGGCACGATGGCGGCCGTCCGGCCGTCCGGCCGTCGGGCAGTCCGAGCGTAACCGCATCATCGCGGTACAGCGCGGCTCGTGACCGCGCCACCACACCGGCGGCGGCCAGACAGCGAACAGCCACACGACAAACAGCGCGATCGTCCCTAGCAGAACGCGCCCTGCAATCCTAGCTTTTCGCACCGCCATGGACCTCGGAGCCCTCCAGAAGCGCCTGCAACGAGCGCTTGGACAGGAATTTACCGTTGGCCCCCTGCTGGGTGAGGGGGGCTTTGCCGCCGTGTTCCGCGCCCGCGACAACGTCTTGAATCGCGACGTCGCGGTGAAGGTGCTGGACGTGGAGCTCGCGCCGTCGCCGGTGGTCGCCGAACGGTTCATGCGCGAAGCGCAGACCGTCGCCCGCCTGGAGCATCCGCACATCGTGCCGATCTACAAGGTTGGCCGGCAGGAAGAGATCTTCTACATCATCATGCGGTGCATCGACGGTCCGTCGCTGCGCCAACTCCTCGAGACGCAAAAGAAGCTGTCCGTCGGCGACGCCGCCCGCATCGCCCGGCAAGTGGCCGACGCGCTCGCCTACGCCCACAGCCACGACATCGTACACCGCGACATCAAGCCGGACAACATCCTGCTCGACAAAAGCGGCCACGTCCTCGTGACCGATTTCGGGATCGCCAAAGCGGCGCAGGCGGCGCAAGCGGCGCAAGCGGCGACCCCCAGGTCGACCCAGCTCACCAGCGAAGGGATGATCGTCGGGACACCCGACTACATGAGTCCCGAGCAAGCATCGGGCGACCCGCTTGACGGCCGCTCTGACATCTACTCCCTCGGCGTCGTGCTCTACCACATGCTGGCGGGCGCGCCGCCGTTCGAGGGCACGTCTTCGGCGTCGATTCTCGCCCAGCAGATCACCCAGGCGCCCGTGCCGATCCGCCGCCACCGCCCCGACCTGCCCGAAGAGATGGCCGTGGTGCTGGACCGGATGATGGAGAAGAACCGCACCAAACGATTTCAGATGGCCAGCGAGGTCAGCCGTGCACTCGTGGGGGCGATGCCGACCGCGGCGCGGGACCGGGTGCGCGTGCCGCTGCGCCGCCGGCTCCGGTTGATGTTCTACCGGTCTCTGGTGGGCCTGAGCGTGGCGGGATGTCTCCTCTTCATCGCGTTCGCCGGCGGCGCAGCGGCCGTGGCGTACTACGTCTTCAGCAAACCACCGCACATCGCGGCGCGCATGCCGCTCCCGGGCAGCCTAACGCGCATGCTGCGCGCGCGGCGCGCGCTGCTCCCCGGTGACATTGGGTTGTTCGCGTATCGGCCAGCCGGCGAGGAGGACACGACGCTGTTGTTGCTCACGCGGCGTCGTACCGTCGTCGTCACGCCGCGTGAGGTGCGCTCCTACGCGCGCGACAGCGTGCGGCGTGACATCGACCTCATTCTCCACGGCGGCCTGGCGTTTCGGTTGGTGATTTACGGAAGGCACTCGTCAGGAGTCGCGGACACGGTGTACCGTAATCTGTCGTTCCGCGACATGATGCAGATCAGATCGCAGCTCAATCGGGAACCGCCGGCCCCTCCGCCTGCACCGCCCCCACAGGCTCGTCCGCGCCGCTCGGTTCGTCCGCCTCCACCAGCGCCGTCACACAGAAAGCCGCGTCAGCGTGCGCGCCCCTAGGCGCCGCTAATGGCGGCGGGTGGCGGGCTCCCGCGTCGCCAGGCCATACACGCTGGCGTCATCGATGCGCGAGACGTCACCCGGCGTCGACACGACCGCCCCCACGCGATTCTCGCCGCCGATCGAGAACCCCAGCACGAACGCCCCCCGACGGAAGCCACGATCGGTATCCATCCGGGCAATGATTTCCATCGGGCGGCGTGCCAGCGTCCGCCATGCCACGCCGAACGCATACCACTCCACCCAATCGGGTGTGATCCGCGCGTACGTCGATACGCCGAATGCGGGAAGGCGTCTGGGATGCCAGGTGGCTCCCGGGATGTACGTGAGCCGCTGTGGTAGCCCTCGCACATTCGGTTGGCCGATGTTGGCTATCACCAGGCCCAGGTTGAGCCCGGTGTAAACCACGTACGTTGCGCCGAAGTCCCATCCCGTGGCCTTGGCGCCATCGCCGCGGTAATGCGTGACGTCGAAACCCACCGCCAGCCCACTGGAGCCGCCCGCCAGACCAAAACGGTAGGTGTGACTTCGCTGGCCATCGTCCAGCATGTCGCGCTGATAGCCGAATGACAGCCCACGCGCATTGAAGCCCGCGTTAACCTGCCGCAACCGGCCGTGTGCGCCGGGATCTCCGACGGCGACTTCCGCGTAGGTCGACGCTTCGCGCTGGACGCCGAGCCCCGCTGGGTTGACCCAGATGGCGCGAGCGTCCCGGACGTCGGTGGGAAAGAGGTAGGCGGTGGCGCGGTTGGGAAAAACTTGTTGGGCGGTTAGGCTTGTGGCGCTTAACAGCAGCGTGACGGCCAGGGGCGCAACCGTCAAGGAGCCCGTCACGGCAACAGGATTGTCGTAAAGCGGAGGATCCGAGTCGCAGGGATAACAGCGGATTGGTAGGGAAACTTGACCGTAATCGTCGAACTATCCGTCCCTTCACCGCCCAGGTACCGTCCGTCGGCAGTGATAAAGTAATGCGCCATTCCTGTTCCCGATCCCGTGACCTCCACGGGCTGGTTTAACTGGCTCCCCGCACCGGAGACACTGTACGTTGAGTTCACGTCGAGTCGCAGCGCACGAATTCCCGCTCGGTCCTCCGATATCGCCGCACGAGAATGATTGATCGACTGCCGTTTTACATCGATGACGACTCGATCATCGGTCGTGGTCGTGTCCGTCCACTCGACGCCGGTCGTCAGCCCCCTTGTCGGGAGGCGAGGATAGAAGGTTTGCAGGAGACCCAATAGCTGTACGAATGGAGCCGCGCGCGTCGAGTCGGATACGAGCGTGAGCCTGGACACACCGGACGGCGTCAGCCTGCCATCGTAGACCAGGCCTCGCGCAGCCGAGAGGTCCACGGTTGGCGGAACTGTCGTGCCGGAATCGAGAGCGATCGAATCGATCGTGAAGGTCAGCCGATACCCCAGGCTATCGGCAGGGCCGACGACGGTCGCCGTAAAAAACAGCCGGGTTCCCCGAGCAATTACTTGAGTCTGACCTTGGAGCTCTTGTTCTGCGTGGAGCGATTGATGCGCCATGTACCGCAACGCGCTGGGTCCCAGGCGAAGCCCTTGCGGCTGGGCCGGCGGAGGACCTGGTGGTGGTGGTGCGGCGGGCGGAATGCCCGGCACCGGTATGGTCGACGGCGGATTCTTTGGCGCGCAGGCCAGCGCGGCGACGAGGGCCGCCGTGACAATTGCACGACGCATCGTTCGGCTATTCCTTGGTTTTAGTACGTCCGAAAATGGCGACCACCTCGGTCTCTTCACTCGAGACCTTGAGCAGCTTCCATCCCCGTTTGCGCATGTCGGTCCGCCACACGATGAGCTTTTCCCACTCCTGGGCGGTGGTCCGGAAGACACGCAGGTCGGCGACGTTCTCCCAGTGGGGCGGATACGGAGTTGGCTTCGTGGTCACAGAGGAGGAAGTGGTGAGACCATAAGCCGAGTTCTGTTTACTCGTTGGTACGAGCAGATGGTCATCTCTCTGGGATGGCTGTCGCCAGCCATCTCGTGCGGCCTACCCGCAGCTCAAACGACCCGGGCCGGGTCTCGCTGCTTATTTGGCCTTGCTCCGACCGGGGGTTGCCGTGCCGCGCCTGTTGCCAGACGCGCGGTGGGCTCTTACCCCACCGTTTCACCCTTACCCTTTGGATACAAGGGCGGTCTGTTCTC
>DASPXD010000133.1:0-3931 GCA_035637435.1 Gemmatimonadales bacterium
TGCTCCGTGCTCTCCTTCCAATGCCAACGCTAACCCCAAATAGTCGAGCACATTCGCGAGCACCGCCTTGCGCGCCCGTACGGCACGCTGTTGCTCGAGCTCGCGGTAGACGTGCGCCAACGTGACCGCGTCGTCCAGCGCATGATGGGCTCGGCCGGCGTCGATGCCGAAGCGGTGCGCGAGGTCGGCCTGCGACGCCCCCACGCGCGATAACGAGCGGGCCAGGAGCAGCGTGTCGTAGAACGCGAGCGTCTCGACCCCTGGCTGGCCGGCAGCGAGCCGCTGCAGCACGGGAATGTCGAAGTGCTGGCCGTTGTGGGCGATCAAGACGTCTGAACCGACGAAATCACGGAACTGCGGGAATACGGTGGCAAAAGGCGGGGCGGTTGCCACGTCGCCATCCGTGTAGCCATGGATCTGCGTTGCTTTCGTGGAGATGGGCCGGAACGGATTCACCATCGTGTGGAAGCGATCGACGATCGCGCCGTTCACGACGCGTGCCGCGCCGATTTCCACGACGCCGCAGGTCGCGACGTCGTCGTCCGTCGTCTCGAGGTCGAACGTGACGTAGCGCTCCAAGGGCTTGCCGATGTCCCTGGAATTCAGAAGCTGCAAAGCCTTGAAGACCGTCAACGCATCAGAGGTGAGGTGCGTGGTGCGTGGTGCGTTGTGCGTGGGGGTGCTGGGCAGTCTGCGCAGGCCCGCGGCCGCCAGCATCCCGCGCAATGCAATCTCGACACCACCGGCCGGGTCGATGACGACGTCGTGATCCTCTGAAATCGCATGCGCGATTTTGGCGGCCAACTCTACGGCTTCCGGGATCGTGGCCGGGTCGCTCAGCTCGTCGTGCCGCTCCTCGAGCACGTTCTTGAACGGCCCGACCGACTGCGACAGGATTTCGTCGATGACGGCGGAGAGCGTGGCGTGCGAGCGCGGGAGCGAGCGCAGATTCTCGATCTGGAAAATCAGCCGCCACAGCTTTCTCGTGTCGGGGTCGTGCCTGGGGCGGCGCTGGGCGAGCGCGCGCACGTTGACCAGAAAGTCGCCGGACCCGATCGCGGCCTCGACTTCCTGGAGGAAGTGTTGGGACAGGACACTCTGCGCGAACGCGTGCAGCGCCGCCGGGTCGGCGGGATTGCGCACCACGCGCAGCGCCGTCATCACGTAACCGATGACGCTGTCTTCCATCAGGGAGCGCCCGCGGGCCAGGCGGCAGGGAATGCCGGCGCGCAGCAGCCGGCCCTCGAGGTATTCGCCGACCTTGTGCTTGCGATACAGGATCGCGTAGTCGCCCCAGCCGAATCCCTCGCTGCCGCGGTCGGTGACGAGATCCTCGAGCAGCCACGAGGCTTCCTCTTCCTCGTCGTGGAACGCGTAGGCGCACACCTCGTGTGCCGATTCCTTGTCGGCGGTCAGCTGCTTCTGGAACAGCTGCGGGTTCTGCGCCAGCACGCGGCGCGCCGTCTGGAAGATCTGCCGAGAGCAGCGGCAATTCTTGTCGAGGATGATCGGCTCGACTTCGTAGTCCCGCTGGAACCGCACCAGGACGTACGGGTCCGCGCCGGTCCAGGTGAAGATCGACTGCTCGTCGTCACCGACCGCGAAGAAGTTGCCATGCGGCTCGGCGAGCTTCTTCAACAAGTCATACTGGACTGCGTTGACGTCCTGAAATTCGTCCACGAGCAGATAGTCAAACCGATCCGCGATCCGATCGGCGAGCGGCGCGGCTTTCGTGATCAGCTCGTCGAAGTCGACCATGTTGCGGTGGGCGAGCCAGGCGCAGTACTCGCGGAACAGTCGGGCTTCGTCCGGCTGGAGCTTGTACCCCTGCAGCCGGTGCCGGCCGAAGCGGTTGAGGATGCCGCCGCGCCGCTCGGCCGGCACGCGCAGTCGGCCGAGCACGACGCTCTGGTACAGGTCATCCGCGACGCCGAATCCTTTCTTCAAGCCCGCTGCGTCGACGTGGTCGCGCAGCAGCGCGAGGCACAGCGCGTGGATCGTGCCCCGCGTGATCGCGTCCGCGCGCTCGCCCAGCGTGTGTTTCAGCCGGGTGGCAATTTCCTCGGCGGCGCGATTGGTGAACGTGACGGCGCAGATGCGGCGCGGATCGATGCCGCCGGCGATGAGGTGCTGGATTCTGGCGATGAGGCAGAAGGTCTTGCCGGCGCCGGGACCCGCAACGACGAGCACCGGGCCCATGGGCGCTTCGATGGCGCGGCGCTGGTTGGGCAGGGGAGTAAGAGACACGATATCTATGATAATGCGGTACGTGGTACGTGGTGCGATTTAGAAGAACACCACCGACACCACCACAAAAATCGGCAGCAAGATCCCCACGCTGTAGGCCATATATCCGAAGAACGACGGCATCGTCACGCCGTTCTCCTGCGCAATCGCGCGCACCATGAAATTCGGCGCGTTCCCGATGTAGGTGTTCGCGCCCATCAACACCGAGCCGGTCGAAATTGCGGCGAGGAGCTTGGCGCTGCCGGGATCGAGCACGAAGGCGCCGATGAACGGGCCGTGCGGCGGCAGTCCCTGAAGCCCGGCGGCGCTCGAGGCGAAGACGAGATAGGTCGGCGCGTTGTCGAGCACGCTCGACAACGTGCCAGACGCCCAGAAGAAGTGCGCCGGCTTGCTCAGCCAGAATCCCGGGCCCCGAGCCCAGATGTTGAGCATCTCCAGCACCGGCGCCATCGTCACGAAGATCGCCGCGAACAGAATCGCCACCTCGATGATCGGCCCGAACGTGAACGCGTTGCGCTCGCGGTTTTCGCGCGAGGTCCCGATGTAGGCGATCACGGCAATCATCACGATCGCCAGCTCCTGAATGCCGGGGTCCCACGGCGCGCCGCGCGCCGCCGCGATGCCGGCGCCGAGGATCGTCGCGAGGACGCCGATGAGTCCCACGATCGAGAGGGCGCCCCGCACGCGCAGCGGCTCGTGGAGCAGCTCCTTCTCGTCAGGCTCGTGCGCCCACCGATCCCACACGTTGAACACAATCAACAGGATGCCGTTGACCAGCAGCCACTGCGGCCAGAGGCGCAGTGTCCAATCGAACGGGACACCCTTGAGGAAGCCCAACAGCAGCGGCGGGTCGCCGATGGGCGTCAGCAGGCCGCCGCAGTTGGCGACGATAAAGATGAAGAAGATGACGATGTGGGCGACGCGCTTGCGGGCCTTGTTGGCGCGCAGCAACGGCCGGATCAATAACACCGAGGCGCCGGTGGTGCCGAGCAGGTTGGCGAGCACGGCGCCGAGCCCGAGCATCCCGGTATTGACGAGCGGCGTGCCGGAGAAGGAGCCCTGGATGTGGACGCCGCCGGTGATGACGAACAGCGCGCCGATGACGACGATAAAGCCGAAATACTCGTGCAACTTCTCGATGAGGACCTGCGGTGCGGCAATGCCGAGGTAGATCAGGATCGGAACTGACACGACGAACACGACGATGGCCTTGTTGCGGTTGTGATGCCACCACTGCGGCGTGACGAGCGGCGCCAGCGCGATGGCCAGCAACAGGACCACGAAGGGCAGGGCAGTGGCGAGCGTCAGCAGGGCGGCCATAAGTTGGCATCATGCTGCTGCTAGTGCTTGCGCTTGCGCAAGCCCCGATCGAGCTCACGCCGGGGATGGTGATCACGCAGTCGGTGCGCGTTGTCCCGAAAGTGTACCGCCTGTCCGGGGCGCCGATCGTGGTGCGCGGCGACAATATCACCGTCGATTTTCGCGGGGCGACGCTCGAAGGCTCTTCGGCGGACACCGCAATCCGCGTGGATGGCGGCAGTAACGTGCGGATTGTCAATGCACATGTGCGCGGCTACAAGGTCGGAATCCTGGCGCGCGGCACCGTTCATCTCTTCCTCGAGAAGAACGATCTGAGCCACAACTGGAGGCCGCGCCTCTTGAGCCTCGTTGAGCACGAGAGCCT
>DASPXD010000134.1:0-3412 GCA_035637435.1 Gemmatimonadales bacterium
CCGATACTGCCGCCCCAGGAAGGCTACTTGTTCCTCGACCGTGCCAAATTCGCCGCATCGTTCGCCGGGGACGTGAACGCGGAGACGGCCGCATTCATGGCTGAGTCGCAAGTCCCGTGGGGCGTTGAGGCGCTGGCTGGCGCAATCACCGAGCCGGCGTGGAAGACCAAGCCGAGCTGGTACCTGGTCGTGACGGACGATCGGATGATTCCACCGGCAGCTCAGCGTTTCATGTCCAAACGGGCGGGGTCGACGGTACGCGAGTCGCCTGGCAGTCACGCGATCTATGTGTCGCGTCCTGCTCCGGTGGTGGCGCTCATCGAACAGGCCGCGACGGCGCTCGCAACGGCGTCACACTAAACCGCAACGTAATTGCTCGGAGGACCGCCGCGGGCGTACCAGTTCCGGTACGCTGGCGGCAGTCATTTTCTCAATCACCTCTCTTCCCTTCTTCCAACGACGGGCCCGCGGCCCTGCAACATCGTTCAAGAACGGCGCGTGCCGAGCATCGTACTTTCCTTCTTCATGAGCATGACGCAGGAACGCCGCGCCGCGGTTGCGCTGCTGATCGGGGTCGTTGCGCCGCTCCTCATCATGGGGATGCACCCCACGGGAGGAGACGTCACACGGGGAGGCGCCCGAGTCGTCACGATCAACCATTGGGTCCACGGCGTGTCGCTCGCCGCTCAGCCGATCGTTTTCCTGGGCCTGCTCGGGCTATGGCGCACGTTCCGCTCCGACGTCGCGACCGCGGCGTTGGTCTTCTACGCGTTTGGGATCGTGGCGATTCTCTCGGCCGCCGCGCTGAGCGGATTCGTTGCCCCCGACGTCGCCGCCGACCGCGTGCTCCTCGGCTATACCGGCCAGCTCAATCAAGCCTTCGCCAAGGTGAGCGTGGCCGCGATAGGCGCGAGCCTCATCCTGTGGGGCGCGGCGTTGTGGCCGATCGGGGGACGGGGCGGGTTTGCCCGCCTGCCGGCTGCGGCCGGCGTGATCATCGGCGCCGTGCTGGCGCTCGGGATCTTGACCGGATGGCTCAGCCTGACCGTGCGTGGCATTGTGATCGTCACGCTGCTGCAGGGAATTTGGATCCTCCTGGTCGTAGGGCATCTGCTGCGGGGGGCCTCTGTGGGAAGGGCTCCCTGACGGCAGCTATTCCGTGAATATCAGGCCAGTCACGCGACCCCGCAGACGCACGCGCCACATCCAGTACAGGAGGAGTACAAGCGGCGCGATCGCAAGGATCAGGAGCAATGGCACCACGCGCATCGGCGCGGGAACGAACTGCATCTGGCCGAGAAAGAATGACCCAGTCGCGATGAAGAGCCCGAAACACATGCGCCACAGATGGCGCGTGAGGCGTCGCGTGCCTCGCAGACCGCCCGCGCCAATCATCCGGAAGTCGCCGAGCGCCGCGAGCAGGCAGATGGTAGCGACGAACAAAATCATTCCGGCTGGAACGCCGGCGAACATGTGGCCGGGTTGCTGCCAGACAACCACACCGTCAGCGTAATTGACCGCTGCCAGCGTGAACGCGAGGATCATGAGCGCGACGTCGAGGCCCCGTCCGGCTCCGAGCAAGGGTTTGACCGTGGTTGCCGCCGTGAAGACGAGATAGGCAGCGAAAGCACCACCAGCGGCCGATTTGCCTTCGTACACCGAGATCGCGGCGGCGAGAAGGCCGGTTGCGATCATCGCGCCCGTGAACACCAAGCCGCTCCGCTTGTGGAGGCGTCCTCCCTTCGTGACCGAGAGCGCGACGGTCCCCGCCATGAGCGCGATAAGGGCAGCACTGAAGTGGCACACCAGCATCAGCCACACTAGGCCGGACGACGTCGCGATCGTGAGATGCCGCATACTGAGGATCCCTAACCGGGAACTGCTCCTTCAGAACGGGCTGCGGACCGCGCGAACACGAACAGCAGCACGGCCGGCAGGGCGGTCGCGGCCACGCCGACCAGCAGCTCGCCGCGTTTGGTGGGAAGTTGAATCGTCATCAGCGCCATGACCGCCGCATGCGCGAAACTGGACCATACGGCGAACGCAATCAAACTGCGATACGCGGAGGGGTTGCGTGCCGCGAGCACCAGAAAAACGCCGAGCGTCGCGTACATGGTCCAGAACATCGGCGCTGTCGTCCCGGCAGTCGGGCGCAGCCCCGCCAGGAAAGCGGTCACCAGCGGATAGATATTGGCGACGACCGTCAACACACCCCACACCACCAGCGCGACCTGCAGCGCGCGTTCTCGTTTAGACGTCACGGCCATTGGAGCCCTCCTGAGGTAGATGCGCTGGCTTTGCTGCCACTCCCTTGAAAAAGGTGTAGCAGAACACGCCATCGGGTTCTGCCGCACGATAAAGATCGCGGATCCCCGCATCGAATGTCGCGGCATCGATGATTCGGGCCGCGAGTGCCTCCTCCCGTACGGCTTCAACCATCCACGTGAACGTTTTCCGCGTGAAGCTATCGACCAGATCCGGTGTCGTCGCGTCAACGTAGACGACGTGGGGTGTCACGCACGGCGCCTCATAGCCTGCTTGCGCGAGCAGCGGATACAGCTGCCGGCCGATACAGGCATTCCCGCCGGCCCGCCGCTGCAGCTCCACCTGACACCGGATCGCCCGGTGCGCGATCTCGGAGTGCGGATGGAAGTAGGCGGAGCCGTGATCTCCCTCGAACACGGTGACACTACCACCGGGCTTGAGCAGCTGTTTCACCAGCTGCAGCGCTGCGATCGGACTGTAGAGGTGTTCGAGCACAAAGCAGATGAATACGTGATCGAACGACTCTGCTGCGAACGGCAGCGCAAACAGATCGGCGTGCAAAAACTCGACATTCGACAGGCCGGCCGCCGCGACGCGTTCCATCGCGCGCGCCAGCGATCCGGTCGCACGATCGAATGCGACGATCCGCGCGTCTGGACTATTGCGCGCGAGACTGACTGTCTGCGCTCCGGTGCCGCAGCCGACCTCCAGCACGCGGCTGCCGGGAGGAAACCTGGTATCCCCATGGAGCAGGCGCACGACCGAGGAAGCCTGCGCCAGCAGACGCTCGCTCTCGCGCTCGCCGTATCCATGGATGTACACAAAGGAAAGCTCGGCCGGCGTGACGCCGCCGTCTTGGACGTTATTGCAGCCGTGCGGCCCGCCGCCACGCGCCGGGGGTGAAGCCGAACTGCCGCGCAAACACGCGCGTCATGTGACTCTGGTCGGCGAAACCGGTCGCCGCCGCTGCCGCCGCGAGCGTACAGCCGTCACGAATCAGCACCCGCGCACGCTCGGCGCGGCGGCGCAGCAGCCATGCGTGGGGCGGCAGTCCATAGGCTCGCTCGAAGCGGCGCAACACCTGATAACGGCTCAGCCCCGTGAGCCGGGCCAGGTCTGCGAGACTGGGCACTCGCGCCGCATCGTC
>DASPXD010000135.1:0-2265 GCA_035637435.1 Gemmatimonadales bacterium
GCTCGGCTGCCCCGTGATTGTCGCGCACGGGACGCTCGAGACGCCGGAGTTCCAGCGCCAGACGCGCGACTTCGCCGCGGCGGTCAAGGCGGCGGGGAAACCCGTGCAATATCTCCTCGCGCAGGGCTACAACCATTTCGAGATCTACGAGACCCTCGCCAGTCCCTACGGCCTCCTCGGCCGCGCGGCGCTCGAGCAGATGAAGCTCGTGCCCGCGTGAGCCACTCGGCGCAGAGACGTCCCGCCGCTCGCGGCGGGAGTCAACCGTTCAAGCTTGCGGTGCGTTTTGCTCCGGGAACGCGCTGGCAGAAGTTGTTTCTAAATTGTTTCAGCGGGACGCGCCCCTGTTGCACGACCCCGGCAAGGGAGACACACCGATGAGCTGGCAACCAGGTTTCGGAAGTCGCGGGTTCCTCCGTTTTGTAGCGGTATCCCTTGTTACAGTGGCCGTGGCTTTTGGCCTGTACGCCTGCAAAAATTTAACCGATGAGAAAGGCGTGGTCGCCATCGGCCTGACCGATGCGCCGGGCGACTTCCTCACCTACACGGTCGACGTCACCTCGCTCACCCTGACCAAAGCCGACAACACCACGGTCGTCCAGACCCTGCCGCAGACAACACGCGTCGACTTCGCGCAAATCGTCGACCTGACCGAGTTCGTGGTAGGGGCCACGATTCCGGCGGGCAGCTACGTCAGCGCGACGCTGAATCTCGATTACACCAACGCCGACATCCAGGTCGATGACGGCAACGGGGCCCCGGTGCCGGTCCTGCCCGCCAACATCCACGACAGCCAGGGCGCTCAGGTCAGGACCTTGTCGATGAACGTAAAGCTGGATCCCGCGCGACCGCTCGTGATCGCGCCGCTGGTGTCCTCGCTTCTCGATCTGGATTTCAATCTCGCCGCCTCGAATCTGGTGGACATGAGCGATCCGGCCAACCCGGTGGTGACGGTCAACCCGCTGCTCGTGGCCGACGTCAATCCGGACGCGCCCAAACCGCACAGCATCCGGGGACCGCGCGACCGTGTCGACATCCAGGCAGGCAGCTTCACGCTCATCCTGCGTCCGTTCAATCTGCTCCAGGGCGACCACGGCCGCGTGGCCTTCCTCACCGACAGCAACACGACCTACGAAATCGACCAGACGAGCTTCCGCGGCAGCGCCGGCCTGAGCGCGCTCGCTGCGAAACCGCAACTCACCGCGACGGTGGCGGTGGGCACGCTCGATCTCACCTCTCGCCGATTCATCGCGACCGAGGTCCTCGCCGGATCGAGCGTTTCTTTCGGCACCAGCGACGCCCTGACCGGAAATGTCATTTCCCGCAGCAGCGGTACGACGTTCGTGGTGAAAGGCGCTGAACTCGTGCGGAGCAACGGGGCGCTCATCTTCAGGGACACGGTGACCGTGACCGTGGCCAGTGGGACGACCAAGGTGATCAAGCAGGGCACGGTAGGCACTTTCGCAACCGGCGATATCTCGGTCGGGCAGCGCGTGACAGTGCTCGGGAATCTGACCAACGCGACGGTAGGGGCCACGACCATGGACGCGAGCAGCGGTCTGGTGCGCCTGCTCGTCACGCAGCTGAACGGCAGCGTCAACAGCGTGGTGGGCAACACCGTCGCGATGACACTCTCGAGGATCGATGGCCGCCCGATCGGTCTGTTCAATTTCGCCGGAACAGGGACAACCGGCAACGATGCCAATCCGAATTCGTACCAGGTAGCGACGGGTGCGCTCGATCTCTCCGGCATCGGGGTGGGCACGCCCCTCAAGGTGCGCGGCTTCGTCCGGCCTTTCGGCCAGGCGACCGCCACTGACGATTTCGACGCGATCACGCTGATCGATGTGACCAACGCGCCGGCGACCCTGGTCGTGGGCTGGCCTTTGCTCGAGCCCGCTCCTTTTCAACTACCCTTCGCGGCCAACGGCAGCATGGTCGTCAACCTCACCAACGCCGGCTCGCTGCACGACATCTTCCGCGGCGGAGTGGATACGCGACTGTCGTTGAGCGATGCCCCGATCGTGAATGCAACCAACCCAGCTCGCGGCCTGTTCGTCATCGGCGACAACGGGACGGTGACGGTCTATACACGGCTCAGCGCCTATCAGGCGGCGTTGCAGGCGGACCTCGCGGCGGGACGCAAGGCGCGGAGCTTCGTTGCTTCCGGCGGAACTTATGTCGACGCTAGGCAGACACTCACGGCCAATCTGATGGCAACAGGGCTGCAATAGTCCTTAGCCGCAGGCGACGAGGAACAGGAGC
>DASPXD010000136.1:0-57754 GCA_035637435.1 Gemmatimonadales bacterium
CCGCGGCGAAGCCGGCGCCTACAAAGCCGAAGGCAGGGACGAAGCCGCCGGTTGCCCAGAAGAAGGGAAAGGGGTGTGGCGGCAGCGCGGCGGTACTCCTCCTGGGGATCATCGGATTAGTGTACTGGGTGTTTATCTAAGGATCACGTGCACATCACCTCCGCAGGCCGCACCGACGTGGGCGTCATCCGGTCGGGGAATGAGGACAGTTACCTCATGGTCCCCGATCGCGGGATTTTCGTGGTCGCCGACGGGATGGGTGGCCATGCGGCTGGAGAGGTGGCGAGCGAGATGGCGGTGCGCTTCGTCGCCCGCGAGCTGGACTCGTTGCGCGGGTTGTCCGATGAGCAGGTCGCCGAGCGCATGCGGGGCGCGATCCGCACGGCCAATGGGGCGATCTTCCAGCGCACGCTCACCGAGCATGACAAGCGGGGGATGGGCACCACCGTCACTGCGCTGACGCTGTTCGAGACCCGCTTCCTGATTGGCCAGGTGGGCGACAGTCGCGGCTATCTGCTACGCGACAAGCGCCTCAGCCAGCTGACGAAGGACCACTCGTACGTGCAGGAGCAGGTCGATGCCGGGTATCTCACGCCGGAGCAGGCCCGGACCCATCCCTACAGCAACGTGATTACACGCTGCGTCGGTGCTAATAGTGACGTGATGCCGGACATCTATGTCGGGACGGTCAAGCCTGGGGACTTGTTCCTACTGGCGTCCGACGGTCTGACGGGGATGCTGGAGGATTATCAGTTGGCGGAGCTGCTTTCGCCCGAGCGCATGCCACAGGACGAAGTGGATTCGCTGATCGCGGAAGCGAACCGGCACGGTGGGCTCGACAACATCACGGCGGTCATCGTGCGCATCGATTCGGTCGAAGCGCCGACGCAGGAAAACGTCACGACGCAGCAGAGCCCCGCCCGGCCGCGCTGAGCAGACCCTTATCCTCCTCGAGGCGCGCCTTCACCTCTTCGGCGGGCCACGTCACCAACTCGACAATCGCGCGCGCCGGAATTTCCGCCGGCTCCAGCACAAACACACGCAAGCGCTGGGCGGAGCGCTGTAGTTCGGCGGCGACGCGCGGCAGGCCGAGACTCTCCGCTCCCGGGATCGACACGTCGAACATGTCGGGCTTGGACGGGAAGTCGAGGAACAGCTGATCGGCGCGCAAGCCCAGTTCGCGCGTCAGCCGGTCCTCGACCCGCTCGAGCAAATCCGGGTCACGCGACGGCCAGTCCGCCGTTTCGGCGGGCAAATCCGTTGCGGGAATGTCGAGTGCGCGTTTGGCCAGCCGCCGCTCGCGCAGCGCGCGGGCCAGCCCGGTCCGATCATGCTGCTGCAACTCGTGACTCAGCCCGTCGTCGGTCGCGACGGCGATGTCGTCCGGGGACATGCGGCCGCTTGCAATCGCGCGCCGCACCAGGCGCTTGAACATCGACGTCGCGCTGCGCACCGCGTGATGCCAGTACACGTTGCGATACATCTGATACTTGGCGAACAGCAGTGACTCGAGCGCCGCCAGGCCCTTGGTGTGCAGCGCGATGCCGTCCGGACCGAGCGTCAGTGAAGTGAGCAGACGATCGACATCGATCACGCCGTACGGTACGCCGCACATCGTCGCGTCGCGCGACAAATAGTCGAGCTTGTCGACGTCGAGCGAACCCGCGACGAGACCGGCGAAACGGGACGTGCTCGTGCCCTGGATCAGCGGCAACAGGCGTTCGGCCGGTACGCCAATGCGGTCGAGGGCGACAGCCAGCGCCCCGCTGCGGAGATGACGCGCGGCGAGGCTCTCGTGGGGGGGTAGTCCTGCTTCTTCGAGCGCATGGGAGAACGGGTAATGGCCGATGTCATGAAGCAGCGCGGCGAGCTGGACCTCCAGCTCTTTGGTTACACGGCAGGCAAGGTGGTATGCGCCCAGCGCGTGCTCAAACCGGGTGTGCGTGGCGCCGGGGTAAACGAGAAATGCGTGACCGAGCTGCCGGACGTACCGCAGACGCTGGAACGCCGGGGTATCGATGATCGCCAGCGCCTGCGGCTCGAGGCGGATGTTGTTCCAGAGCGGGTCGCGAACTACCTCAAACGACGTCGTCGAACTGCTCGAAATTCTTTTGGAACAGAGCGAGGAGCCGCTGGGCTTGCGCGTCGTAGGCCGCGGGATCTTTCCACGTGGAGCGCGGATCGAGCACGTGATCCGGTACGCCCGGCACGTGTTGCGGTACGTCCAACCCGAACACGGGCTCTCGCCGCGTCGCTACGCTGTCCAACTCTCCCGCCAGCGCCGCCCGAATCATGGCGCGTGTGAGCTTGAGGTCCATGCGATGGCCGACGCCGTAGGCGCCGCCCGTCCAACCGGTGTTCACCAGCCAGCATTTCACTGTATGCCGCGCGATGCGCTCGCCCAGCATCTTGGCGTACACCTTGGGACGCAAGGGCAGGAATGGCGCGCCGAAGCACGCCGAAAACGTCTCTTTCGGTTCCGTCACTCCACGTTCCGTGCCCGCCACCTTGGCGGTGTAACCGGACAGGAAATGGTACATCGCCTGCTCCGGCGTGAGCTTCGCGATCGGCGGCATCACCCCGAACGCATCGCAGGTGAGGAAGATGACGTGGCCGGGATGTCCGGCCATTCCTTCGGGGACATGGTTCGGGATGTAATGAATCGGATACGAGGCCCGCGTATTCTCCGTGATGCGCTGGGAATCGAGGTCCACGGCGCCGGTCTCGGGATTCACGTCGACGTTCTCCAGCACGGTCCCGAACATCTCGGTCGTGGCGTAGATCTCGGGCTCACCGGCGCGCGACAGCCGGATGACCTTGGCGTAGCAGCCACCCTCGAAGTTGAAGATGCCCTCATCCGACCACCCATGTTCGTCGTCGCCGATCAACCGGCGTTCAGGATCCGCGGAAAGGGTGGTCTTGCCCGTGCCGGACAGCCCGAAGAACAGCGCGCAGTCACCCTGCTTCCCGACGTTGGCGGAGCAGTGCATCGAGAGCACGCCCTGCAGCGGCAGCAAGTAGTTGAGGACGCTGAAGATCGATTTCTTGAGCTCGCCCGCGTAGCGCGTGCCGCCGATCAGAATCGTGCGCTGCGCGAAGCTCACGATGATGAACGTCCCCGACTTGGTTCCGTGGACCGCCGGATCGGCGTGGAACTCGGGTGCATGAAGCACCTCGAACCCCGGCGCAAAGCGCGACAGCTCGCCGTCGGCGGGGCGCAGGAACATGTTGTAGACGAAGAGGGCGTGCCAGGCGTTGGGCGTGATGAAGCGAATCGGCAGCCGGAACGCCGGATCCGCCCCCGCGTACACGTCGCGGATGAAGAGCTCCTGCGTGGCGAGGTGCGCTGCCACGTCGGTCTTGAGGCGCTCGAACTTGTCAGGCGCGATCGGCTGGTTCACCTTGCCCCACCAGATCTGTTTCGTGGAGTCAGGCTCCTGAACGAGAAACTTGTCGTTGGGGCTGCGGCCGGTATGGGGTGCGGTCACCGCCGCGAACGGTCCCCCTGACGTCACGACTCCCTCGCGCCGGCGGAGGGCGTGCTCGTACAGCTGAGACGGCGTCAGATTCCGGTGGACACGCTGCGCGGTCGAGATGCCCATGCGCTATCTGGTTGACCTCGCGTGACGGCGATGCTCCAGGGCGTCGACGGCGGCGATCACCGCCATATTCACGATGTCGGGGACTTCTGATAACCTTTGCAAGACATGGACCGGACGGTCCATCCCCACAAGGATCGGCCCGATCGCCTGGGCGTCGCCGAGCCGGGCGAGCAGCTTGTAGGCGATGTTCGCGGCGTCCAAGTCCGGGAATATCAATACGTTAGCCGGCCCGCGCAGCTTGGCGAACGGGTACACCTTCGTCAGGATGCGCTCGACCACGGCCGTATCGGCCTGCATCTCACCATCCACCTGCAGCTCGGGCTCACGCTCGTGCAGCAGGGCCACGGCCTGCTGCACTTTCGCTGCCGCCGGGTGCTTGACCGAGCCGAAATTCGAAAACGACAGCATCGCGATGCGAGGCTCGACGCCCAGCCGCGTCACGAACTTCGCGGTGGCCGTCGCGATCTCGGCGAGGGTCTGCGCGTCCGGCTCGATGTTGACCGTCGTGTCGGCGAAGAAGAACGTCTGGTGGCGGAAGATCATCATGTAGATGCCGCTGACGTGCTTGCGCCCCGGTTCGACGCCGATCACCTCGAGCGCGGGGCGGACGGCGTCGGGATAATCGATTTCCTCCCCGGCAACGAGCGCATCGGTGCGGCCGGCGCGCAGCATCATCAGCCCGTAGTACATCGGATCGAGCACCAGGGCGCGGGCTTCCCGCAACGTCATGCCACGCCGCGCGCGGCGTTGCCACAGCTCCTGGGCGAGCTGGTCCCGGTCGGTCGCCGTCTGCGGATTGACGAGCTCGATGTCTTCGAGCGTGAGCGACCCCTCATCGGCCTGGCGACGGATCGCATCGAGGTCGCCGAGCAGAATCGGCCGGGCGATGCCTTCGTCGGCGAGAATCCGCGAGGCGCGCAGGATGCGCGGATCGTCGCCTTCGGGGAAGACGATGCTGGGAGGATCCTGCTGCGCGCGCGTGATCAGGCCGCGCATCACCTGGCGCTCGGGGCCGAGCCGCGCTTCCAGCTCGGCGCGATACTCCTCGACGTCGATGATCCGCCCGGCGATGCCCGAGGCGACGGCGGCCCACGCGACGGCCGGCGCCACCCACAGCAGCACGCGAGGATCGAACGGCTTGGGGATCAGGTAGTCGGGCCCGAACTTCAGCTTGTCGCCCCCGTAGGCGCGCGTGACCGATTCCGGGACCTCTTCTTTCGCCAACGCCGCGAGCGCGCGGGTCGCCGCCATCTCCATCTCCTCGTTGATCTTCTTGGCGCGGACGTCGAGCGCGCCGCGGAAGATGAACGGGAAACCGAGCACGTTGTTGACCTGATTGGGGAAATCGGACCGGCCCGTGGCGACGATGGCATCGGGCCGCGCTTGCTTCGCTTCGTCCGGCATGATCTCCGGCGTCGGATTGGCCAGCGCGAAGATGACCGGCCTCTTGGTCATCCCCTGCAGCATGTCTCCGGTCACGATGCCGGCGACCGACAGGCCGACGAACACGTCCGCGCCCTGCAATGCATCGGCGAGTGTGCGCGCCTTCGTGTCCACCGCGAAACGCTGCTTGAACTCGTCGAGCCCCTCGCGCCCCTGGTAGATCACACCTTTGTGATCGCACATCACGATGTTCTCACGTATGACGCCGAGCCGCACGTAATGCTCGGCCGTCGCAATCGCCGCCGCGCCGGCGCCCGCGAACACGATCTTGATGTTGGCAATGTCTTTCTTGACCACTACCAGCGCGTTGAGCAGCGCCGCTCCCGAAATGATGGCCGTGCCGTGCTGGTCGTCGTGGAAGACGGGAATGCCCAGCGTGGCGCGCAGCTTTTGTTCGATGTAAAAGCAGTCGGGCGAGCGGATGTCTTCGAGGTTGATCCCGCCGACGGTCGGCTCGAGCAGCTGGCAAAAACGGATCACGTCCTCGGGACTCTCGGAGCCGACCTCGAGGTCGAACACGTCGATGTCCGCGAACGCCTTGAACAGGATGCCTTTGCCTTCCATGACCGGCTTGCCGGCGAGCGCGCCGATGTTGCCCAGGCCGAGCACCGCGGTCCCGTTCGAGACGACCGCGACGAGGTTGCCTTTGGTGGTGTAGCGGTAGGCGTCGTCGGGGTTCTTGGCGATCTCCAGGCACGGCTCCGCCACTCCCGGGGTGTAGGCCAGGGAGAGGTCCCGCTGATCTTTGAACGGCTTGGTTGGCGTGACCTGGATCTTCCCAGGACGGCCCTGTGCGTGATAGTCGAGGGCCTCCTGACGGCGGCTGGACAAAAGCAGAAGTCCTTTCTTGAGAAGGGGTTATGCTAGACGCGCGGTCCGGGGATGTCAAGCAGCCAGAGGGGTATCAGACGGTCACCCACGACTTGAGGCTTCATGAAGGTCCGATACGTCCTCTTCTGCGCCGGCGTCCTCACGCTTGCGAATGCATGCACCAGCGACTCGTCAGGGCCGGGCACTCTGCCGTCCTGCGGGACGCAGGGGACACAACTGACGCTGGCGGTCGCCGCATACGCCTCCATCGATCCTGCTACGGACTCCGGCTGCGTGACGTTTGCCGCCAACACGTCGCCCGACACGACCGAGTATCTGGTGCTGCCGTGGTCGGCCGGCGGCAATCCGGGGTCGTCGGCGCCGTTCGCGCTGGAGTCGGCCACCCCGCTCGCCTCGATCACGGCGCCGCTTTTTTCGCTGCGCGCCGGCCTTCGCGGGGCGACGCCCGCGGCGTTCGACCGGTTCCTGCGGCACCTCGCCCGGACGCGTGATTACACGCGGCTCGCGCGCGCGGCGGCGCTCGCCGGTAGTGCCGGACTGCAGCCGTCACCCACCACCTCCGCCTCCCCGCCCACGCTGGGCAGCGGGCGCTCGTTCAAGGTGTGCTCGAACTTCACCTGCTCGGCATTCGACAACGTCGGTGCGGTCGTGCGCGCTGTCGGGACGCATATCGCCATCTACGTCGATACGCTGGCTCCTGCGGGCCTGGACTCGGCCAGCCTGGCATCGCTCAAGCAGGAATTCGATACCTTGCTCTATCCGCTCGATACCGTGACGTTCGGCCACGTATCGGACATCGATTCCAACGCCGTCGTCGCCGTGCTGATGACGAACACGGTGAACAAGCTCGTGAGTGCGTCGCGCTGCAATTCCAGCGGCTTTGTCGCCGGGTTTTTCTTCTCGGGCGACGTCGCGCCCGGGGCATCGACGTCATTCAACAATGGCGAGGTGTTCTACTCGATCGTGGCCGATCCCGGCGGAACGTTGAGTTGCGCCCACACCGCCGCCAGCGTGTTCAACGGCATGCCGGTGACGTTTACGCATGAGTTCCAGCACATGATCAACTTCGTGGAGCATGTGCGGGTCAACAGTGGCAACTCGGAGGACGGATGGTTGGACGAAGGGCTGTCGCGTTATGCGGAGGAGATTGCCGGGCGCGCGTTCCTGCCTAACAATAGCAAGTTCACGCAGTACGCCATCAACGCGGTGTTCGACGGATATCAATACATGCTCGCCCCCGAAGACTCGCCGCTGCTGATCCCTGCTGATACCGGGTCACTGGCGGAAGTCGGCGCCAGCTGGCTGTTCACGCGCTATATCGTGGATCAGTTCGGCGCTTCGCTGCCCGGGAGGTTGGTGCGCACCTCGCTCACCGGTGCGGCGAACGTGACGGCGCAGACCGGTCAACCCTTCGACCAGACGGTGAGCCGTTGGGGGCTCGCCAACTGGGTGTCCGATCTGCCGGGATTCTCGGCGCCCGCCGAGCTGCAGTACACGTCATGGCACTTCCGCACCACGTTTGCTTCATTGCACGGCCAGGACACTACCGACTTTCCGCGGCCCTATCCGTTGGTGCCCACGGTCTCCGCGGGGAATGCCGTGAACGTGTCCGGCAAACTGTGGTCCGGGTCGGGCGCTTATGTGCGCGCCGTGCAGCGGCCCGGCGCCGCGGCGTTTACACTGCGTTTCAGTAACGGTAGCGGGTCCGCCGTCTCAGCCGCGCTCGTCCCGCGACTGAACATCGTCCGAATTCGCTAGCGGTCAGCGGGGGGGCGGCGGCGTGAGCGTCGCCGGTGTGTGGTACAGCACCTGCGCCGTGTTGCGGTCGCGAATGGTCGGGGTGTCGGTGGCGGGCGTGCCGTACATCAAGTCGGTCGTGGCGGGGCTGTGCCCGAGAATGCCCAGCGTATGACCCAGCTCGTGAGTCGCCACGCGACGCATGCACGCCGCGATTTGCGCGGTGGTGAATCCCAGGCGAACGCGCAGCTGCACGCGGAGTGGGTCAGTTATCGCGTGCGTCGAATCGATGACGTACGTGGTGACGCCATCGCACGCACCGATGGCGCCGGCGGTGTCGGGGGGGACGTCGGGCGGGACGCTGTCCTGCCACCGCACGATGACGTCCGCGAGATTCGAATCGGTGACGAACACGGCCTTGAACTCGCCGTACAGGAACTGGCTCTCCCAGACGCTCAAACCCCGGCGGAGCAGCGCGGGCATCGTGCCACGCGGGTCCGCGAAATAGCGCACCGGGATGCGGTCGGGCGGCCAGTGGAACGTCTCGCCGGCGAGATCCGCGAGGTAGCGCGGCGTCCGGTTCGGCGCTGCCAGGTCCTCACAGCCGAGCAGCCCCATGGCGATCACGAGTGCGAGCGTCGCTTTCATCGGCCGAGTAACCGCCCACTCACTGAAATGGCGATGCGATGCACCGGACGCGGGCGGTTGAATCCGACGCTGCGCAGCGACGGCGTGAGGAAACGGTGGACGTCATACTGCAGCGCAACTTCGATCCCGTGGCGTTCGCCAAAGGAAGGCGCGTACGTCGTGGCGAGTGAGACGAGCGGCAGAATCCCGCCACCACCCCGTTGAAACACGCCCAGGTCACTGCCCGAGTAAACCAGACCGCCGATTCCGAACCGCGCGCCGATGTTGGTGGCAAGGTCGCGACGCAGTCCGATCGTAAAGGCAACCGCGGTGACGGATCCCGCATCGATGTCACTACCGCTCTCGTGGCGCTTGAGCTTGGACGACGACAGGTCGAGCATCACGTCGCCGGTCCACGGTCCTTTGAACTCGTCGCGCAGGCCAAGCTGCAAGGTCGGCGCGAGCCCCGGGTGGAGATCAATCGGCACGACGAGCGAGTCGCGGACCAGCGCGGTGCTGTAGCGGCCGCCGAGGGAGAGGCGGAGGGAGACCTGTGCGGTTAAGCGGTTGAGCGGTTGGGCGGTTAGAACAGCAATTCCAACCGCCCAACCGCCCAATCGCCAAACCGCCCGCCTCACGGAGCCACCGCCGTGTCGCCTACGCCGAGCTTGCGGAGCACACCCGCGCCGATGAGCAACAGCCCGTACATGCAGACGACCAGGGGTCCGGTCGGCAAATCCTTGGTATAAGAGAGCCAGAGCCCGAGGATCGACGCCAGAGCTCCGGAGCTCCACGCGATGATCGTGAGCTGCCGTTTGTCGGCCGTGAAGAGATTGGCGATTACGGCGGGCACGACGAGGAAACTGAACACCATCAAGACTCCGGCGATAGGAACCGCCAACGTGATCACGACACCAAAGGACAGATAGAAAAGGAAGTCCCAGAGCCGGATTTTCCACCCCGCCGCCTCCGCCTGCTCAGGATGGAAGGAAATCGTGAGAAAGCGGCGTCGCAACGCGAATTGGAACACGCCGAGCGCCGCGTAGGCGATCGCCAGCTTCACGATCGTCGGCCAGGTGACCCACAACAAACTCCCGACCAGCGTCTTTTCGACCGCCTCGCCGCCGCCGGGCACCTTGTTCGCCACCAGGACGGCGGCGGCCGATGCGACCACGTACACGATCCCGATGAACGCTTCCTGCGGCACTCGGCCCTTGCCGGTGCCGCCGTGTCCCGATGTCCGCGTCAGGGCGAACAAGACGGCGCCGATCGCCGTCGCCAGCAGGGCAAAGACGTAGGTCGTCGGCGACTCCGGCGCCACGTGGAACAGCAGCGCCGACAGGCTGCCCAGCGCGGCCATCTGGGCGAGCGACAGGTCGACGAAGATCACCTCGCGGGCAATCACGTGCAGCCCAAGGTACGACAGCATGGCCACCAGGATCATGCAGGCGACGAACGGCGGCAGCATCAGCTCGAAGCCACTCACGGAACCTCCTGCGCGCCGAATGCCTGGGCCAGCTGCGAGATCCAGAGATTCATGAGATCGAAATAGGTGTTGACTCCCGCCGCGCCACCGGTGTTGGAAGGCACGATGACCGCCTTGGCGTCAGTGCGCTGCGCGACGTCCATCACTTGACTGCGGTCGTAGTAGTTGGTCGATAGCAGAACTTGCACGTGCCGGTCGCGCATCGCGGTGATGATCTCCTGCACGTGCCGCGGCGTCGGCGGAATGCCAGGCTTCGGCTCGATGTAATCGAAACAGGTGACCTGGAACTCACGCGAGAAATAGTCCCACTCCTTGTGATAGCAGGCGACCAATTTCCCGCGGAACGGCATCCCCTGCTTGAGCCAGCCCCCCAGCCGGCTGATCAGCGGAGCGCCTTGATACTGCTGTTGGCCGAGGAAGGTGAACAATTTGCCCTGCCGATCGAGATCGGCGAGCGTGTTGCCCCCGAGCAACTTCACCAATTCATCGCCGAACAGGGCCCGATACATCCGGTCCTCGAAATCCGTCTCGCGCGTGGTGAAGTAGTCGGCATCCTGCGGCGCCACGCGCTTCAAGCCGCGCAGGATGTTGCGCGCGATCAGGACCGCGTTGAGGGGATCGGTCCAGATGTGCGGATTGCCGAAGACATGAATGTCCCCCTGCGAGCGCGACAAGCTCGCCGGGACATCGAGCAGTGGGAGCCCCTGATAGGCCGCGACGTATCCGGGGCCGCCTTCGGTGATCTTGGGGTTGTTGGCTTTATCGAGCAGGGCGGGTACCCAAAGCTCCAGGTCGAGCCCGGTGGTGACGAACAGGTCCGCCTGCGCGAGCGTCGGCACAAAACTCGGCTTCGGCTGGACGTAGTGCGGGTTCTCGTCGCCCACCGCGATGGAGCTGACACGGCCGCGCTCGCCCACGATTTCTGTCGCGATGGCGGCATACGTCGTCAGTGACGTGACAACCTTCACCGGCGCCGCCGGGGGTACGGGTTGGCCGGGTCCGGTGACGGCAAGTAGTAAAGCAATGATCGTGAGCATGTCAGTACGTCTCGTGTTTATGGGGTCCAATGGCCCAGACCGCCTGAAGGGCGATCTGGTGATCCGCGGGAGCATTCGCGATCCGCTGCCATTGGTATTGAGCGCGGAGAAAAACCCACTCGCTCTGCCACATCGTAAGCGAGGGGATGATCTGTCTCGTGATCACGCCGAAGTCGGGCGACTCGACATAGTCATAGCGGGCGCCAAGGATGAAGCGCTGATTCAGTTTGTACGTCGAGCTGACGTACCCGCCCAGGCGCGTCGGCCCTGTGCCTGCCACTTCCTTCTTGAGCGCGAGTAGCTCGCCACGCAGGGTCCATTCGTGGTACATCGCTCGGAGCGGCGGCCGCCACGTGAGCCGGAACTCGAGCCCGCCGACTTTCGTGCGCAACGCCGAGTCGGGATCGGTGCCGTAGAGCGCAGTGCCGCCGATCTGCATGTAGGTCGAATGGTTGAGCTGCCAGAAGTTGAGCAGATGCAGCAGATATGTGGGCCTGCCGCTATTTCCGAACAGCTCCGAGTCGCTCGCGCTCCGTGTGATCTGCGCGGTGACCTCGTGAGTCCCCAACCCGCCAAACGCGCGGTACAGGGAGATGCCTGTGCCGGAGAGGCCATCCTCGCCCAGGAAACTCGTGACCGCGAGTGGGTACTCCGTCTCGGGCACCGCATGCAGGTGCCAGCGATTCAGCTCGCCGAATTGCTGGCGGTACTTGCCGAAGTCGAGTCGCAGGTGTCCGGGGAGGCCGGTCCAGTAGGCATAGCCTTCTTCGACGCTCACATGCCCACCCTCGAGACTGACGAAGATCTTGGTGTGCGAGTAAGGATCGAGCGCCGATTGAAAGCCGATTTCGAATTCTCTGGGATCGAAGTTGTCGCCCTGCACGCCGCGCCCGGTGGCGTAGCCGCGGATGTCTCCGGTGACGCCGATCTCCGGATTGAGCTGTGCCTGGTTGCGCTCTCGCCCCATCGCCTGCGACAGCGTATCGCCCTGCGTCGTGTCCCCGCGACCGCCTCCTGCAGCCTGGCTCGCGGCCGCGCGCAGCGCGGCAAGATCGTCACCGACCGGCGCGGGAGCCGATGGTTTGCGTCCCTGTGCCGCAAGCAGGCTGTCGACCTTCGCGCGCAGCTGCCGCACCTGGGCGGCCAGCGAGTCAAGCTGGCGCTGGTTGGGTTGCTGAGCGGCTACCTGTGTTGTCAGACACGCGACAGCGAGCAGCGTCGCGCACCATGTGCGTATCATCGTTGATGTCCTCTCCCGTGAGTACCAAGTGCCGGCCCCGCGGCGTGCGGAGCGCGTGCGGTCGTCAGGAGAGGGCGGTCGGAGGCGCTCGGGCTGGGGCGGTGAGCCGGACGGTGGCCGCGACGGTAACCAGCGGCTGGAGGATCGGCGTAAAACGGACCGTCGTCGCGGGGGTAGCGATGGTGAACGTCTGCTGCGTGATGACGCGCGCGCCTGCATAGTGGCACAAGGCGCAACGCAGCTCGTCGTGCAGGATCGCGCAGCGTGCGTCGTGACTCGCTTCAAACCCGGCCGGCGCGAACAACACATCGCGCGCGTGCGCCAGCGTGATCGCACCGCCGCCGAGTACTTGAATGGCAAGTAAGACGCTAAGCGAGATCCGTCGCAGCATGGTCTCCTTCATACGCCGGCGGGCGCCCTGGTGTTGCCGCGCGCATAGGCGCGCAGCCGTCGCAGCATCCGCCGGTCGTGGCGGAGCGGGTTATCCCGCTTCGGTGTCTCGATAATCTTAACGACCCGCATCAGGGCCGGATCGCGCATGATGTGCCGAAACGGTGCGGGTCCGATGCGCCCCTCGGCGATCCATTCGTGGCGGTCGACGCGCGACCCACGCGTGGCGCGGGAGTCGTTGAGATGCAAGCACTTAAGCAAATCGAACCCCACTACGCGGTCGAACTCCTCCCACACCGATTCCACCCTGTTCAGGTCGTAGCCGACCGCATGCAGATGCGCCGTATCGAGACAGAACCCCACGCGCGACCGCACCGTGGCCGGTAGCGCATTGCGCAGATCGCGCAGCTCTTCAAACCGCGCGCCCAACGCCGTGCCCGAACCGGCCGTGCCTTCGATCCAGACCTCGACGTCGCCCGGCACCGCCGTGAGGCATTCCGCGTAGCCCCGCGCATTGCGTTCCAGCCCGGGGCCCTTGTCGTCCATGTAGTTCCCCGGATGCGAGACGACCGCGCGTAACCCCAGCGCCGTGCAGCGCTGCAGCTCTTTGCGAAAGCTCTCGATGCTGCGGGCGCGCAGCGCCGCGTCTGGCGACGCGAGGTTGATGAGATAGCTGTCATGCGCTACCACCACCTCCAGCCCGTGCCGCGTGACTTCACTCTTGAACCGTGCCACGGTGTCCGCTGCGATCTCGCGCTCGCGCCATTGATTCGGCGTCTTGGTGAAGAGCTGGATCGCCGTGGCGCGAAGCGCCGAGCCGCGTTGCGGCGCGGCGGCAACGCCGCCCTGGCTGGAGACGTGCGCGCCGAGCATCAGCGCTCTTCGGTAAACGCGAGCCGCGAGATCAACGGCACGAAGCGGACACCGCCGGCGAGCTGTTGCAGCAGTCCTGCTCCGCTCCGAGGCCGTTCCAAGATGACCAGCTCTTGCGACGCGAGGTCACCGACGGGGATGACGAGCCGGGCCTCCGGCGCCAGCTGCGTCGTCAGCGGCTCGGGGATGCGGGGCGCCGCCGCCGCGACGATGATGCCGTCGAAGGGCGCTTGCTCCGGCCATCCCGCAGCGCCGTCGCCCAACCGCGTTTCGATGTTCGTCAGCCCGAGGCGCCGGAACCGCTCTTCGGCCTCGACGAGCAGATCGGGCAGCCGCTCGATCGTAAACACCTTCCCGCTGCCGCACAGATACGCGAGAATCGTGGCCTGATAGCCCGAGCCGGTGCCGATTTCGAGAATCCGGGCGTTGCGCCGGGGTGCCAGCCGTTCGGTCATGAGGGCGACGACGTAGGGCTGGGAGATCGTTTGGCCGCTGCCGATGGGTAGCGGGGCGTCGCTATAAGCGTCCGCCGCCAAATGCGGAGGCAGAAACCATTCGCGCGGCGCCCAGCGCATCGCCGCCAGCACCCGCTGATCCCGCACCCCGCGCCCGGCGAGCTGCCGCATCACCATGCGGGTGCGGGGTCCACGGGTTTCTGGCGCGGGATGTGCTTGCCGGGTCATGCGTGAAACTATAGCTTGGCCCCGCCCTCAGCGCGGGAGCCGCTCTGCCGGAGTCGGTTCGTCATCGCATACTCCTCCTTGGGAATCCGACGAGCCGCCCGGAAGGTCTCGAGCGCGTCCTCGTGCGCAGCGGCTTTCAGGTCACCGAAGCGGCGGCCGCCAGTCCCCCCGATCTGCTTCTCTATACGCCCGACCCCACCGTGGCGAGTGTCGCGGAGGAGGTACGCGCGCTGGTGCGCGCCCCCGGCTACGGGGGTGCGCCGGTATTCGTCCTGCTCGGCGCCGGGAAGCTCAACGCCGCCACCGAAGCGCTGCTCGCGGGCGCCCGCGACGCGCTCGTGGCGCCGATTCATCTCCCCGAGTTACGCGCCCGCCTCGACGTCCATATCCGCACCCGCGCCGACGTACGCGACGCACAGGAAGCGCTGCGCGCCAGGGACCTCTTGTTCGACATCTTCCAGGAAGTGTCCTCGGTGCTGCGCCCCGACGAGATCTTCCAGACGCTGGTGCGCCGGGTCGGGCAGGCGTTCGGGCTGTCGCACTGCTCCTTTGTCCTGACGGCGCCGGGCGACGATAAGGGCAGAGTCGTGGCGGTGTACGAGAATCCCGCGATCCGCGACCTGCGGGTCGACCTCGGCCGCTATCCCGAGATTCAGGAGGCGATCCGCACCGAGCGCCCGGTGGTGATCCAGAACGTGCACGATCATCCGCTGTTCGCGACGATCCGCCAGCACTGGAATCAGGAGCAGATCGAAGTGAACGTGCAGGCCGCCGTGGCACTTCCGGTCTTCGTGCAGGGCAGGGCGGCGGGCGTGTTCTTTCTCCGCACGGAGAAAGGGGATCCGCAGCTCCGCTCGGCGGACGTCGCGTTCGCCAACACGATCGCGCAGGCCGCGGCACGCGTGCTCGAGAACGAGGAACGGCGCTCGGCGATCTACCGGCGCCAGATCAGCGCCGGCACCACCGACGAGCTGACGGGATGCGCGTCCCTCGATGCGCTCGATCGCCGGCTGCGCGATGAGTTCGAGCGCGCGCGGCGCTACTCGCTGCATTTCTCGCTCGTGCTGATCGACATCGATCAGCTGCGCGACATCAACGACCGGCTGGGCCTCCCCGCCGGCGACCGCGTGCTCGGCGAGATCGGCGCGATGCTGCAGCGGGAGATCCGCGCGCCCGATTTCGTGGCGCGCTACGGCGGCGACGAGTTCGCCTGCGTGCTGCCCGAGACCGACGGCGCCGGCGGACGCCATTTCGTCGAGCGCCTGCGGCAGGTGTTCGCCCGCCACACGTTTGCCGACCTCGGCCCGGCCAAGCCGCCGGGGATCTCCGCCGGTGTGATCGCGTACCCGCACAGCGAAGCGTTGCGGCCTGAGGACCTGTTCACACTGGCCGAGGGCGCGCTGCAGAAGGCGAAAACCGGCGCTCCCGACCGCATCGCGGTGGTGGGAGAGAGTTAGTCGAGCGTCTTCTGGAAGCGGCGGACCGAGAGGCCGATGAGGACCGTCGCGAAGAGAGCGAGAATCGCCATCTCCTGCCACAGCTCCGTCACGCCGACGCCTTTCAGCAGAATGCCACGCAGCACCTTGAGGAAGTGGGTGAGCGGCAGGAACGCGCCGATCCACTGAAACACGGCCGGCATCGCCTGGCGTGGGAACATGAATCCCGACAGCAGGATGTTGGGGAGAACAAAGAAGAAGCTGGCCTGCATCGCCTGCTGCTGTGTGCGGACCAGCGTCGACACGAACAGGCCGAGCGCCAGGCTCGCCACGATGAAGATGAAGGCGATGCCGTAAAGCAGCAGCACATTGCCTGTCAGCGGCACATCGAACACGAACCTGCCGAGTAAGAGGACCGTCGTCATCTGGACGAGGCCGACCCCGACATAGGGGGCGATCTTGCCCAGCATCAACTCGGTCTTGGTGATCGGCGTGACGATCAGCTGTTCCAGCGTCCCGCGTTCGCGCTCGCGCACGATCGCCATCGCCGTCACCAGCACCAGCGTGATCGTGAGGATGACACCGACCAGCCCCGGGACGATGTAGTTCGGGCTGCGCAGCCCTGGGTTGTAGCGCGGCCGAATGCGCGTCTCGAGGGGGAGCTGGCTCGTGTGCGCGGCGGCGGCCAGGATCGCCAGGTTGCGCACCTGCGCCACGCCCGCGGCGGCGGCCAGCGCCGCCTGCGAGGACAGCGGGTCCGACGCATCCACGATCACCTGGATCGTCGCCGTCGTGCCGCGCGCGAGATCGCGCGGAAAGTCATGCGGGATCGCGATGCCGGCCTGCGCGTCGCCCCGCGCGATCCAGGCGTCGAGCGCCTCACGTCCGTCGACCTGAGCGACGATGCGGAAGTTGCCCGTGTTCTGGAACGCCGCGATGGCGTCGCGGCTCGTCGGCGTCCGCGATTCATCCAGCACTACCGTCGGGATATGGCGCACATCGGTCTGAATCGCGAAACCGAACAGCAGCAGCTGAATGATCGGGACCCCGACCATGATGCCCAGCGTCAGGCGATCCCGCCGCATCTGGATGAATTCCTTCCGGAACATCGGACCGAAGCGCTTCATGCCTCCTGCTCGTGCTCGTCCCGCTCCTGCAGGATGATGAACGCGTCCTCCAGGTCCTTGCCGCCCACCTGCTTCGCAACCTCATCCGGCGTTCCCAGCGCAATGAGGTGCCCCTGGCTGAGCAGGGCGATGCGGCCACAGCGTCCGGCCTCATCCATGTAGTGCGTCGTGACGATCACCGTGGTGCCCTGCGCGGCCAGCGTCTTGATGGTGCTCCAGAATCCGCGCCGCGCCGCGGGATCGACCCCGGCCGTCGGCTCGTCGAGAAACAGCACGGCGGGGCCGTGCATCAGCGCACATGCGAGGGCCAGCCGCTGCTTCCAGCCGCCCGACAGCGTGCCGGCGAGCTGATTCAGGCGGCGCTCCAGCCCGAGAAAAGAGACGACCTCTGCGACGCGCCCGTGGCGGCCGGCGCCCTTGAGACCGTAGATGCCGCCGTAGAAATCCATGTTCTCGGCGACGGTGAGGTCTTCGTAGAGCCCGAAGCGCTGCGACATGTAGCCGATCCGCTCCTTGATCAGATCAGGCGATTCCCGCACATCGACGCCCGCGACGACCGCGGTGCCCTCCGACGGCGCGAGCAGGCCGCACAACATGCGGATCGTGGTCGTCTTGCCCGAGCCGTTGGGGCCCAGCAGTCCGAAGACTTCACCCTTGGCGATGGTGAGATTCAGGTCGCGCACGGCAACGATGGGGCCGAAGCGGCGGGTGAGGTGACGAATGTCCACGGCGACGTCGTTCACGGCAGCAGCGGAATTTCCACCCGCACCGGCATCCCCGCCTTGAGCCGGCCACCGGCACCGTCGGTCGTGACCTTGATGCCGAACACAAGATCGGCGCGCTCGCGCTCGGTGAGCGCCGCCCGCGGCGTGAATTCCGCACGCGGGGCGATCTCGCTGATGTGCCCCGCGAATGACGTGTCGGGGTAGCCGTCCACGCGAATGCGAACGTCCTGGCCGCTCTTGAGGCGCGCGATGAACCGCTCGCCGACGTAGGCGCGAATCCAGGGACTGTGTATCAGGCCGACGGAGACGACCGGCACGCCGGCGTTGACGGCCTCCCCGCGCTCGGCGAACCGCGTCAGCACGATCCCGTCGGCGGGGGACAGGACGACCAGCTGGTCACGAATTGACTCGGTCACCGCGGCGGCGGCACGCGCCGCCTCCGATTCGCGCACGCTGGCCCGCACTGCCTGCAGGCGCGCGGCGGCCGCCGCCGCGGCGGATTGCAGCCGCTCCAGCTCCTGGGGGGAAGCGATGCCCTGCTGGCGCAGGATCCGCGCCCGGGCCAGATCGTTGGCGGCCCGCTGGCTGTCGGCCTCCGCCGCGCGGATCTCGGCCGTGCGCGTCGCGGCGGCCGAAGCGAGCGCGCGCCGCTGCTCGATCAGCGCCGCCAGGCCCGGCTGCTCGAGGACGGCGATGGTATCCCCCGCGCGCACCGAATCGCCTTCATCCTTCAGCAGACGCTGCAGGCGACCGGCCGCCAGGGGCGCGAGCCGCACTTCGCGGATCTCCACGGTGCCCGAGACGGTGAGCGTGTTGCTGGCACCGCCGCACGCCGCCGCCAGCAGGGTCGCGGCGAGCGCTAACGGCGGGGCCGGGGCGCGCGCAGCCAATTGCCGGGATCCAGCGCGATGCCGCCCTGGCCGCGAATCTCGAAGTGGAGGTGTGGGCCTTCGTCGCTCGACTCGCCGCCGACGTGGCCGATCACCTGGCCACGGATCACACGGTCACCCTGGCGCACGGTCGCATCGTTGAGGTAGGCGTAGAACGTGTAGTACCCGCCGCCATGATCGATCAACACCGACGTGAGATACAGGCCGAGCGGTCCGGCGAGGCTCACCCTGCCCGCGGCGACCGCGCGCACCGCCGTCCCCACGGGCGCTTTGATCCCGATGCCGTGCCGGGGGATGCGCGTGTTGTTGGGGCCGGTCGTCGTGCCGAAGGGATAGATGATCGACCCACCGCCGTCGACCGGCCAATCCAGGCTGCCGAGATCCGCAGTCGTGATGGCGCCGGCGCCGGTCGCGGCACCGCGGGACTCGGCTTCACGGCGGGCGCGCTCCAACGCTTCGATGCGGTCGTTCAGTGAGCGCTCATCGCGCTCCAGCCGAGAGAGCCGTTGCTCCGCCTCCTTGGTGCTGCGGCGCGTTTCGCGGAGGTTGGTTTCGCGTTCATGCTCGAGCGTCAGGTAGCGGCCCAGCTCGTCGGTGCGCTCGCGGCGGCGCCGGCCCAGCGTCTCGCGCGCATCCACGAGCAGCTGGCGTTGCCGTGCCACGCGGTCGCGCAGCTTGTGCATGTCGTTGGTGAGCAGCCGGTCCTGGCGGCTCACGAGGTAGAGGTACTTGTAGCGTGACAGCAGATCCCCGAAGCTCTCCGCGGCGAACAGCACCTGCCAGCTGTACAGCGCGCCCCGCTTGTAGATATCCACGAGCCGCCGCTCGAGCACCGCGCGTTTCTCGAGCAGCGCGTCCTGCGCGATCAGCAAGTCAACCGTGATTTGGTCGATCTGCCCGCCGAGCCCGGTGATCTGGCGGTCCAGCTCGTTGACGATGCGGTTCGTGCTTTGCTTCTGCTGCTCGATATTGACGATTTCGTCGGCGAGTGAGTGCGCCTGGGTGCGCAGGCGGGCAAGCTCCTGCTCGACTTCGGAGCGCTCTCGCTTGATGCCTTCCAGACGGCGCTGATTATCCTGCATCTGCTGCTGATAGGTCGGGCGGGCCTGACCGACTAGGGGACGGGGGACGAGGGACGGGGGAAGGGTAAGGCAAACCACGAAAGCGGCCACTCGCAGCACCCCTCCCCCGTCCCCCGTCCCCCGTCCCCGTTCGTTCATACTCGTTTCAGATGCCGGCCTACGCTGGTCGCGCTGCCGAGCAGTCCGATCAGCGCACCGAAGATGACGATGGCGGCAGCCTGCTCGCGAGTGAAGAAGGAGGATTGTAGCAGATAGCGGTTGATCAATACGTACGCGCCAAACGACAATCCGATCGCGACCGCGCCGCCCAGCAAGCCTTTCATCGCGCCCTGCAGCAGGAACGGCCGGCGGATGAAGCCGTCCGTCGCGCCGACGAGCCGCATGATGGCGATCTCGCGGCTGCGCTGCAACACCGCCATGCGGATCGTCGTCCCGATGATGATGATGGCGACGACGGCAAAGGCGGCGCCGACCACGATCCCCACCGCGGCCGCGAGCCCGCGCAGCCGGTCGAGCTTCTCGACCCAGTCGCGGCCGAAGCGGACGTCGTCCACGAAGCCGAAGCCCCGCAGCCGCTCCGCGACGGCGCTCACGTGCTCGGTATCGCGGAATCCCGGCTTGAGCTTCACCTCGATCGACGCGGGCAACGGGTTCCGTTCCAGCTCCTGCATCACGTCGCGCAGCTCGATCAGCTCCGCGCGTGCGCGGGCCAGCGCGTCGTCTTCGGAGACGTACGTCGCGGACTGCACTTCCGGGAAGGCCTCGACGTCCTTGAGCGCCTGGGCGGTCCCCTCGATCGGCGCGCCGGGCAGCAGATACGCCACCACCTCGACCCGCTCTTCCACGCCGCGCAGGGCGTCCTGAAGGTTCACGACCACCAGGCCGAACAATCCCAGCACGAACAGCGAGAAGGCGATCGTCGTCACCGACAGCACCGAGAGCAGCGGCGCGCGCTTGAACGTCAGCATCGCTTCGCGGAAGGTCAGATTCATGGCGCCCCCCCGGTCGCATGGTCCCGGGCCTCGTCGACCGCCGAGTCGTACACCAGCGCCCCTTCCTGCAGCTCGATCACGCGGTACGGCGCCTGCCGCACCAGGTCGAGATCGTGTGTCGCCATCACGACGGCGGTGCCGCTGGCGTTGATGTCGCGCAATAGCTGGAAGACGCCACGGGTGGCCCGCTCGTCGAGATTGCCGGTCGGCTCATCCGCCAGCAGCACCGTCGGCTCGTTCACCAGGGCACGCGCGATCGCGACGCGCTGCTGCTCGCCACCCGATAGTTCGCGCGGATACGCCTGCGCCTTGGCTGCCAGGCCGACCTGCGTGAGCACGCGCATCACCCGCGCCGGGATGGTGGAGGAGCGCGCCCCGGTCACCTCGAGCGCGAAAGCGACGTTTTCCTCTGCGGTGCGGTCCTCGAGCAGCCGGAAATCCTGGAAGACGATGCCGAGCTTGCGGCGGAGCAGGGGGACTTCGCGGGGCCGCATCTCGTTCACGTTGTACCCGGAGACGCGGACGTCCCCGGAGGTGGGGCGCTCCTCGGCGTAAATCAGCTTCATGACCGTCGACTTGCCGGCGCCGGAATGGCCGGTGAGAAAGGCAAACTCGCCCTTGGCGACGTGAAAGGAGACGTCCTTGAGCGCGAGGCCGCCCTTGGGGAAGGCCTTGAAGACGTTCGTGAACTTGATCACTTAGTGCCGCGCCAGGGCCTGGGCGAAGTCCGCGATGAGGTCATCGGGATCCTCCAGTCCCAGGGAAAATCTCAGGAATCCGTCCGGAATGCCAGCCTGCGCACGCTGTTCCGCCGTGAGACTCGCGTGTGAGGTGAGGCGCGGCTCGGACACCAGCGTCTCGACCCCGCCGAGGCTGGGGGCATGCGCCGCGATCGTCAGCGCCTTGAGGAACCGCTCCGCGGCTCGCACGCCGCCTTTCAGCTCGATGCCCAGCATGCCGCCGAAGCCGCCCAGCACGCGCTTCGCCAGCTCGTGATCCGGATGGGAGGCCAAGCCGGGGTAATGCACCTTGGCAATCACGTCCTGCTTGGCGCACCACTCCGCGACCGCGAGGCCGATCTCGTTCTGGCGCTGGACGCGGACGGTGAGCGTGCGCATGCCGCGATCGATCAACCAGGCCGCGAAGGGGTCGATCGCCTGCCCCCACACCTGCATCAGCCGGCGCACCTCGTCCACGACCTGATCGGTGCCCGCCACAGCGCCCGCAATCACATCGGTGTGGCCGTTGAGGTACTTCGTGGCGGAATGGATGACGAGATCCGCGCCGTGCTCGAGCGGCCGAAAATTCACCGGCGAGGCGAACGTCGAATCGACGAGCAGCGCGAGGCCTTCTTCCTTACAGATGCCGGCGACGGGCTCGAGATCGATGACGCGCATCAACGGATTGGTCGGCGTCTCGAGAAATACGGCGCGCGTCGTCTTGCGCATCGCCTTCTTCCAGGTGCGCGACTGCGTGGGATTCACGAACGAGACGTCGATGCCCAGCTTCCCGAATTCCTCGCGGAACAGCCGGTGCACCCCGCCGTAGATCCATTCGCTCGCCAGCAGGTGATCGCCGGGACGCAACACGGCCAGATGCGCGAGCGCGGCGGCGCCCATACCGCTCGCCAGAAACAGCGCCGCGTCCGCGCCCTCGAGCAGCGCGAGCTTGCGCCCGATGTCGACCTGGTTCGGATTGTTGCCGTAGCGGGTGTACAGGACTTCGGCGGTCGAGCCGACCGGATTGGTGAACGTGGAGCTTTGATAGAGCGGGGGGGCGACGGCTGTCCAGTCGGCGCGCGCCTTCGGGTCGCCGTGAATGGCGCGCGTGGACAGTCCCAGGCGGCGGCGTTTCACGCCGCGGTGAGACGGATGGTGCCTCCCGGATTGCGTGCCGCCAGCCGCAGCTCGACCAGCTCATCGAGCAGCGCCGGAGCCGGCTCGCTGGCCCCCAGCCCCTCGAGGATGCCGTCGGCGCGCTCGCACAGCACGGCTAGTCCGGCGCCGGCGAGCACGGGCTCGATCGCCTCACGATGGGCATCGGTGAGCCCGCGCAGCAGCAGGACTTTCACCTTGTCGCGCACCAGCTTCGCGACGATCTCGTCGGCGCACGAATAATCGAGGCACCCGACGCCGGTGAAATCCATCACCGCAATGGTCCCCGGGGGAAGATCCCGCTCGATGTTTTCCCGAACCGCTCGGCCGGTGGGGCGTGTCACGAGGTCGGTGTAGAAACCGGCCACGGACTTCTGGAGAATGGCGTGCACCATGATCTGAGGAATCATCACTTCTTCGACGACCCTTTCTCCGACTCTTGTTCCGGTATGATGAGCAGGACCTGCGATCCCGGAAACTCCGGCAACCCGTCCTTCAGCGGCACGTCGTCGTCCCAGCGCGGCACGATCGCGATGCGTGCCGTGCCGCTGCGGATGGCGACCTTGCCTTCCCAGCGGGCCAGGTAGCGCCGGATGCCCGCGAGCCCCTGACCGCGCCCCGGATCGCGAAAGCGGCTCACGCCCTGAACCAGCGCCGCTTCCAGCGCCGCGGCGTCGCCCCACCGTTCGCCGAACCGCTTGGCCTGCGTGGACTCCAAAGAATGCCGGAATCCGACACCGGCGTCCGCCACCGCGATCACCACCACGCGGCGCGCCAGCTTGCGCCGCCAGTTGTACGCCTGCACCGCGACCCACCCGCCCGTGCCGGCGTGCTCCACAATATTCTGACAAGACTCCGAAAGCGCCATAGCGAAACCCATCGTCGCCTTCGGATCGAGTCCCAATTCCGAGCTGAGGATCGCGGACGCGCGTTGCTGGATCGTGCTCACGACGGCGTGCACGTCCTCGGCCGCACGGACCGGCGTCACGGGGAGCAACACCTCGCTCTCCGTCGCGACTTTGGCCTTGGGCACCTTGCCGTGCACCTCGAACAGATCGCCCGCTTCCCGGAAGAAACCGGCGCGCGCCCAGTAGCTCACGACATCCGGATTCGCCGGGGCCGTGAGCAGCGGCCGCTCGCCCTTGCGCGCCGCCGCCTCACCGGCGGCGAGCAGCCCCACCAGCCCGTACGGCGACGCCCATTCCGCGGCGTGCGCGTCGAACAACAGCCGCTCCCCATCGGTCGCCTGCGCATACGCGGCCGCGAACTGGTCGAAGGAGCGGTCGTCGAACGACGTGGGAACTTCGACGAGGCGGGTCATGCGATCGAGAGCTTCCCCAGCAGGTGGTCGCGCAGTCCCGTCGCGCCGCGGTGGGTCAGGTTGCGCGCGCCGAGCATCGTCCCCGCCCGCAGCGCTTCCTCCAGGCTCGCCCCGCTGAGCAGCGTGGCGGCCACGGTGCCGCCGAATACGTCGCCGCAGCCCGTTGGGTCCGATTCCTGAAGCAACGGCGACTGGTGGATCGCGGGAGCGGGAATCAGCTCCGTCCGCACGGGAGTCCCGGTGAAATACGCCGCGCCGCGCTTGCCCAGCGTCACGCAGAGCGTGCTGCATCCCTGACGCAGCGCGTCGGCCGCGATGGCGAGCGGATCGCTGCCCAGCTGCTGCATTTCGTCTTCGTTCAGCTGGATGACGTTGAAGCAGCCGAACCAGGCCGGTGCCTGCGGCAGCGCACGTGGGACGCGCATCCCATCCGGTTCCTTGCCGAGGAAGAGGCTGTGCAGGTCCGCGTACATGAAGCGCGGAAAGCCGCGGCGCAGCAGCTGCGCGGTCTCGAGATTCATCTCGAACCCGGAGATGAAGTTGACGTACAGCGCAGCGAGATCCCGGACCAGCGGGCCCAGTTCGGCCCACGTCCAGGGTGGCACGCCGCCGGTCATCTGCTCGCAGCGCCGCTCCACCGACTCGTAGCGCAAGGTGACGCGGTTGTTGGGCTGGGGGACTTCTAAGAACCGTGCGTCGTGCGTCGTGCGCCGGAGTGTCCGGAGAAACGCATTGGCTTTCGGCGCGAGGTCACGGCCGACCTTGATGAGTGGGACGATCTCCCAATCATCGGGGAGAGTCGCATCGAGCGCGGCAAGCGCGTAGGAGATGCCGCCCCACTCCTGCACGGCGGCCTGGGCCGGATCGCGGCCGTGAATCGTGTCCCACACCATCGACCCGATCACGCCGAGGCGCTTCAGCGCAGCCCCCACTGTTTTTGAATGAACACCGCGGCCGCCCCGAACACACCGGCGGTGCCCGGTAGCGTGCCCGGCACGATGCGGCACGCTTCCCACGCGGGCTTGAAGGCGCGCCGCTTGACCTCGCTGCGCAGCGGATGGAACAGCTTGTCCCCGGCCTGGGTGACGCCGCCGCAGATCACGACGACTTCCGGGTTGAAGATATTGAGGAAGCTCGCCACCGCGGCCCCCAACAGCGAGGCGGTCTCGTGCACAACCTCGAGCGCCCATTCGTCGCCGTCGTTCGCGGCCTCATAGACGATCTGGGCGGTGATCTTGGCGAGGTCGCCTTTCACGTACTGCGACAATGACGTCTCGACGCCCGACTGGATCCCTTCCACTGCACGCTCGGCGATGGCCGGTCCGGCGGCGTATGCTTCGATACAGCCGTAGTTGCCGCATTTGCAGCGTCGTCCGTTGGCATCGATGGTGACGTGGCCGAACTCCCCGGCGACGTCGGTGACGCCGTGGTAGATCTCCCCGTCGATGACGATCCCGCCGCCAATCCCGGTGCCGAGCGTGAGACCGATCACGTAGTTCGCGCCGCGCGCGGCACCACGCCACCACTCGCCGAAAATCGCGCAGTTGGCGTCATTGTCGAGCGTGGCGGGAAGGCTGAGCCCCTCGCTGACCCGATCGCGCAGCGGCATGTTGGTCCAGCCGAGATTGGGCGTCAGCAGCACGACGCCGGTTTTCGTGTTGAGTGGACCGGGCGAGCCGATGCCGACGCCTTCGACCTTTTTCCCCGATTCGGCAATCGACGCCTTGGCAAGTTTGACGATGCGCGTGGTGACCGCGTCCGCGCCCTGGGCCGCCATGGTCGGCTCGGAGACCACGCCATGAATCTCCGAACCGTCCTCAGCGAGGACGCCGGCGACGAGATTCGTGCCCCCGACATCAATTCCGACGACGTAGCGCACCCAGTTCCTCGATTGCTCGGGTCACAGCCTCGACGGTGAGATCACGCATGCACCGATGATGTCCCAACGGACACCGCGGCGGGCCGTGCGACGAGCAGGGCCGGCATTGCAGCTCCATTCCCAATGCCACGTCTCCGGGGCGAACCGGACCAAATCCAAACTCCATGACCGTGGGCCCAAACAGCGCCACGATCGGCGTTCCCACGGCGCTCGCCAGGTGCAGCGGCGCGCTGTCGTTCGTCACCAGCAGCGCGGCTCGCTTGAGCAACGCCGCGGACTGCCGCAGCGTCAGCTTGCCACAGGCGTTGATGACCCTTCGCCGCCCTCCACCGCCCTCCGCCGCCCTTCGGATCTCTTCTCCCAAACCAACATCGTCCTGCCCACCAAGCACAACGACGCCAGCATGATCCGCTAGTTGCCGGGCGAGCTCCCCGTAGTACGGCCAACGCTTGCTGCCCCAGATCGATCCGGGCGCCAGCGCGACAAAGGCTCCGTCGATGATCGCTGCCGCGGCCTGCTCGTCCACAGCGGTGGGGTGGAGTTGGGGAGGATAGGCGCCCGGAGGCTCGTCCGCGAGGGCCAGGAGCCGCTCGGTTTCGTGACCTGTTCGGGGCCTGGGCCGGGCTTCTGTATAGAGGAAAGACCACCCGCCCGAGAACCCGATCCGTGACGGAATCCGGGCGAACAGCGCCAGCGCCGCCGTGCGCAGCGAGCGGTGCGGGAGGTAAGCGCGCCCATAGTGCTCTGCACGGAGCCGGCGGGCCAGGCGCCGCAGTCCCGCCCAGCCCTGGTCGGCCCGGCGTTTGTCGTAGGGGATCACCTGTCGCACCGCGGGATGCGTCTCCAGCAACGGCGCGGCGATCGGCGTGGTCACGACATCCACCGGTCCGTGTCGGGCGGCGAGCGCCGACAGCAGCGACGTGGTGAGGATGACATCGCCCAGGAAGGCGGTCTGAATGACGAGGATCGGTTCGCTCAAGGGAGCTGAACCACGGCCCAGACCGGGTCGTGGTCGCTCGTACCGAGCGTGTCGCGCACGATCCCGGTGAGCTTCCGATCGTGGGAAGGCGCGGCGAAACCCTTCAGGAAAACGTGATCCCAGTTGAACACGGCCGTTGTGAAGCCATTGTGCTCCGTCGGCCAGACGAAACCGTTCGCGACGAACTCCTTCCCGATCCCGTGACTATTCATGTCGCCGGCCACGATCACGAGCGGATACGTGGCGGCATCGGCCAGAATCGCATCGGCCTGATCGCGCCGCTTCGAGGGGCGGATGTCACTGGGCGTGCCGAGATGGGCGCTGTACACGCGGACCTGCAACGCTCCGACGAGCACCGTCGCCGCCGTGGCGATGCGCTGCGCATGACGCAGGCCGCCGATGTGCGGCAACAGCAGTTTTTCGTCTGCCACGATCGGCCAGCGAGAGAGGATCGCGTTGCCGAAGTCGTGTCCCAGCTTGGGGTGCACGGCCGCAGGATAGTAGACCCACGCCATCCCCAGTGCGTCGGCGATGCGTCGCGTCCCCTCCGCGTCCATCTCCTGGAGCACGACGATGTCTGCGTCCGGCAGCGGCGCGCGTGTCTTGAGCACATTGATGGCGCGGTCGACGTGTTTGCCCCACTGCACGTTGTAGGTCACCACGCGCAGCATGTGATTGGCGGCGATAGGCGTGGCCGGTGACGCCGGCACGCCCGCGTAGCGAGGGCCGATCGGGCTTTGGTAATTGACGACCGCGCGACAGCCCCCCCCCACCACGGCCGCGAGCAGCAGAACCAATAGGCGTCTATTCAACGTCCGGTCGCCCGTGTTCCGACGGCGCCGGCGCGCAACAGCTGGCGCTCCAGGAATTCCGCCGCGGCTTTGTCGACCGTGAGAATGTTCGCATAGCGAAGAAAGTGGTGCGTGTCGTCTGGAATGACCAAAGTCTCAAACGGCACTCCAGCGCCGGCGAGTCGTCGCACGAGATCGGTAGTTTGTGCGAACCGGACGTTGCGGTCATCGTCACCATGAATCAGCAGCACCGGCGACTTCCAACCGGCTACGGACGAAACGGGAGATGAGTGCCACGCTGTGGCGAGCGCCGTATCGGCGTCGGGAGCCTGCTCGTAGCGTTGCCGATCGAATGCTCGCGAGTACGTCGACCAGTCGTGCACGCCGTGAATGTCCACGCCGGCCGCGAACACGTCGGAGTTGCGCGCCAGCGCCAGGGCGGTCAGAAAACCGCCATAGGAGCCGCCGTAAATCCCGATCCGGCTCGCATCCACGCGGGGCAGCGTGCGGAGATACGCGGCCGCTGCCTGAATGTCTCGATACTCGGCCGCGCCACGCGCACCGGAATTGGGTGGTTGATGGAAGTCAAAGCCATAACCGATGCCGAGCCGGTAGTTCACCGAGAGCACGATGAACCCGCGACTCGCCAGATATTGATTCAGCGCGTAGGCGTTCGAGTAATAGTCCGAGTAGTGCCAACCCAGCAGCATCTGCCGCGGCGGACCGCCGTGAACATACACGACAGCGGGTTTGCGACTGGCCCCTCCCGGTACTTCGAACAGTTGTCCGTGGATCGTCAATCCGTCGGCCGACCGAAACACGACCTGTCGTGGTGTGACGAGGCCGGCTGGAAAGTCGGTCGGTATCTGGTTGGCGCCGATGGTGCGAACTGCGGCACGAGGCGTCGTGAACCCCATCGTCGCGGGCAGTGGTGGCCGCTGGGGCGTCGCGCTGATGAATACGAGCGTCGAGCCGTCGCCGGTGATTGTTGGCGCCCATTCCAATCCAGCCCCTGGCGTCATGACTTCGGGCGCGGCGCGGTCCACGGGAACGCGAACGACATGACGCCGGTCAGTGTCGAGCGAGTCCGCTCCCATGTTGCCCGCAAATAGCAGCCACGCTCCATCGCTGCTCAGCGAAATGTGCTCGGCCATGAACCGGCCGGGGGTAAGCAACACGGGTGAGCCACCGGTGGCGGGAATCGAGTAGAGATGTGGCCATCCATCCTGGTAGGAAAGGAAGACAACGCGGTCTCGCGTCCCCCAGCCGAGGTTTGTTCCTCCATCCGTCGAGGGCACGGAGCCAACGAGCGTCTCCGGCGATCTCCACAAGCGCTGCGCAGCTCCTGTCGATGCGTCGGCGGTCCAGATCTCCCAGGGGTTGGGCCTCGATGGCAAGATCGAGTCTGGTGCTCCACCCGTGGCCGACATTCGTACGAACGCGATGCGCCGGCCATCCCGAGACCAGCGCGGCGACCGGTCGCGCGCGAATGCCGGCGCGAGCCAGGTGATCGCGGTACTGTCATTCGTATAGACGCCGATGAAGGAGTGATCGCCGCGATTGGCAACGAACGCGAGCCGGGAGCCGTCCGGCGACCAGCGCGCATCGCCGTTCTCGCCTCGCACCGTGATCAGCGCCTTGGCCGGTGCGGATCCGTCGAGGGGAGCCGTCCAGATTTGGCCGCCCTTGCTGAACGCCACGACGTCGCCGCGTGGAGAAACCACCGGCTCATCTCCATCGCCGATCGCCTTGGGCTCGCCGCCGTCGAACGGCACGCTGAAGATCTGCACCTTCGGAGGCGCGGGGTTCGAGTTGGCGTTGACCGGGAGCGCGTCGTCCCAATTCGCGCCGTGGTCCCCGCCGCGCACGTACACGACAAACCGTCCATTGGCCGAGATCGTGACGCTGGTCAGCTCTTGCCCGTCATCGCGGTCGTAATGCGTCAACTGCCGGGCCGTGAATGCAGGTCCTTCGGCGACATAAATGTTTCGCCGGCCCTGTTCGTTGAACGCCCACGTGATGCGCGCGCCCGTCGCTGCGGCGGCCAGTTCGGTGGGGTAGGGATAAGACCGGACCTGATCGAACGTGAATTGGGCGGATGCTACAATAGGCAATCCGATAGCGAGCACGGCAGTAGAAATCACGCACCGCATAACCCTTCCCCTTTCCTCATTCCCCGGTGTCACTCGACCTGGAGCACCGCGAGAAACGCCTCCTGCGGAATCTCGACGGTCCCAACCTGCTTCATCCGTTTCTTTCCTTCCTTCTGTTTCTCCAGGAGCTTGCGTTTGCGCGTGACGTCGCCGCCGTAGCACTTGGCGGTCACGTTCTTGCGCAGTGGCCGGATCGATTCGCGTGAGATCACTTTCGTTCCGATCGCGGCCTGAATCACGACCTCGAACAGCTGCCGCGGGATCAAGTCTTTCAGCTTTTCGGCGATCTTGCGGCCCCATTCGTACGCCTTGTCCTTGTGGATGATAACGCTGAACGCATCCACCGCCTCGCCGTTGAGCAGCATGTCCAGCTTGACCAGGTCGCCGGGTCGATATGCAAGGAACTCGTAATCCAGTGAAGCGTAGCCGCGTGAAATTGTCTTCAGCTTGTCATAGAAGTCGAGAATGATTTCCGCGAGCGGGAATTCCCAATCGAATTCGACGCGGGTAGGATCGAGGTACTGCATACCGCGATAGACCCCGCGTCGGTCTTGCCCGAGCTTCATGATACCGCCGATATACTCCGCCGGCGCGAAGATCCGCGCTTTCACGTACGGCTCTTCGATGCGGTCGACCTCTGAGCCGTGCGGCAACAAGCTCGGATTCTCAACCAGCTCCATGGTGCCATCGGTCCGGTAAACGTGGTACTCCACGTTCGGGACGGTGCTGATCAGGTCGAGATCGAATTCGCGCTCCAGTCGCTCGCGCACGATCTCCATATGGAGCAGGCCGAGGAACCCGCAGCGGAAGCCGAATCCCAGCGCCACCGAGGTTTCCGGCTCGTAGTGCAACGACGCGTCGTTCAGCTGCAGCTTCGCCAGCGCGTCGCGCAGCTCCTCATACTGCTCGGCATTGGTCGGGTACAGGCCCGCGAAGACCATCGACTGGATGTCGCGATAGCCGGGGAGCAGCTCCACGTCGCGATGCTCGGCATCGAACACCGTGTCACCGGGCCGGATCTCGCGGACGCCGCGCACGTTGGCCACGACGTACCCGACCTCACCGGCCTCGAGCTGCTCGGCCGGCTTGTGCCCAAGCTGGAGGTAGCCGACTTCGTCCACCTCGTAAGTGTCGTCGCGGTGCGCGCCGAAGACGACCTTCATCCCCGGCCTGACCGCACCGTCTACCACCCGGATCGACGGGATGGCGCCCCGATAGCGGTCGTAGTAGGAGTCGAAGATCAGGGCCCGCAGCGGCGCCGCGGGGTTCCCCCGCGGCGGGGGGACCCTCCGGACCACGGCCTCCAGCAGCTCCGGCACCCCCCTTCCTTCTTTTGCGGAGATGCGCAAGATCTCGTCAGGCTTGGTGCCGATGAGGTCGTGGATCTCCTGGGCGCGCTTGTCGGGCTCGGCGCCGGGGAGATCGATCTTGTTGAGAACGGGTATGATCTCCAGCCCCGCATCCATCGCGAGTAGTAGATTGGACAGTGTCTGGGCCTGAATTCCCTGCGACGCATCCACGACGAGAATGGCCCCTTCGCAGGCAACCAACGACCGCGAGACCTCGTACGTGAAGTCGACATGACCGGGTGTATCGATGAGATTGAGCTCGTAGAGCTGCCCGTTTTTCGCGTGGTAACTCATCCGCACCGCATTCAACTTGATCGTAATGCCGCGCTCACGTTCCAGATCCATCGTGTCGAGGACCTGCTCGCGCATCAGCCGCTTGTCGAGTGTCCCCGTCAGCTCGATAAGTCGGTCGGCAAGCGTAGATTTGCCGTGGTCGATGTGGGCGACAATGCAGAAATTACGGATATGATCTTGGCGCATCGCGCGGAAATATAGCCCCCATAACACCCATGGCTCCCATCACCGGCTGGTTCGATCCCTCGCCCAAAGGCGGCTCACTCCGCCTCGCCGCCAACAGTTACCTACCTGCGAAGAGCGATCCGCAGGTCCGCCTCTCCGGGCTCCGCCGCGGCGACTTGATTGTGCTCGACAATGGCCGCGTGACGACGGTGAATGGCGAGCCGGCCGGCCAGCTGGATGGCCGGCCCGATTTCGCGAATCTGGGCGCGGTCCATCCGAACCGTCCGCTCACGCTCGAGACGCCCAAGGCATCGAGTCCACGCACGGCCGAGACACAGCGCGTCGTGGATCTCATTTGCCCGTTCGGCTTCGGCCAGCGCGCGCTCATCGTCTCGCCTCCCAAGGCCGGCAAGACGATGATGCTCCAGGCGATCGCCGAGTCTGTGGCGGAGAATCATCCGAAGGCGACCCTCCTTATTCTGCTCGTGGATGAACGGCCCGAAGAAGTGAGCGAGATGATCGACTGGGGTCGGGGCGAGGTGATCGCGTCGAGCTTCGACTTGCCGCACGAACGGCATGTTGCCGCCGCCGACATGGTCTTCGAGCATGCGCGCCGCCAAGTCGAGCTGGGACGCGACGTCGTCATCGTCCTCGACTCGCTCACGCGGCTGGCACGCTCGCACAATACGACGGGGCGGGGCACCGGGCGCACCATGTCGGGCGGCCTCGACGCGAATGCGCTGGCGAAGCCCAAGGGGCTGTTCGGCGCCGCGCGGGCCGTGCCTCCGAAGGATGGGGGCGGCTCCCTCACGGTGATCGCCACCGCCCTCGTCGAAACCGAAAGCAAGATGGACGACATTATCTTCGAGGAGTTCAAAGGGACCGGCAACGCCGAGCTGCGGCTGACGCGTGCGCTGGCTGACCGGCGCATCTATCCGGCGGTGGACATCGCCGCGAGCGGCACACGCCGCGAAGAGCTGCTCGCCGATGCGAAGACGGTCGAGGCAAAACAAAAGCTCCGGCGGGCCCTGGTGGACCTCCCGCCGGAGCAGGCGATGCAGACTCTACTGCAGCAGATGAAGCGCGCTAAGACGAACGCCGAGTTGCTCAGCGTTTAGTGCTCTCACGCCGCACGGCGATGACGTGACCAGTCGCGGCATTCACCTGGACGTCAGTCAAACCCGGCCGGCCTTTCCGTTGAACCTTGAACGTATACACCAGGCGGGTTTTCATCTTCGCGAGCGTAATCCCCTGGACGTCGCCGGGGACGCGCTTCAGCGCGATAGCCCTGGCCGCGTCTTCGCTGATTTTCGCTTTAGCAACGAGGCTGTCAGGAACGTTGCGATCCTGAGCGGCGAGATTTCCGGCGGCGAGGGAGAACGCGGCCGCCAGCATGAGTGAGGTAAGCAGGCGCATATTTCAGGCTCCTGAGAAGGTGATCGTCGCTTGTTGAGACCATTCCATAGCCGGAGCCGTCACCGCAACCGGTAGTCCCCTCCTCGGATCGCCACGAGCAGGGTAGGGACGGCGAACAGCGTAATCGGGGTGGAAAGGACCAACCCCCCGATGACCGCCAACGCGAGCGGCCGTTGCAGCTCGCTGCCCGCGCCGATGCCAAGTGCCAACGGTAACAAACCGAACAATGTGCACAGCGTCGTCATCAGGATTGGCCGTAGCCGCACCCTCGCCGCCTCCCGGATCGCGATTTCCAGGGCCACTCCCTCGTCGCGCATGCGCAGCCGGGTGAAGTCGAGCAGAATGATGCCGTTTTTGACGATCAGGCCGACGAGCAGGATGAGACCCATGAAGGACGCCACGTTCAGCGCCGTGCCGGTGACCAGCAGCAGCGCCAACGCTCCCACGAACGACACCGGTGCGACGAGCAGGACGATCACCGGCTCGACGAATGACTCGAATTGCACGACCATGACGGCGCACACGCTCACCGCCGCGAGCGCCAGCACGAGCAGCAATGCGCGGAACGCCTGCTGCTGGCTCTCGTATTGGCCGCCGAGCGCCACGCGGACGCCGGACGGGGCGGGATGTGCGCCGAGAACCCGCCGCACGTCACCCATCACTCCGCCCAGCGAGCGCCCGCTGACGTCCGCCGTGATGGCGATCATTTGCTGCTGATTTTCGCGCTCCAGGCTGATCCGCGATTGGGTCGGCGTGAACGAAGCCAGGCTGCCGAGCGGCGTGACGCGAGCCGCGGCCGCGACGATCGGCAGGGCGCGCAGGCGGAGCGGATCGTAGCGCACCGAATCAGGCGCGCGTACGCGCACGCCGACCGGCCGGTCCTCCGCGCGAATCTCTCCCGCTTCGGTCCCCAGCAGCGCCGCGCTCACGGCGCTTCCCACGTCCTCGGGCGTCAGGCCGATCCGGTCCGCCTCGGCCTGGTTGATGTGCATCAGCAGCTCCGGGGACGGCTCGACGACGCCATTGAACAAGTCTTCGAGTCCCCCAACCGCCTCCAGCTCGGGTTCCAGACGTTCGGCGTACGCCTCCAGCGTGTCGAGCCGCTCACCGAACAGTTTGATCTCGACCGGCTTCGCCGCACCGGCGAGATCGTTGATCACGTCCGATAGGATCTGCACGAATTCGATATGCAGGCGGGGCACCGCGGTGGTGATTGCGTCGCGCACGTCGTCCATCACCGCGAAGATGTCCCGCGAACGCCGGTTGCGCGGCACGAGCCGCGCCGCGATGTCGCCCGTGTTCTGGGACGTCGCGAACAGGCCCAGCTCGGCGCCCGTACGCCGGGATGTCGCTTCGATTTCCGGCGTTTGCGCGAGGATCCGTTCGGCTATTCCTACCTCCCGATCGGTCTCCGCCAACGCCGTCCCACCGGGAGTGAAGTAGTCGAGCACGAACGCCCCTTCATCCATCTCGGGCAGAAAGCCGGTCCCCACGAGACGCATGAGCGCGATGCCCACCACGACGAAGAGCAGCGCCGCCACGCCGATGCGCCGCGGGTGGTGCAGCACGGAGGCGAGCGTCTGCTCGTAGCGCGACCCGAGGGCGTCCAGCGCCCGCTGTGCTCGAGCCAGCGGCCCGCTCTGCGACGTCTCCACCTCGTGTGCGGTCACGAACTGTTCCGCGAGCAGTGGGATGATGGTCAGCGCGAGCACGAGCGAGACCAGAACCGCCATCGTGAGCGTCGTGGCGAGAGCCGCAAAGAATTGTCCGACGACGCCCTGCAACAAACCCAGGGGCAGAAACACCACGACCGTGGTCAGCGTCGAGGTCGTCACCGGCCAGATCAGCTCCTGCACCGCCGCGCGAATCGCCTGCAGGCGGTCGCTCGTGAGCCGCAAATGGCGCGCGATGTTCTCCGTGATGACGACCGCATCGTCGATGACGAGGCCGATCGCGATCGCCATCGCGCCGAGGGTCATGAGATTGAACGTCTGACCGAGCATGCGCATGACGAAGACGGTGATCGCGAGCGTCAACGGGATGGAGGCGGCGCTGATGGCCGTAATCCGGCCGTGCCGCAGAAATAGAAGCAACACGACGACCGCGAGCGCGGCACCGATCAGCATCGCGTCCCGCACCGATCGCACCGCCTCACGGACGAGCTCGGCTTGATCGTAGACCGGCTTCAGGTGCACGCCCGGCGGCAGCGTGGGGGCGACAGCCGTCATGATGCGCGCGACGCTGTCGGCGAGCGCGAGCGTGTTGCCGCCGATCTGCCGGGTGACGTTGATCAGCGCCGCGGGCCTGCCGTCGCCCGCGATGATGCGGACGTGATCCTCCGTTCCCACTTGCACGGTCGCGACGTCCTGGACTCGCAAGCCCCCACGCACCACCACGGCCCCGATGTCGGCGGGCGCATGAGCTTCCTGGTCCGTCACGATCAGGTACTGCCGGTAGTCCTGCGCGACACGCCCGACGGCCTGTACGGTGATCGCGCGCCGGATCGCGTCGGCAAGATCCGCGTACGTCATGCCGTGCGCGGCGAGCCGGGCGGGGTCGGCGATCACCTCGAGCTCCCGCACATCGGAGCCCTGCACGTCCACGCGCCCGACACCGGGCACGCGCGAGATCAGCGGCTTGATTTCGTAGCGCGCGAGATCGTACAGCGTCGCAGGCTCTCCACCCTCGACGTTGTAGGAAAGGATCGGGAACAACGACGGGGTGAGCTGTTCGACTTCGATCGACAGGCCGGAAGGCAACGCGCTCTGCACCTGGTTCACGCGCGCCCGCACCAGCTGTAGCGCTTGGTCCATGTTCGTGCCGGGCGCGAACGTGATCGAGATCTCGCTCGCTCCGCGGATCGAGTGCGACCGGACGCGCGTGACGCCGGGCACGATGCTCACCGCCTCCTCGAGCGGCCGCGTGATGCTGAACACGACCTGGCGCGCGCCCAGCGTCGAGCCCTGGGCGACGATGGTAATGCGGGAGAACCGCAGCTCGGGATAGATCGCGGAGGGGAGCCGCAGCGCCATCCACACGCCCGCGGCGCTGAGCAGGGCAACGAGGAGATACACGAGCCGCTGCTGCCGGCTGAGGATGTCGAAGAGCTTCACCGCCGGGCGCCGCCGATCCGGGCACTGTCCTGCACGCCATACGCGCCTGTCGTCACGACCGTCTCCCCCGCGGCAACGCCCGAGAGGATCTCGACGAGCGACTCGGTGCGCCCGCCGATCGTGACGGCGCGCGCGAGCGCGATGCCTGCCGAATCCACGACAAAGACCCGATAGCCGTCCCCTTCGGGGACCAGCGCCTCCACGGGGATCACTACGGCGCGGGGATTGACGCCCGTCACGATGCGCCCGAAGACCGATTCGCCGATCCGCAACGCCCTCGTGGGCTGCGTCGAGCGGGCTCGCACCGCAACCGCGCGCGAAGCCGAGTCCACCGCCGCGCCAATGCTCATCACGACGCCCGGCCCCAGGAGTTCACCACCGGCTCCTTCACCGCTGGTGACGGTCACCGTGTCCCCGCTTTGAATCCGGCCGGCTTCGGCAGGGGAGACGTTGAAGACGATGTCCAACGCCAGCGGGTCGACAACGTCAACCAGCGGCTGGTTCGCGTCGACGGAGGCGCCCAGCACCGCGCTCATGCGGGTGACGACGCCGCTGAGCGGAGCGCGGAGCGTCGCGAGTTGTTGCGCGCGGCGCGCGGTGACGGCGGCCGCCTGCGCGGCCGCGAGATCGGCAGCCGCTTGCCCGCTGTCCTTCTGCGCGAGCACGCCCGCCTGAACGAGCCGCACCGCGCGCGCGTACGCGCGCTCTGCGTTCGCAAGCGCGGCTGCGGCGCTCTGCGCGGCCGCGTCGAAGGGCGCACGCTCGAATTCGATCAACGCATCGCCCTTGGCGACACGCTGCCCCGCGATCACGAAGATCCGCGCCACGCGCGTCTGCCCCGGTGGCGCGAGTACGGCATAACGGTCGGGGCGGGGCGTCACGATCCCGATCGCGCTGAGCACGTGCGGGAACGGTTGGACCGTCGCCACGGCGGTGGAGACGCCGAGCACTCCCGGTTCGCGGGAGACGTTCTGTCCGTTACCCGAGGTTCCCCCTCCGCACGCGGCGCCGATTCCCGTCAGCGCGATGCTCACCCATGCGCGGCCGATCACGGCTCGTCCGCAGGCGCGGTGAGCAATTTCAAGGCACGGACTGCTGCATCCGCGCCGGCGAGGTCGTCGATATAGCGCGCCAGGATCTCACGCGCGTTGCGTTGTGCCTCGAGTACGCTCGCCAATGGGACGGCTCCCTCGCTGTATGCTTGCAATGACATGACCGCGACGCGATTGGCGCTTTCGACCAGCCCTGCCGTACGCCGCAGCCGGTCGCGAGCGGCCACCAGCTCGCGGCGCGCGCGCGCGACGGCAGCCCCCGTTTCCCGGCGCGTGAGGTCGAGCTCGGCGAGCGCCCGGTCCCGCTCCGCGGCCGCACGCAGCACGTCGCCGCGGCCGAAGTTGAACAGCGGGAAAGGCAGCGAGAAGCCGACGACGGGCAGCAGCTGATGTGGTGTCGTGCTCGCCGGGTCGCCCGTGTCGAAGCCGAACTGGAAATTCGGCGCAAAGCGGCTGCGGCGCGCGAACGCCAGCGACCGCTCCGCCGAGCGTAGCGAAGCCTCGGCGGCGGCGACGGGCAGCAGCACTGGGCTCTCCGGCACCGCACTGTCGGCCGGTACGCGCAGCGAATCCACTAATACGATCGTCGCCTCGCCGCCGGTGAGGCCCATCTGGAGTTGCAGCGACACGAGCGCTGCCAGGGCGGCGAGCGAGTCGTCCGCGGCGACGTTCGCCAGCTGACCGGCATTCACCGCCGCCAGCCGGACGTCGAGCTCGCTCACGTCGCCGACCTCCCGGCGCAGCTCGGCAATCCGCAGCAGGCTGTCGGCATCGAGCGCCGTGCGCCGGGACAGGCGGGCATGCAGCGCGGCGGCAAGCCCGCGGGTGTACGACGTGTCGACGTCGAACCGGATCGCGGCGCGCTCGAACGCGAAGCGATAGCGTGCCGCGTCGCGCGCCGCTTCCGCGGCGCCGATCCGTGGCGAGCGCAGCCAGGGCAAGTCGAGGGGCAGCTCGCCGAGCGCGTGATAGTTCGGCGTGTCCTTCGAATAGCTCCCCGACACGGTCGGATTGGGAAACGCCCGGGCAGCCCGCGCGGCACCCAATGCCGCGGTGGTGTCGGCCCGGCCCAACGCCACGCGGGCGCCGCGCAGCAGCGCCGCGGCGACGGCATCGGCGCGCGTCACCGATTGCTGAGCCCAAAGTGGAACTGGAAGCAGAATGAAGCAGAGAAGTCGTGCGAGCCGCATGATGTGCCCGAAACTATCCGCCGTAACCTTACAGCAGCCTTACACTCCTGCGGGAAATTCGATGGCGACGCGCGTGCCCTGCGGCAGCGCTGAGAAGGCGAGGCGGGCGCCGTGCAACTCGCTGATCCACTTTGCGATAGCGAGTCCCAACCCCGCGCCCTCGGCAGCGTGCCGGGCCTGATCACCGCGGTAGAAGCGCTCGAAAATGCGTGGCAGCTGATCCGCCGGGATTCCGATGCCGGTGTCCGTCACGACCACCGTGCGCAGGCCGTCCGCCGCCGTGACGTCGAGACGAACGCGCCCGTCCTTCGGGGTGTACTTGATTGCGTTGTCGAGCACGATGATCAGCAGACGCCGCACGAGGGCGGGGTCGCCCGTAATGCGCGCCTCCTCGAACGAGCCGACTTCCAGCACCACGCCCTTGCGTTGCGCCAGCGCCCGCGCGGCTTCGAGCGCATCCGCCGCGATGTCGTCCAGATAGAGCGGCTCGCGCGCGACGGCCCGCTCACCGGCGTCCGCGCGCGCCAATGTGAGCAGATCGCCCACGATGACGCCGAGCCGGTCGGATTCCCCCTCGATCGCCCGGAGCGTCGCGTCGTCGCGCGCGGGATCGCGCGCGTGGGCCAGCGCGACCTCGGCCCGGGCGCGCAGCACCGCGACGGGCGTGCGCAGCTCGTGCGCGGCGTCGGCCATGAACCGGCGCGTTTGCTCCATCGAGCGCTCGACCGGAATCGTGGACTTGCGCGCGAGCACGAAACCGCCCGCCGCGACGAGCACCAGGGCGGCGAGCGCCGCGACGGCGAACGTGCCGATCACCGACGCATACTGCTCGCCGATCCCCGGCCGCTCGACGGTCGCTGCAGCGACGTAGCCCGTGCCGGACGGCGTGGTGAACCGCTCCGCATGCAGCCGGATCTCGCGATCGCCCTCGCCGGGCGCGCGCCGCTGCAGGTCGACACGTCCCGTACTCGCGGCCTCGCGGGCGGCGACCCGCACCCACTCATCAGAGTCCGGCGCGGTAATCGGCTGGCCGCGGAGATCGAACAAGTAGAGGCTACGGTCGGGTATGTGCAGCTCCTCCACCGCGTCGGCCGCGATGCCGGCGGCGCGCTCCGCCTCGAGGTCACGGGTCGCGCGCATCACCGCGGCCGTCGCGTCGACCAGCGAGGCATCCAAGCGTCGCGAGACCTGGTGGCGGATCGAGAAAAACAGACCCGCACCAAGCAGCAGCAGGATGAGTGCGAAGGTGCCCGCGTACCACAGCGTGATGCGAACGCGCAGTTGTGCCAGCGAAGGAGTCACGGGCCGAACCGGTAGCCGGCGCCGCGCATCGTCCGGATCAGCTTGGGCTCGTACCCGTCGTCGATCTTGCCGCGCAACCGCCGCACCAGCACTTCGAGGACGTTGGCCCACGGGTCGTGGTTCTGATCCCACACGTGCGTGGTGATGGTGGTGCGATCGAGCACCTGGCCCGGATGGCGCATGAACAGCTCCAGCAGCGCGAATTCCTTCGCCGTCAATGCGATCTCCCGGCCGCCGCGTCGCACTTCCCGGGAGGAGAGATCGACTTCCAGATCCGCGACGCGGGACACCGCGGGAGTCAGCGCGCGCGCGCGCCGTCGCGCGAGCGCCTGTAGCCTGGCGACGAGCTCACGGAACGCGAACGGCTTGGTGAGGTAGTCGTCCGCGCCGACGGCGAGGCCACGCACCCGGTCGTCCACCGCGTCCAGCGCGGTCAGCATCAACACGGGTGTCGTCACCTTGCGGCGGCGCAGCTCGACGCACAGGTCGAAACCGTTGCCGCCGGGGAGGCGCACGTCGAGGATGAGCACGTCGTAGTCGCCGGCGAGCGCCCGTTCGCGGCCATCGGCGAAGCTGGCCGCCAGGGTCGGATCGATGCGGTGCTCACGCAGGCCGTCGCGCAGCAGGCCGGCAAGCTCGGGATCGTCTTCTACGATCAACACCCGCACGAAATGAGGATCGCCGCCCCGTGACGAACGCGCCAGAGGCGGGGTGCGTAGGTGAGGATTAACGACCCCTTCGGAGGCGCCATGACCCGCTCACTCGAACTTGCCCTCGTCGCCCTGCTGGCGCTTCCCGCGTTCGCCCGATCCCAACAGCCCCCCCCGTCATACCATGTCGCCGGCCGCATCCCGCTCGCCGGTGAGGGGGGCTGGGACTATTTGACGGTGGACACGGTCGCGCACCGTCTCTACGTCTCGCGCGGCACTCACGTCGCCGTGATCGATCTCGATCGCGATTCCGTCGCCCGACAGTTTCCACGTCGTAGCGACGGTTCCGCCCACGCCCCCGACCGCCGGTCATCCCGGGGTCGGTGGTCGTGGTGATCCTTGAGCGGTGAGGCCGGCCGCTAGTTAGCGCTGACGATGCGCTTGTAGCTGTCGGGATTCCATTTCGGCCGCTCGGCGCCGTTCGCGACGTCGAGCCCGAGGTAGAAGATCAGCCGCGCGACGCGCGACTCCTTCTCCGCGTCGATCTTGTCCGGCGAGTCGCCGGGCCGGTGGTAATCGGGATGCGTGCCGTTGAAGAAGAACAGAATCGGCACGCCCTTGCGGGCGAAGTTGAAGTGGTCGGAGCGGAAGTAGAAGTTTTCCTCCGGCCAGATGTCGTCGATCGGGCGCATGTTCAGCTCAGGGTGCGCCGCCGCGACGCGATTCAGCGTCGCGCCGAGGTCGGAGTGCTCCTTGCCGATCGCGACGATGGTGTCCTTCCAGTTGCGGCCGATCATGTCGATGTTCAGATCCGCCACGATGTTGTTGATCGGCACGGCGGGATGATCGGCGAAATACGCGCTGCCCCACAGGCCTTTCTCCTCGCCGCTCACGTTCAGGAAGATGATCGACCGTTTGGGCCGCGGGTGCAGGCCGGCGAGTGCTTCTGCGATTTCAACCACTGCCACCGTTCCCGATCCATCGTCATCGGCCCCATTGCAGATCGAGTCGGCGCCCTGGGCCCGGCAGCCACCGCTGCCACGCGGTCCCGCAACGCCCACGTGGTCCATGTGGGCGCTGAACACGACGTATTCGTTCTTGAGGGTGGGATCACTGCCCTCGAGGATGGCGACGACGTTGGGCGCGGAGTTGCGCTCCACCGGTTCGATGCGCGCATGCACGTGGAGCTGCGCCCCACCCAACGGTTTGACCTCGAATGCCGTCGCCGACTGCGCCGCCGCCAGGTCAGCGCCGAGTTGCGCGGCCACAGGTTGGAGCGACGCCGCCCGAGTGCCCAGGACAACGGGGGAACCGGTCTGCCGGCTGGGGTCGCGCAGCTGCGGCCGACTATTGCGACTGACGATTTGTGACCAAATGGAGTCTGGCGCGGTGGTGAGCAGCACGACGCCGGCCGGTTTCCAGGAGAACACGCGCTGGCGGTCGGCACCGCGGAGCCGCGGTGATGCGATGACCAACATCTTTCCCGCGAACGCCGCCGTGTCGGCCGTGGCACCGGTGAGCGGGCCCGAGACGAGTACGAGCTCGCCGGCGTAATCTCCGCTCTCGAACATGTTGTCGGCAAAGACGAAGTCGGTGCCGTACTTGAGTGTGCCACCAGCCCCGCCGTGCACGAACGCCACGGAGCTCTCGGCGACGATTTGCACCTTGTCGAGTGAATAGCGCTGGATGAACGTGCTGTTATCGCCCCCCGGCTTCAACCCCAGACGGCGGTATTCGCGCCCGATGTACGTCGCGACCTTATCGAGCTCGGGGCTGGGTGTATCGCGACCCCGCATGGAATCGTCCGCGATGATGCCGATGCGCCGACGGATGTCCTCGGGAGAAATCGTTTGGGCAGCCCGCTGAGCTGAAACGGGTGACTGAAGAGTCCACAGCAGCAACAGCGCGACCAAGAGAGCCTCGACAAGAAGAAAGGGAAGGGAAACCTAACGCGCCCGATCGTGCGAGACTACGCTATCGCTGGGAAAATCGCCTGGCGGAAGCCTCGCGCTCCGTGCGCGTGCGAGGATCACCGCTTTTCTTAGGCGGGTACAGCCGTGCGCTGTCTGCTGCTGGCGGCGGGTGAGAGCATCATCCACGGCAGAGAGGGATACGGGCAGGGGATAAGAAGGAAGCAGCCGGACAACGGTTTCGTCCTGAAAGGGGCACGAAAAAGGGGGGGCATCCTCTCTCCCTAGAGGAGCCCCCCCATTCGAGCCAACCCGACGCGATCCTAGCGCCATTGCGCCCTATCGTCGTCGCGTAGTCAACTTGAGCACGAATCGTCTCGTCTGTGTCCTACGCGCAACATAGGAGACTACGATCGGGCGCGTCAGGTTTCAGTCCGAACGTCTACGGCTTGCGGCGCCGCACCTCCGGCTCGTTGCGCGCCGGCGGAGGCGGTGGCGGCGGCGGCGGTGGAGGAGGCGACACCCGCCGTGGCTCGTTGCGCGGCTCGTTGCGCGGCTCATTGCGAGGCTCATGAGGCTCGACGCGCCGCGGCTCATCGTGAGGCTCGACGCGACGGGAATCCTCACGTCGTGGCTCGACTTGTCGTGGCTCAACTTGCCGAGGCTCCTCGTGCCGCGGCAGGACCATCGGCCGGTCGGTTACCCTGCTGTCGTCCGCGTGATCGGGCCGACCAGGGCGATCGGGACGGTCGCGACGCTCCGGCCGATTCGGGTTGTTCGGATTGTCGGGACGGTCCGGCCGATCCGGCCGATCCGGGCGATCCGGCCTATCGGGACGATCCGGGTGCTCACGGCGGCCGCGCCCGCGGTCGTCGTTGCCGTTGTTACCACCGTTGTTGCCACCGTTGTTGCCGCCGTTATTGCCACCGTTGTTCCCGCCGTTGTTCCGGTCATCGCCGGGCCGCTCGTGGCGGTCGCGGATGCCTGGAGGCGGAATGCTGCCGATGCCACCGACATCACGGCCGGTGACGCCGCGCCGGGTGTTGTCGTTGACCGGCCGCTCCCGCTCACGCGTGACGAACTCTTCGCGGCTGGGTCGAGCGGTCCCCCAATCCTTGAAGATGAAACGGGGCTGTGGACGATAGGGCCTCACGAACACGACACGGCTGCCGCCGTAGTAGCGATACGGATAGAACCAAGGATCGTCGTAGACGAACATGCGGAAACGCACGCACGAATCGAAGTACGGATCCCAATAGGGATAGCTCACATACGTGTGGCAGTCATAGCACAGGAAACGCGGATAGTCGTAGTGCTGGCCGACATTGTAAGAGATGACATCGTAGTCCCAGTCGACGTACCCTTCCGGTACGATCCGCTGCGCCAGGTCGGTCATCGCGACATACGGATCGCCGCGCACGCGGCCGTCGGCGATGACGCGATAATCCCAGTGATCGCTGCTCTCAATGCCATCGTACACGAAGGCATCGGCCGACGCGACCGCAAACAAATAGCCGACGCCGGGATAGTCGTCGATCGTGAACGCTTCCCGGGAGAGCTCGTTGCCATCCACCTCGAAGTCCCGGCCGCCGCGAGCGAAGTTGTCTTCCCACGGTTCGCGCGGGAACAACACGCGGACACGACCATCCGTATCCACACGGAAGATCGTGACATAGGCGTCCTGATCGAGACGGAAATACAGCCGGACCCGCTCACCGCGGGTATAAACGGCCGCATCGCCGCGGTTGGTCCACAGCTCGACACGCGGGCGGTACAGACCCGGATTCCGGGCCGTGGCTGTGGGCGCGAACGCCAGGCTGAGCAGCGCTAGATGTGCGAACATGGTGCCTCCCGCCCGGCTTAAGGCAGAGACTGTGCCAGCGGCCGAAACCACCTAAATTATATTGTTATAATGACTTGGCAGTGCCGAGCTCCATCCTGGCTGTCCCTTGGCAAGGACATTTCTTGGCTCAGCGTCTAGATCTGCTCGACCCCGCCGAAGTGGCGCGTCTGGGGGGTATCGAGATCGTCGCCGAGGGTGTCGTCGAAGGTTTCCTGGCGGGCGTCCATCGGTCGCCGTTCCGGGGCTTCTCGGTGGAATTCACCGAGCACCGTGCCTACCAGCCAGGCGATGAGCTGCGCTATCTCGACTGGCGCATTCTGGGCCGGTCCGATCGGCTGTTCGTCAAGCAATTCGAAGAGGAAACGAATCTCCGCTCCATGATTCTCGTCGATGCAAGTCGCTCGATGGCCTGGCACGGGACGCCGGAGCGGCTTACGAAGCGCGCGTACGCCGACCGCCTGGCGGCGGCGTTGGCACTCATTCTGCTGCGCCAGCGTGACGCGACCGGGCTGGTCACATTCGACGAACAGGTGCGGCAAGTGATTCCCGCCCGCGTCAAAGCCGGCCAGTGGACGCGCATCGTGCGCGGCTTGCTCGACACGCCGGACGGGCAGGGGACGGCCGCTCACGCCGCGTTGCAGCGGCTCACGGCGTTGCTCACTCGCCGCGGCATGGTCGTGCTGATCTCCGATTTGTTGTTCGATCGCGACCTCGCGCTCGCGGGGCTGCGCTATCTGCGACATCGCGGCCATCAGGTCATCGTCTTCCACCTCATGGACCCGGCCGAAGTCCAGCTCACGGGTCCGCCGGAAGTACGCTTCCGCGATCCCGAATCGACCGTAAGCGTGGTGGTGCGTCCGCGTGAGCTGGCACGCGCGTATGCCGACACCGTACGCCGGGAGATCGCGGCCTGGCGAAAGGCCTGTCGGCGACACGGCATCGCATACCATCATGTGCAAACCGACATGCCCTTCGGCATGGCGTTGCGTCTCCTGACGTGAGTTTCATCCATCCGCTGGCATTGCTGGGACTAACCGCCGCCGCGATCCCCGCATTGCTCCACCTGCTGCAACGCCGTATTCCGCCGGAGCTCGACTTCCCCGCCGTGCGCTACCTGAGCGCCGCCGAACGGGAAAGCGCGCGGCGGCTGAAGTTGCGTCACCTCCTCCTGCTCATTCTTCGCACGGCCTTGATCGTGGCGATCGTGTTCGGCGCCGCCCGGCCCCTGGTAAGTCTGCGAAAAGCTGGCGTGAGCGGAGGAGCGCACGAGCCGACGGCCGTCGTCGTCATTCTCGACAACTCGCCATCGTCGAGCGCCGTGGTGGACGGCGGTGTCATGCTCGACCGACTGCGCGCGGCGGCGCAATCCTCCCTGCGCCACACGACGTCGGCCGATCGGGTGTGGCTGATGTTGTGTGATGGTGTGCTGCGCCGCGGCACACGTGAAGCGCTGCTCGCCACGATCGACAGCACACGCGCCGGTTGGCAGCGGCTGGATCTGGTGCAGGCGGTCGAACGAGCGGCGCGTCTCGTGAACGCCCAGCCATCGCCCGGGCGGGAAGTGCACCTGCTGAGCGATATGCAGGCGACGGCGGTCGCGTCCGGACGAGCGGACGTGCCACGCGGAGTGCGCGTGCTTGCTCTCGCGCCGGGACGTGCCGTCGCGAATCGCGGCATCGCGGCGGTCACCGTATCCGAGGGTGCCGCCGTCATCGAGCTCAGCGGCTCGACGCCTGGTGACGGTTCCAGGCCACAGCCAGTGCCCGTGACGATCCGTGTCGGAGGGGGCGGGGGACGTCGGGGCGGAGAGATCACGGCGCGCGGGCTGGCGACGCCCGGGAGCGACCGCGCCGGTACGGGAGGGGGAGGTGGGGCGTCGCGGGCGACGGTGACTGTCTCGCTGCCGGCGCAATCGCTCGCGCCAGGTTGGTGGGTGGGCGAGGCGGCGCTCGAGCCAGACGAGCTGCGGGCGGATGATCGTCGCCCATTCGCGTGGCGCGTTTCTCCACCGGCGCGAGTCATGGCGACCGCGGGAGCAGGAGCGTTCGTCTCAGCGGCCCTCGACGTGCTGCGGGACGGGCGGCGCGTCAGCGACGGCCGCGATGTCGTGATCAGCGGGGCAGACGGGCCGAGTGGAAATCGCGCCATCATCCAGCCACCGGCCGATCCGGCGCTGATCGGCCAGGCAAATCGCGCGCTCGCAGCGCGGGGCGTGCCCTGGCGCTGGAACCAGCTCGGGACTCCCGGCGTGATGGCGTCGCCGGAGCTCGCGTTCATCGATGGCGCAGCGGTCGCGCGTCGCTACCGGCTCGAGGGAGGCTCGGAGGACGTGCTGGCCACCGTGAATGGCGAGCCGTGGCTGGTACGCTCCGGCAGCGTGGTGCTGCTCGGCAGCCGGCTCGACACTGCATGGACGGCGCTGCCCGCCGCTCCGGGGTTCGTGCCGTTTGTGGACGCGCTCGTGAACCGGATCGTGGTCGGCGAGACGCAAGTCGCAGCGCATGAAGGGGCGCCGCGCGTGGAGTTTCAGACCCGGGGGACCGACACGATCGGCGCCACGGCGTTCGGTCCCGACGCGCGCGAGTCCGATCTGACGCCTGCCACCACGTCGCGCGCCATCGCGGCATTGGGCGGAGCGGACCGCGTCGCAATCCTAAGCATCGACCGCCTCGCCGCCGAGCGTTTTTCCGGCGCCCGCCGGCTGGATGCCAGCTGGATACTCCTCGTCTTGGCGTTGTTGCTCGCCGCTGCCGAGCTGGGAGTCGCCACCCGCACCCGCTGATGCCCCTCGACTTTCTGCTCGACAGGTTTCAAGACCTTCCCGCGACGCGCTCTCTCATCGAACGCCTGCCGCTGCCCGGCAAGCGCGTGGGGGTGGGTGGCCTTCCCGGTTCGAGTCCCGCGGCGCTGGTTGCCGCGCTCTCCCGCCGTCTGGCGCAGCGCGTCTTCACGGTCGTTGCTCCCACTCCCGCAGACGCGGAGCGCTGGCTCGCGGACCTTCAGATGCTCCTCCCCGGTGACGCCACCGCGCTCTACCCGCAGCGCGAGTCGCTCGGCGCCGAGGAGCCGCATTACGAGCTCGCGGGGGAGCGCATCGAGACTCTCGAAGCGCTGCTGCGTGGGGCGGTGCGCATCCTGATCACGACGGCGCGCGGCAGCGCGGAACGGACGGCGGTTCCCGTCGCGCTGGAGCAAGCGCGCCTCGTCATCGCCGTCAATAAAGAGGAACGGAGCCTTACGGAGACCGCGCAGCGGCTCGATGCCATGGGCTACGAGCGGGTGCCGACGGTGACCGAAGTCGCCCAGTACAGCGTCCGCGGCGGGATTCTCGATGTCTACGGATTCGGGATGGCGGCGCCGGCGCGCATCGAATGGTGGGGTGACGAGGTGGTCTCCGCACGCAGCTTCGATCTCGACACGCAGCGCTCCGGTGACGCGCTGGAGCGACTGACCGTCCTGCCGGTACGCGCGGAATCGGCACAGGACGAATTGCGGATAGGGGCACCGCATGCCGCGCCACTGTTAAAGAACCTGTTGGACCTCCTCCCGACGGACACGATCGTCGTCGTAGATCAAGACTCGGCTGTCGAGCGAGAAGTCGAGCGTGCGTGGACGGACGCTGCGCACCATCTCGAGGTCGCCCGTCGCATGGGCGAGGAGCCGCCGTCGCGCGAGGAGCTGTTGATCGAGCCGGCGACGTGGCGCGCTCGAATGGCGGCGTTCGGGCGGCTCGCCGTTTCGGATGCGGAGACCGAGCAACGCTTCCCGCTCACGCCGCCCGAGCATGTGGACCGGGACTTGAAGCGGCTGCGGCAGATCGTCGGCGAGCCGCCCCCGACCGTCATCCTGTGCGACAACGAAGGGCAACTCGAGCGGCTCGAGGAGTTGATCGGCGCCGATCGCGCGACGCTGGCCGTGGGTGCGCTCGACGGCGGGTTCAGCATGCCGACGCTGCGTGTCCTCACCGACCACGAGATTTTCCGGCGTGCACGGCGCTTGCGCCGGCCGCGGCGGTATCGCAGTGCCGTCTCGACTGCGGTGGCGAGGCCGCTCACCCCCGGCGGCTACGTCGTCCATCTGGAGCACGGGATCGGCATCTACCGTGGATTGGAGACAATCGCGGTCGGCGCCGACGGAGCGACGCTCGAGGTCGCAGTGGTGGAATACGAAGGGGGGGACCGGCTCAATGTCCCGCTGTACCGCATCGATCAGCTCGAACCCTATCGCAGCGTCAGCGACGGTGATGCGCCGCCACCGCGACTGCACAGGCTCGGCGCGACGACCTGGCAGCGCCAACGCGACAAGACGCGCGCCGCGATCCGCGCGATGGCGGCTGAGCTGCTCGATCTGTACGCCCGCCGGCAGCTCGCCCACGGGTTTGCGTTCCCTCCCGATACGCCCTGGCAACGCGAGCTCGAGTCCGCCTTCCTTTATGAAGACACGCCGGACCAGCGGCGCGCTTCCGATGAGGTCAAACGCGACATGGAGCGCGCGCGCCCCATGGATCGCCTGCTCGTGGGCGACGTCGGCTACGGCAAAACCGAGGTGGCGGTGCGCGCGGCGTTCAAGGCCGTGCAGGCGGGCAAGCAGGTCGCGGTGCTAGTGCCGACGACGATTCTCGCCGAGCAGCACGGCCGTACGTTTCGCGAGCGGCTGGCCGATTACCCCGTGCGCATCGAGGTGCTGTCGCGGTTCCGCAGTGTGAAGGAAACGGCACCGCTGGTCCAGCGCCTCGCGGGCGGCGAGTTGGACATCGTGATCGGCACGCATCGGCTGCTGTCGCCCGACGTCACGTTCAAGGACCTCGGTCTGCTCATCGTCGACGAGGAACACCGCTTCGGGGTCAAGCATAAGGAGCGTCTGAAAGCGCTCAAGCTCAGCATTGACGTGCTGACACTGACGGCGACACCGATCCCGCGCACCTTGCATCTCTCGCTCGCCGGCTTGCGCGATCTGGCGCTGCTCGAGACCGCTCCGAAGGACCGTTCCCCGGTCCTCACGTTCGTGGAGCCGTGGGACGATGCGCTCCTCGAGGAAGCGATGGCGCGCGAGCTCGATCGCGGCGGCCAGGTGTACTTCGTGCACAACCGCATCGAGACGATCGACACGATTGCCGCGCGCGTGCAGGCACTCGCACCGCGCGCCCGCGTGGCGGTCGCGCATGGGCAAATGCGCGAGAGCGATCTCGAGGCCGTCATGGGCCGGTTCGTCCGTGGGGAGGTGGACATCCTCGTGTCGACGATGATCGTCGAATCCGGTCTCGACGTGCCGAACGCCAACACGATGATCGTGGATCGCGCCGATCGTCTGGGTCTTGCCCAGCTCTACCAGTTGCGCGGCCGCGTGGGGCGCAGCCACCGCCGCGCGTTCTGTTACCTGCTCGTGCCCGATCAGGTAGATGCGGAGGCCGAGGAACGTTTGCAGGTGCTCGAGCATCATACTGATCTGGGATCAGGCTATCGCATCGCGCTGCGCGACCTGGAGCTGCGGGGTGCCGGGAATCTCCTGGGCGGCGAGCAGTCGGGACACGTGCAGGCGGTCGGCTTCGAGATGTACCTGCGGTGGCTCGAAGAAACGGTGCGCGGGCTGAACACCGGGGACGCGGGACGCGGGAAGGGGGACGACTGGGCGCCGCCCGACGTCACGCTCGACGCGCCGGCGCATCTGCCGGACTCCTATGTGACCGATGACGATGCGAAGCTCGATCTCTACCGGCGGCTGGCGCGGGCCGAACAACCAGGTGAGATTGAAGCCGTCCGTGACGAGTTGCGCGACCGGTTTGGGCCGTTGCCGGCGGACGCTGCCCGCCTGCTGCTCGTCGCCGAGTTGCGCGCCTTAGGGGCCCGGGCGGGGTTGGAGACAGTGCTGATCAAGGGCGACGAAGCGCGGTTGACGTTCCGGCGTGACGCGGCCCCGCGGCTCGCAGGGTTGCAGGTGGCGCTCGAAGCCGTGCAGTTCGAAGCGGATGTGCGGCGCGCGGTGCCGCTCTCCCTCAGGCTCCGCCGGCTCGGCGGAGAGTCGATCGGCCCCGGCCTGGTCCGGGCGCTCACGGCCGTTCTGCGGGACCATCACCGTTAACACAGAAAGAGGAAATGGAATGCGACGTGCGAGTCTGGTGTTGCTGGCGCTGACGGGGTCGGCCGTGATGGGGTGCGACGCCGTGCGGGACGCGTTCTCGCCGCGCGCGGATGTCGTCGCCCGCGCCAACGACCAGACGTTGACGGTGGAGCGTGTCGCCGGGTGGGCCGGCGGCAGCAAGCAGGTGCCGATCGAGCCGATGGCGCTCAACCGGTTGTCGCACGTCTGGGTGGATTACGCGCTGTTCGCGCAAGCGCTCGCGGCCGGCAAGGACCTGCGCGATTCGGCGACTGCCATGGCCGCGATGTGGCCGGTCGTCGCGCAGCTCAAGTGGGAACGCTTCCACGACAAGCTCGTCGCGCGCGGCAATCTCACGCCGCAACAGGTGGATTCGGCGTACCAGGACGGGCGGCTGCGGATCTTCCAGCACATTCTGTTTCAGGTGCCGCCGAATTCCGCGCCGAACGTCGATGCCCAGAAGCGCCGGCAAGCCGAGCAACTGCTGGCGCAGGCACGCGGCGCCGGTCCCCACTTTGCCCAGCTGGCCACGCGCTACTCCGACGACCCCGGCTCGAAGGTCCAGGGCGGCTCGCTCGGCCTGTCGCAACGCGGACAATTCGTCCAGGCCTTCGAGGACGCAGCGTGGCAGCTCGAACCGGGCGCGGTGAGCGCCGTCGTCAAGAGCCCGTTCGGGTACCACATCATCCGCCGCCCGCCGCTCGGTGAGGTTCGCGCGGCATTCGCATCCGGCGTCGAGGATCGGGCGATGATGCACGGCGATTCGCTCTATCTCGACAGTCTCTCCATCAAGCGCCACATCGCGACGGTCAGCCGCGCGCCGTCCTATGTGCGTGTCGCCGTGCAGGACCTGGAGGCCTCGCGATCCAGCAACCGCGTGCTGGTCGATTATCGCGGCGGCTCGCTGCGGGTACGCAACCTGGTGCGCTGGCTCGCCGCGCTGGATCCGCAGATCATGCAGGCGTTACCACAGGCGAACGACGAGCAGATCAATCAATTCCTCAGGGCGATTGCGCAGCGCGAGCTGCTGCTCGAACAGGCGGACTCCGCGCGCGTTACGCTGACCCCCGAAGACGTGAAGCAGGTCCGCGCGGAGCACGATTCCGCGATCACCCTGCTCGGCTCGATCGTCAATTTGACGCCCGAGGTGCTGCGCGACTCGGCCGGCCAGACGCCGCAGGATCGCGTCAACTTCGCCATGGGGCGCGTGAACGACTATCTGGACCGCGTGCTGCATGGCCGGGCGCGCTTCTTCCCGCTGCCGCCGTTCCTGGCCGAGATGTTGCGCGCACAGGCGAGCTGGAAAGTCGATGAAGCTGGCGTCCGGCGCGCCGTCGAGCGCGCCCAGGAGATCCGCGGCGACTCGCTCCAGGCGACCGGACAGCCGCGCATGAATCCCGCACCGGGCCCCGCGCCGATCGACACCACGCCGCGGCGGACGCTGCGATGAGGCTGCTGGTTTCTCTCCTTGCTGCCTGCGTGGTCGCAGGAGCGGCGGCCGCGCAGACCCTCGACCGCATCGTCGCCGTCGTCGGGACGCGGCCGATTCTCGCGTCGCAGATCGACGAGGAAATGGTCCAGGCGCAGGCGCAAGGCCAGACGCTCCCGGCGGACTCGGCGGGGCGGATGGCGATGCGCCGGCAGATTCTCGACCGCCTGATCGAGCTCGAGATCCTGGTGCAGCAGGCGCAGCGTGACACGTCGATCAAGGTGACGGACCAGGAGGTCCTCGATCAGGTCGAGCAGACCTACCAGAACGTCCGCAAGCAGTTCGCATCCGAAAGCGACTTTCGGGATCAGATCCGCCAGGCGCGGTTCGGGTCGGTCGAAGAGTGGCGCCGCTGGCTGGCCGACGAGCAACGCCGGCAGCTGTACGCCCAGCGTCTGATCGAGGCGCAGCGCCAGAAAGGGAAGCTGCGGCCGATCCCGCCAACGGAGGCGCAGATGCGGGAGTTCTGGGAGCAAAACCGGGCCCAGCAGCCGCAGCGCCCCGCCACGGTGTCGTTTCGCCAGATCATCGTCCGGCCGGTTCCAGACTCCGCCGCCCGGCGCCGCGCGCTCGAACGGGCGGAGTCACTCGTCGTCGAGCTGCGTAAAGGCGCGGATTTCGCCACCGCGGCGAAGCGGTTTTCCGCCGACAGCGCCTCGGCGGCGCAAGGGGGCGAGCTCGGCTGGTTCCGGCGCGGCGTGATGGTGAAGGAATTCGAGGAGGTCGCGTTCCGACTCCGCCCGGGAGAAATCTCAGGCCCCGTCGAGACGTCTTTCGGCTTTCACATCATCAAGGTCGAGCGCACCCAGCCGGCGGAAATCCTGGCCCGCCACGTGCTGATCACGCCGGACGTCAGCGCCGGCCAGATCGCAATCGGGCGGCACCTGGCGGACTCGCTGCACGACCGCCTGGCGAGCGGCGGAACTGCTCATGCCTCGTTCGACTCGCTCGCCAAGCTCTATGCCGATCCGCAGGAGCCGAAGCTGGCCGAAGACGCTCCCCTGACGGACCTCCCGCCCGAGTATCAGAAAGTCCTCTCGGGCGGGAGGACGATGGGATTGAAGCCGGTGATCACGTTGGGCGAAGCGCCGCGCACCAAATTCGTGGTCCTCGAGGTCACGGCCCGGCACGACGCGGGCGAGCTGGGGTTCGATGACGTCAAGTTGCGGATTCGCCAGTCGCTCGGCGATCAGCTCGCCATCAAGCATTACGTCGACCAACTGCGGCGCCAGACCTACGTCGACATAAGGCTCTAGCCGTGGCTCCTTCCCGGCCACGCCTGGCGGTGGCCGTCGGCGACCCGCGAGGTATTGGTCCGGAGGTGGTGCGCAAAGCACTGCGCCAGCCGCTCGAGGCGGATGTGCGGATTGTCGGCGGTTGGGAGGATGGAGGCGGCGCGCCGACCGAGCTCGAGGCGGGGCGGGCGGCCGCGCAGGGCATCGAGGCCGCCGCCCGGCTCGCGCTCGCCGGTGAGGTCGACGCCATCGTCACCGGCCCCGTTCACAAACTCGCGCTGCACACCGCCGGCTATCGTTTTCCCGGAGTCACGGAATTCCTGGCGCATCTCGCGGGTGACGTGCCGGTGGCGATGATGCTGGCGACGGGCCGGCTCCGCGTGGTGCTCGTGACGACGCACCTCGCGTTGCGCGATGCGATCGCCACGATCACCACGGAGCGCGTGGTCCAGGCGGGCCGTATCGCGGTCGACGCGCTGCGGCGCTGGTGGGGCGTCGAGATGCCGCGGCTCGCCTTGTGCGCGCTGAACCCCCATGCCGGCGAAGGCGGCTTGTTCGGCGACGAGGACGAGCGCGTGCTGCGACCGGCGGCCACGGCACTCAGCGCCGCCGGCCCGCTGCCGGCCGACACCGTGTTCGTGCGCGCGCTGCGCGGCGAATTCGACGCCGTGCTCGCGCCCTATCACGATGTCGGCATGACCGCGGTGAAAGTCTCGGGATTTGGAACGGGCGTGAACGTCACGCTGGGATTGCCGTTCATCAGAACTTCGCCCGACCACGGCACCGCGTTCGACATCGCGGGCAAGGGAATCGCCGACGCGGGATCGATGCGGGCCTCACTCGAGCTGGCGGTCCAGCTCGCGAGCGCCCCCGCCCCCCGCCCAGGCGACTAGGTCGACGGCTCCGGCACGTGCGCGGTCGCCGGCCAGACGCGCACGCGACCCACGCGGCGGCCATCCATTTCCAGAATCTCGAACGTTGCTCCCTGGAGGTTCACGCGGTCGCCGACCTTCGGCAGGCGGCCGAGCCGCCCGAAGAGCAGCCCACCGATCGTCGTGAAGTCGGCATCGTCGAGGTGAAGCTTGAGCACGCGGTTCACGTCGGCGATCTCCGTGCTCCCCGCCAGAATCGGCACCGCGCTGGTGCCTGGGCCGTCGGCGACCGATCCGGGCGTCGCGGTGGGCGTCTGATCGTACTCGTCATAGATCGGCCCGACGATCTCCTCCAGCAGATCCTCCATCGTGACGAGGCCGGCCGTGCCGCCGAATTCGTCCAGGACGATCGCGAGGTGGACCTTCTGGTGCTTCATGTCGGCCAGGACGTCTTCCACTTCACGCGTGCCCGGTACGAAGAACGCCGGCCGGGCGATGTCCTGCACCGGCGCTTCCGATCCCGCGAGCAGGCCGCGCAGGATGTCCTTGGCGTGCACGATGCCCACGACGTCGTCGAGCGATTCTCCGGTCACGGGATAGCGGGACCGGCCGGCCGCCGCCACGCGGTCGGCCGCCTCGGCGAGCGACGCCTCGGCCGGGAGCGCGACGATGTCGGTGCGCGGGGTCATCACCTCGCGCGCGTTCTTTTCGCTGAACTCGAAGACGCCTTCGAGCAGCCGCGCGTCGCCGGCGCCCAGGCCGCCCGTCTTGCGGCTCTGCTCGACCAGCATGCGGATCTCTTCGGGGGAATGCACCCGGTCGAGCTCCGGATTCGAGCTCCTGATGCCGAGCAAGCGCAGCACGACACGCGCGCTCCAGTTCAACAGCAGGTTGAATGGCCGGGTGATCCATGAGAAGGCGACGAGCGGCGCCGCCACCCAGCGACTCGTGGCTTCGGGATAGGTGATCGCCCACGTCTTGGGCACCAGCTCGCCGAATACGACGTGCAGGAATGAGATACTGGCCACGGCCACGACGGAGGCGATACCGCCGCGTGTCAGAAAATCGAGGCCGCGCGGCAGCGTCGCGAACCAGTCGCGAAACAGATGGGCGACGGTATCCTCGGCGACGTAGCCGAGCAGGATGGACGTGAGGGTGATGCCGAGCTGTGTCGCCGACAGCAGGCTGTACAGATTGCCGATCGCCTTGCGCACCGTCCGCGCTTTGCGGTCGCCGCGCCGGATCATCGCCTCGAGCCGCGTGCGGCGGGACGCCACGAGCGCGAATTCCGCCGCGACGAAGAAGGCGTTGGCCGCGACCAGCACCACGATCGCGATGAGGCGCAGGCCCAGGACGTTCACGGCCTAATAGTATTAGATTTGCGCCGAGGACACATCCGTGCTGCCCGCTGAAGCCCACTGTACCTATCGCGCGCCCATCAACGTCGAGACTCGACGGCGCTTGACGCTGGCGCTGGCGATCACCGCGGTCGTGATGGTGGTCGAGCTGGTCGGTGGCTGGCTCGCCGGCTCACTGGCGCTGCTTGCCGACGCGGCTCATATGCTGGCCGACGTCGCGGCGCTCGGCCTGGCGTTGGTTGCGGCGTGGATCGCACAGCGCCCGGCGACACCGGAGCGCTCGTTTGGATTCATGCGATTGGAGATTCTGGCCGCACTGATCAACGGCGCGGTGCTGTTCGCTATCGCGATCGGGATCGGCATCGAGGCCTGGCAGCGGCTGCGCGTTCCCCAGCACGTCAATGGTCCATTGCTCCTCGGCGTGGCCGCCGCGGGGTTCGTCGCGAATCTCGCGGCGGTCATCGTGCTGCACCGCGGCCACGAACACTCGCTCAATCAGAAGGGCGCATACCTGCACGTGCTCGGCGATCTGCTGGGTTCGGTCGGCGCGTTGGCCGCCGGCGTCTTCGTGCTGGCGTTCGGCTGGATGCTGGCCGATCCGCTCATCTCCGTGCTGATCGGCACGCTCGTCCTCGTCAGCGCCTGGCGGCTCGTCAAGGAAAGCAGCGACGTCCTGCTCGAGGCGACGCCGCGGCACATCGCGCTGGCGGACGTGCACGACCGTATCGCGTCCGTGCCCGGTGTGGAGTCGGTGCACGACTTACATCTGTGGACGGTAACGAGCGGCGTGGTCGCGATGAGCGGGCACCTGGTGGTCAAGAATCCGACCGACAACCAGCCCATCTTGGAGGCAGTGCAGGTTCGGATGCGCGCACTAGGGATCCAGCACGTGACGGTGCAGGTGGAGAAGGAACCGATCTGTGAGTGAGCCGCGCCCTTGTTTGGTCCGGGCCCTCCTTTTATACTGCGCCCCTCATTGACCGGCACTCATAGGGACGTAAGCCAGTGAAAATCCGCAACATCGCTATCATCGCCCACGTCGACCACGGCAAGACCACGCTGGTGGACCAGATGCTCCGCCAGGCGGGGGTGTTCCGCGCCAATCAGCAGGTGGCGGAGCGCGTCATGGATTCGAATCCGCTCGAACGCGAGCGCGGCATTACGATCCTGGCGAAGAACACGTCGGTCCGCTGGGGCGACACGAAGATCAATATCGTGGACACGCCGGGCCACGCCGATTTCGGCGGTGAGGTCGAACGGATTCTGCGGATGGTGGACGGCTTCCTGCTGCTCGTGGATGCCGCCGAGGGGCCGATGCCGCAGACCCGATTCGTCGCAGGGAAGGCGCTCGCGCTCGGCCTCAAGCCGATCGTGCTGGTCAACAAGATCGACCGGCCCGATGCCGAGCCGCTACGGGTGCATGACGAGGTGCTGGAGCTGCTGATGGATTTGGAGGCGACGCCGGAGCAGTTCACCTGCCCTTTCCTTTATACGTCGAGTCGTTTGGGCACTGCCACGCTGGAGCTCGACGAGCCGGGAACGGACCTGAAGCCGCTGTTCGAGACGATTCTGGGAACGATTCCTCCGCCGCAGGCAACCCAGACCGGCCCGTTCCAGATGTTGATCTCGACGCTCGACTATTCGTCCTACCTGGGACGGATCGGGATCGGGCGCATCGAACGGGGCCAGGTGCACGTCGGGGACACCGTCGCGTTACTGGGCATCGGCGAGCCGGGTCCAGTAGGTGATGGTGCGTTCGAGCAGGCGAAGATCGTGAAGCTCTTCGCCTTTGAAGGTCTGGAACGCGCCGAGCTGGAAACCGCGAGCGCGGGCGAAATCGTAGCCGTTGCCGGGCTGGCCGGTGTCGAAATTGGGAAGACGGTCACGGCGCCCGATCACCTCGACCGCCTGGCGGGCATCGCGGTCGAGGAGCCGACGATCTCGGTCGACATGCTGGTGAACAACTCGCCCCTGGCGGGTCGCGAGGGAAAGTTCGTGACCGGCCGGCAGCTGCGTGAGCGGCTGTACCGGGAGCTCGAGCGCAACGTCGCGTTGCGGGTGGAGGACACCGATACGCCGTACGCGTTCACCGTCTCGGGCCGCGGCGAGCTGCACCTCGGCATCCTGATGGAGACGATGCGGCGCGAGGGGTACGAGTTCCAGGTGAGCCGGCCGCGCATCATTCCGCGCGAGGGGCCGAACGGCGAGCGCCTCGAGCCGTACGAGGAATTGATGATCGACTGTCCCGAAGGGTACGTCGGGGTGGTCATGGAGAAGCTGGGGCCGCGGCGCGCCACGATGCTGGACATGAAGAATCCCGGCCTGGGGATGGTGCGGATGCGCTTCAAGATCCCCGCGCGCGGCCTGCTGGGGTATCGTTCGGAGTTCTTGACCGACACGCGGGGGACGGGGATCATCCACCACCGCTTTTTTGAGTACGATTTATGGGCCGGCCCGCTGTCGGGCCGGAACCGGGGTGTGATGGTAGCGGACCGGGAGGGGGTGGTGGTGGCGTATGCCCTCTTCAATCTTCAGGAGCGCGGTACGATGTTCGTACAGCCGGGAGATCCGGTCTATGAGGGGATGATCATCGCGGAGCACGTGCGGCCGGGTGATCTCGACGTGAACGCCACGAAGGAAAAGAAGCTCACGAACATGCGCACCACTGCAGCGGACGAGATGATTATCTTGGAGCCGCCACGCCAGATGACCTTGGAGCTGGCGTTGGAGTACATCGAAGACGACGAGCTGATCGAAGTGACGCCGGAGTCCCTCAGGCTGCGCAAGCGCCTGTTGGGGGCGACGGAGCGCCGCAAGCTGGCCCGCAGCGAGAAGCGGGCGCTGGAGGAGTAGGTCATCCTGAAGTGGTTGGAAACCTCAGCCGGAGGTGGCAATGCTGGCCCGCGAGACGTCGACGGATTGGTCGCTCAAGCGCAGGAGCGACGATGTCGACGAGGAGTTCGGAGAATTCGAAGAGGACAAGGAACTCGACGAAGACTTCGATGATGAGCTGGACGAGGACGAGCTCGACGACGAGGATCTCGAGGACGATGACTACGACGACCTCGATGACGAGTTCGACGAGGGGGATGAGGACGACTTCCGGCCCAAGAAGGGACCGAAGAGGGAGTGGGAATGAGCAGGCGGGGCCTGTAGCTCAGGTGGTTAGAGCGCACGCCTGATAAGCGTGAGGTCGGTAGTTCAACTCTACCCAGGCCCATG
>DASPXD010000137.1:0-6100 GCA_035637435.1 Gemmatimonadales bacterium
TAGCGCAGCGCATGCGCGACCTCGTGCGCGATCCACAGCGGCAGCAGCTCGGGCGCGAGTCCCATGCCGTACGTCTGCGCGTTCGGCCGGCCGGTGAAGTGCTCCAGGCATACGAACGCAATGCCGCGCCCAGCGACGACGAGTTCGCCGGCGTTCGCGGCGCCCACGCCGATCATCAGGTACAGATCGACCGGACAATCGGCCTCGAGCATTTCAGTCGCGCGCCGCAGCGCCTCTTCAGCCACGGCGACCACGTCGACGTCCGCGAGCGTGCGCCTGAGATCGGCGCGGTCGGCGTGCAGCGCCGTGGCGATGATCGGCTCGGCATGCGGCGATTCGGGGTCGAGCACGTAGTTCTGCCAGTACGCGCTGAGCACGGGACGGTGGCGATCGAGATACTCGTGGTACGCCGCGGCAGGATCGGGCGCGGAGAGCGTCGCGAGGAACTCAGGAACGAGATTGACGAGCATTGCCCGGTTGCGGACCCAATTTGGGAACGCAGCCGCCCGGTGACAAGCGCCGCTATCGGATGGTGATGTCGAGGGCGACAGACTCCGACTTGACATTTCGCGTCAGGTCGGTCACCGCCACTGTGACGCGATAGCGTCCCGGAGGAAGCTTGTCGGGCTCGATGACGAGCCGTTCCTGCGCTGTGCTGAACTGCGCGCCGCGCTCGAATTCAAAGACGACGGGTCGAGCCGATCCGCCGAACAGCCGCGCAAATGTCGACCGCAGCGGGGCGAAGCTGTAGCGCACCTGATAGCGCGACCGATTGCTGGGATCGAGCCCCAAGCCGTACACCTCGACGTACGCGGCGAGCGGTGTGCCGGCGCGGAACGAGAGATCCGCCGGCATGCCGCGCAGCGCCGCGTCGCGGTCGGGCAGCGCCGCGTTGTGCTCGATCGGCGCGAGCACGAGCGACGACAGGTCGAGATCGACGAGGGAGAACATCGGCACGGTGAGCGCCCGGCGAATGCGACCCAGCACGCCCGCGGAGTCGATGTCCAGGCCCAGATCGTAGGGACCGGGCGGCACCGTCATTTGCAACAGCGCGTGACCCGCGGCGCGCAGCGGCGCGCCGCTCATGTTCCACAACACGACTGCGGCGGAGTCGCCGCCTGCCTTGTAATACACATCGGTGAGGCCGAGCTCGCTGCTCATGAACGTGGCGGTCCATGCGCGGGCGACGAGTGGCGCAGGGAGTGTCGAGCGATCGGTGCGCAATGACACAAAGGAATTACGAAGTTGCTCGCGTGACGACGGCGCGAACCTCTCCCCCCCCTCGAACCTGATGCTCATCGGGCCTTGCGGAGTCCAGTACAGCCAGGATTCCGTATCCAGATGACTGTAGCAACCGACGAGGTCGGAGCCCAGCGTGATGCCGCGCAGCAGGTCGGAAATGCAGCCCGCCTGGGCGTCGGGCTTCCCGTGGCGCAGAAAGACCAGCCCCTGGGCGGTCAGTCCCGCGCGAAACGCAAGCGGCATCGCCGTGTCCTGCAATGCTTGCGAACTCATGGCGGCAACCTGCTGGTCGAGCATGCGCAACTCCCAGGACGGACCAGGGATCATCCGATCGGGAGATGCGGTTGGCACGTTCGTACTGAAGTCGCCCTCTTGCCGGCGGTCGTCGAATGCCTGAAGCGCACGTGCGAAAGTCGAGTGATACGTCAATCGCTGCGGATGCAGCAAGCGATATGTCCGGCGTACCTCCGCCCGCCGCGCGTAGTGCTCCTCGAGCCGCTCGTTCTGCGGCGTGAGCAAATCGGGATCGCGCTGGCCCCAGAAGCGTTCGAAGAATGCCCGCCGCTCACCGGCCTGCATCGCCGCATGTCGCGCGACCTCGTCGGGTGATGCGATGAGCCAGGCCTCGTCCCAGAGCGCATCGGCCGCATCCTCATCCGCACGCGCGACCGCGGAATCGTGCCACGCAAAGCCTGCATCACGGTGGCCGGCGAGCATGTTGGCCTCGGCCCGCAGCAGGCATGTGGTGACGGTCGATGGGACGATGGACGTTTCGACGGCGAGGAGCGAGTCGGCCCGCGCGGCTTCCCCGAGCGCAATCAGGAGCTCGGCCCGATGCTCGAGCGCGATCGGCTGGTTCGCATGCCCGGCGAGCGCACGCTCCGCTCGACGCCAGATGTCTGGGCTGCGATACACATCGCGGAACCGTTCCCATGTGTCTTTGTAGTTCGGCGTCACCGCGAAAAGTCCCAACAACGCCTCGCGCGCGATCCAGTCGCCGTCGTCGCTACGCAGGTAGAAACCGACCTTCATCTGCCAGTACCACGGCTCCGGATCGGCCGGCGCAAGGCGGGCTGCGGTGCGGAATTCCTCCAACGCCGGGAACCGTCCAACGATCGGCCGCGCATAGTTGACTCGTCCCAGCAACAGATGGGCAGCCGCATCCTTCGGCCGTCGCTCAACAATTTTCGTGGCGAGCTTCAGGGCCTGGCGTGTGTCGCCCACGGCAAGCAGCGACTCGACGCGCGCCATCGAGGTGTCCTGGGAGGATCCGCTCAGCTGCACGACCAGCGCCAGCGCGAGCGTGATCACGATCTAGGCCTTGGGAGGCGTGCGCATCCTGCGGCTGATTTCGGTGAGAAACTTGCGCTCGGCGGGCGTGAGGCTCTCGACGCCGCTCGCATTGATCTTATCGAGCACGCGATCGATCTCGGCGTTCGCCCGGGCGTCGGTCTCGCTGCGCTTGCTGCGCGCCGACGGCGGCGCGCCGCCGCCACGGCGGGCACGCGGCGGCTGCGAGACGAGGACACTCGACTCCGACCGCTGACGGCCGCGCCGCTCCCCGCGGCTGCCCCACCACTGCTGGCCCTTGAGGAACGCCAGCGCCGTTCCGACGCCACCCAGATGGGCCAGATGCGCGATGGGATCGCTGACACCGGCGCGCGTCAGCGCACCCGCCCAGGCCAGCACGAGATCGAAGGCCACCAGGCCCGTCACCAGCCACCGCGCCGGGATGGGCTCGGGCAGCGGGAACATGAACACCGGATACTTGGGCCAATACCACGCGAACGCGAATGTGACGCCGAGGATTGCGCCCGACGCGCCGAGAATGAGACCGACGCGTGCCCACTGCATGAGCAGGAACGACAATGTCGCGCCCCCAAGCCCGCAGAGCAGATAGAAGAGGATGAACATGCGCCCGCCCATCCTGTCTTCGACCGACGCGCCGAACATGAACAACATCGCCATGTTGAAGACCAGGTGCGGGATGTTGACATGCAGGAACATGTAGGTGACGAACGTCCAGGGGCGTTCCCAGGCGTGCAGCGGGTCGAACCCGAACGCGGACAGAAAGCTTGGGTCCACCAACAGCGTCTTCTGAATCAGGAAGACGAGCAGGTTGGCCACCAGCAGGCGTCGCACCCAGAGCGTCAAACTGTACATCCGCTGCGGGCCCATCTCTTCCTCAGGTTTCCAGGTCATCTCGGCGTCTTGGGTCTCCTAGTTTTTTATCCCCCTTGTCCCGCCCGGTTGTTCCGAGCCAGGCCGGCGATGCGCTCACACAGCTCGGGAAAGGGGATGCCCGCCGCCTGCGCGGCTTGAGGATACAGACTGGTGCGGGTCATGCCCGGCAGGGAGTTGGCTTCCAGGCAGAAGATGTCTCCGTCGGGGCTCACCCGGAAGTCGATCCGCGAGTAGCCGCTGAGCTTCACGGCGCGGTGCGCCATCAGCGCATACTCCTGCAATTGTCGGGCGAGCACGGTATCGATCCGGGCCGGAAACGTCTCTTCCGACATCCCCGGCGTGTACTTGGTCTCATAGTCGAACAACTCGTGCTTCGGAACGATCTCGCCCACCGGCAGCGGGACTTCCCCCAGCACGCCCACGGTGAGCTCTCGCCCCGGGATGAATTGCTCCGCCATCACCTCGTCGTCGTAGCGGGCGGCCAGCTTCACCGCGTTGCCCAAATCCTGGGCTTTCTTGACCAGCGTCATCCCCACCGAAGAACCCTGCTTGGACGGTTTGACGATCACCGGCCACCCCAGGGCGGTGGTGACGTCGTCCGGCTCGACGGGCGCCATGAACCAGGCCGGCACCGGCACCCCGGCGGCGCGAAACAGCCGCTTGGAGAGGTCTTTATCCATCGCTAGCGCGCTCGCCAGCGGGCCGCTGCCCGTGTACGGGACGCCGATCACATCGAGGACCGCCTGCAGCGTGCCGCCCTCCAGCGCACCGCCATGCACCGCAAGAAACAGGACGTCGGCATCCCGCACCGCAGCAAGCTCGGCAAGCCCCTCGGACAGCATCCGGCGCTCGCGCTCCGCCAGGGCATCGACCGCGGGCGGCGTGAGCCCGACCGCCCCGCCCAGCAACTCCCGTTCGGCGCGCTCATCGAGGACGCCGCCCGCGAGATCTACGACCTGGACGGTGTGGTTGCGGCCGCGCAACGCGGTGACGAGCTGGGATGCGCTCGCGAAGGCGACGGCGCGCTCCGCCGTCGCGCCGCCGGTGAGCACCGTGACCCGCATCAGCGGATTCCCGCCAGCTGGTGCAGCAGATCGTACCGCGTGACGATGCCGACGACTTTGCCGTCCCGGCGGACCAGGGCCGCCGGGGTCGTGCGCGACAGCAGCGTGGTGAGCAGTGCAACCGGTGATTCACCGTCGACGACCGGGAAGGGCGGGTCCATCACATCGCGGACGGCGCTGTCGAGGATCCTGGGCTGCCCGATGGCGCGCGCCATCAGCGCCTGCTCGGAGATGGCGCCCACCCCGTCCTCGCCGTCGAGGACGGGGAGCTGCGACACGTTGTAGGTCGACATCAGATTGAGCGCCTGCCTGACGGACGTCTCCGGCGCCACATGGATCAGCGGCGGGGCGTCGCTGTTCTTGGCGGCCACCAGCCGGCCCACCGTTGGCCGCTCATCTTCGATGAGCTGATTCTCCCGCAGCCACTCCTCGTTGTAGACCTTGCTCAGGTAGCGCTCGCCGGTGTCGGCCAGGACGGTCACCACCAGCGCCTGCGGATCGTCCAGTAGGCGCGCGACTTCGAGCGCGGCCACGACGTTCACGCCGGTCGAGCCGCCCACGAACAGCCCTTCTTCTTTCGACAGCCGCCGTGCCATCTGCATCGCGTCCTTGTCGCTGACGACGACCCACTCATCGATGACGTCCCAGTGCAGCGCGGTGGGAATCTTGTCGCCGCCGATGCCTTCGACCTTGTACGGCGCGCCGTCGCTCTTGCGACGCGTCTTGGCGTAGTCGGTGTAGATCGAGCCCACCGGGTCGCCGGCGACCACGCGGATCTTTGGGTTCTTCTCTTTCAGATACTTGCCGGCGCCGCTGACCGTCCCGCCCGTGCCCGGCGCGCAGACGAAATGCGTCACCGTGCCTGCGGTTTGCTCCCAGATCTCCGGCCCGGTGGTCCGATAGTGCACGTCGGGATTCACCGGGTTGTAGTGTTGGTCCGCGAAGATCGCATTCTCGTGTGCGGCCGCGATCGCCCGGCCTTTCATGATGTAATTGTCGGGATGGTCGGGTGGGACGGCGGTCGGGGTGATGATGACCTCGGCGCCGAGCGCGCGCAGCAGTCGCGCCTTCTCCTGCGACATTTTGTCCGGCATCGTGAAAATGCAGCGATACCCCTTGACCGCCGCCGCGATCGCCAGGCCGACGCCCGTGTTTCCCGACGTCGCTTCGACGATCAAGCCGCCGGGCTTGAGCTTCCCGTCGCGCTCGGCCGCCTCGATCATCGCCGGTCCGATACGGTCCTTCACGGAGCCGCCGGGATTGAAAAACTCGGCTTTGGCGTACAGCGGCGTCCGGATCCCGCGCGTGACCTTGTTGATGCGGATCAGTGGGGTCCAGCCGATCGTCTCGAGGACGTTGGCGTAGGGCTTAGTGTGCTGAGGCACTCGTATCCGTACGAGCCTTGGTCGTGTCCGGCGGTGGGCGCGTGGTATCCGGCCGGGCCTTCGTGGTATCTGCGTGCGTCGTATCGGGCGCCGGACGAACGACGGGCGGGCGAGGTCTGGGCCGTGCCGGGGGAGGCGCCAGCGGCGGCGCCACCGGAGTCGGAGCCGGAGCGGGTGGCAGCGTCACGGTGCCCCCCCCGACCGGCCCGCCCGCCCCGCCCCCCC
>DASPXD010000138.1:0-5120 GCA_035637435.1 Gemmatimonadales bacterium
CGGCATCTGGGTGCTCGACGACTTTGCGGTGCTGCGGCAGCTCAGCGCGGCCGTGGCGGCCGAGCGGGGGGGGGCCCATCTCTTCAAGCCAAGCGACGCGGTGCGTGTACGACGGAACGTGATGTACAACACGCCGTTCCCACGCGAGGTGCCCCAGGCGCCGAACCCGCCGGACGGCGCAATCATCTATTACTCGCTCGGCGCGAAGCCGTCGTCCGACATCACGATCGAGGTGCTCGATGCGAGGGGCGGCGTCGTGCGGCGCATGTCCAGCGCTCCACCTCGAGCCGTGCGCGAAACGGCCCGCCCACCGATGGAAAGCTTTTGGCTTGCCCCGGCCCGCGGCCTTCCCGTTAACGTCGGCCTGAATCGCGCCAATTGGGACTTGCGATACGATCCACCACCTGCGTTCGCACACTCATTCGAATTCAACGGCAACCCAGGCGTCACCCCGATGGCGCCCGAGGGCCCGCTGGCGCTCCCTGATCTCTATACCATTCGGCTCACGGTCGACGGCAAACACTACACGCAGCCGCTGACCATGGAGCGCGATCCGCGTTCGCGGGTCTCTCGGGCAGCGGTCGCCGCGCAGCATGCGCTGGTCATGCGGTTGTATGCGGGACTCGAGGCCACGTGGGCTGACTTCAAGCCCGTCGCCGCATTGCGTGGTGCCATCGCCAAGATCGCTCCGGACGACACGGCATCCGAAATAGGGAAAGCTGCGAAGACGCTCGTGACGACGTTGGATTCCATTGCCGGCGATTCACTGAAGGACGCGCGCGAGGTATGGGATGCACGACCCAAGGCATGGAGCTTCGTGGACCTGAACGGCGAATTTGCGATCGAGTTGACCGCGCAGGACAACGCCGACCACGCGCCGACGCAGGCCGCGCTGGCTGTAGCCCGCTCGAGCTGCGCCGATTTGGCCAGGCTGGTCGGACGCTGGAGACAGTTCGTGCGGGCGGATCTGGTGCGATTCAATCAGTTACTGAGCCGTCAAGGAATCGGCGCCATTGCGGCACGGCCTGGGCCGGAACGATCATGCGCGCCGTGAGCGAGAAGGCTGACATCGTCGTCCTCGACGAGCCAGCCGTGCGAGCCAGGCTCCACTACAAGGACCTGATTCCCACGATCGCGCAGGCGCTCGCGGCGTTGTCGTCGGGCAAGGTGGTGCAACCGGTACGCGCCGTGCTTCCCGTGGCTCCGCATCACGGCTTCTTCGCGGTCATGCCGGCCTACGCCGGCGCCCTCGGCGCCAAGCTCGTCACGTTCTATCCGCAAAACGTCGGGATTCACACGCACCACGCCCTGATCGTGATGTTTAGGCCCGAGACGGGGGAGCCGCTCGCTGTCATGGACGGCCGGCTCATCACCGAGATGCGGACCGCCGCCGCGTCGGCGGTGGCGACCCAGCGGCTGGCCCGGGCGGACGCTTCGGTGCTGGCGATTCTCGGATCCGGCGTGCAGGCGAAGAGTCACCTCGAAGCGCTGCGCCACGTCCGGTCGCTTAAGGAAGTGCGTGTGTGGAGTCCCCGGAATGCGCCGGCGTTCGCCCAGCGCCACGGCGTCAAGGCCGCGGCCACGGCGGCGGATGCCGTGCGCGGCGCAGACGTGGTTGTAGTCGCGGCGAGCTCGACGACGCCCATCCTGCAGGGACGCTGGCTCGCTCCCGGGACACACGTCAATGCGATCGGCGCAACCCGCCCCGACTGGCGCGAACTGGATGACGATCTCGTCACCACCGCCCGAGTCTTCGTCGACTCGCGCGAGGCGGCGCTGCGTGAATCGGGCGACGTCATTGCGTCAAGGAGGGGGAGCGAGGTGACGGAGATCGGCGCCGTCGTGTCAGGGACGGATCCCGGCCGGCGCAACGCCGAGGAGATCACGCTGTTCAAGTCGGTGGGCGTCGCGGTCGAAGACGTGGCGGCCGCAGCACTCGTCCTGCAGCACAAGGGCTGATGACGACTTCGCTCGAGCCGGTCCGTCCCATCGCCTTGAGTGAGATCCGGGACGCCCGCAAGCGCATCGCTGGGACCATCGTCCGCACACCGCTGGTGCGCCTGGACCTGGGGCCGGGATCCCCCGACGTGCGCCTCAAGCTCGAGAACCTGCAGCCGATCAATGCCTACAAGCTGCGCGGCGCTGCCAACGCGGTTGCACTCTTGTCCGATGCCGAGCGCCGGCGCGGCGTCTGGACGATCAGCGCCGGGAATGCCGGCCAGGGTGTCGCGTACGCCGCGCGCGCCGCGGGGGTGCCGTGCACCGTCGTCGCGATCGAGACGGCGCCCGCCGCGAAACTCGAGCGCATGCGCGCGTTGGGCGCGAAGCTCGTGCTCGTCCCGTATGCGGTCGCGTGGCAGGCGCTCGACGACCGCTCGTATCCGGGCGTCTCAGGGACGTTCATCCATCCATTCGACGATCAGAACTTCATCGCCGGTCACGCGACTATGGGCTTGGAGATTCTCGAGGATGCGCCGGACACCGTCGCCATCATCGCCGCGATCGGCGGTGGCGGCCTGATCACCGGCATCGCGAGTGCGGTGAAAGCGTTGCGGCCGGAGATCAAAGTGTGGGGCGCCGAGCCGGAGACCGCCGCTCCCGCGGCGCTCTCGTTTGCGAAAGGCTCGGCGCAAGTGTTCCCGGATTGGAAAGCCACGTTCGTCGACGGCGCGGGCGGCAAGAGTGTGTTTCCGCGGATGTGGCAGCGTATGCAGCCGGTCGTGGACGGCTGCATCGTCGTGACCCTGGACGAGACCAAGCGCGCCATGCGACTCATGGCGGAAAAGGCCCGCGTCATCGCCGAGGGAGCTGGTGCGCTCGGCCTAGCGGCTGCGCTCACCGGCAAAGCCGGTCCGGGACCGCTCGTCGCCGTTGTCTCCGGTGGCAACATCGACCTGGCCAAGTTCAGCGAACTTATTGCGTAGGCAGGCATTGCGACGGACGTGAGCCTCGTCACCTTCGCCGGCCTGAGAAAATCATTACAGTTGAGCGCCTTCTTCGGCTGCAGTCCACGCGCGCCCTGTTAGGAGTTGCGATGACGACATCCAGTCGGGTCGCCATGACGCGGACCGACGTTTCCGCCGCGATCGTCCTCCTGTTGATTGCGGAGGCGACCTTCTTCTTCACGTTTCTGTTCGTCGTTGGGCCGATTGCCACGCTGGCACGGCTGCTGCCGCTCGCCGCGGTGCTCGTGCTCTGTGCGGCGCTGTATTGGGGACAGAACTGGGCCCGGTGGGCGCTCCTTGCCCCAGTTGGTTTTCGAGTCTGGCGGCTCTCGCTCCTGACCGCCACGGCCTGGGGCTTGGGCCGGCCGGGGATCGCTCTCTTCCTGACGCTGATTATTCTCGTCGAGCTGGCGGCTGCGTTCATCCTGCTCGATCGGTACTTGAGGTACTCCCCCTTCCCCCCCCCTTCTCACAAGAACGCGACCACCATGTCATCCTGAGGATCTGCTTTTAAGTAGCCATGCGCTTCTTGCACTCCGCTACAAAGAAATCGGCCGTACATGACAACTCGTTGCCCGGCACGATGATGTCGTAACCCGTCAGTGCGCTCTTCAGTCGCAAGAGCCGCCGCGCCTCGTGGCATGCAGTTCCTACCCGTTCGCAAGCCGCTAATCGGGAACCGTAGAAGTCACGACCTTGCCGAACAGCCCGTGCTGCTCGCCGAACGGACCTGCCGTGAAGAAGAGCGCGTTCGTCGGTCCTGCCGCCGCGCCGTTCCCGAACGCGAGTGCCCACAGGCCGTCGATCGTCAGCGGCTGGCCATCGGCGGCATTGAGCTGACCGCGCTGCCGAAGCTCGCCGGTGCCCTCGAAGCGCCCGAGGTCGAAGGCGTTGATGTGGCCATCGCCAAAGTTCCCGACGAGCAGGTTACCGCCGAACTCCCCGAAATCGCTCGGGGCGACAGCCAGCCCCCAGGGGGAGTTCAGCCGCCCGCGCGATGCGACGCGACGGACCAGATTGCCCTGGGTATCGAACGCATCCACGAACCCATGCCCTACGCCCGCGACATCGTCCTCCTGATCGGCGTCCTGCAGCGCGTAGGTGACGTAAATCGTCCCACCGAGATTGCGGATCCCGAACGGCGCATACCCCGACGGTAGCGTGCCGTCGCTGAAGGCGCCTGGAACGCGATGGAATGCGGCATCGAACACGTCCACGGTACCGGCGTGGAAGTTGGTGGCGTAGAGGCGGTCACCCGCGGCCGTTGCGGCGATGGCGAGACCCTTGTACACGGCACCCGCCGCGGAATTGTCGACTGCAACAACCGCCCGCGTGCCCACGACCCCCGGATTCCAGCCGAGGATCGTGCCGCTCTCGGTCGCGAAAATGAAACGAGCCGGACCCGAAGCGGTGCCGTTCGTCACGACGAAGCCGGCTCCGCCGTTGAAGACCACACCAGTCGGCGCACCCGCGACGCCGACTCGGAGCGCAATCGTCGCGCCGGTGTTGCCGTTGTACAGGGTCGAGGAGTCGGTGCCGTTGTCGGCAACCCACCAGGGCGATGTCGCGCTCGCGACCAGCCCCCAGGCGTTCACGAGCGCGGCGTCCACATGGTCGGCCGAGACGGCCCCGTCGGATACGAGATTGTGCTGCGCGTAGAACCGCGCGCTCGGCGAGGCCGATTGCCGTGAGAACGAGGGCGACACGTCAGCGGTGGCCGGAGCGGTGGTGCGTTCTCCCGAGCACGCGAGCGATAGCGCGGCACAGAGCACGAGCGAATTGCCCAGAAGACGGCGAGCGGTCATAGGAGTCTCCTTTCTGCAATTGTTCAGCGACGTCCCGCAGGAATGAACCATTGGTTTACCCCTCGGCAGCCTGTCTGGGCGGCGCGCGTACCAGGTCGGGACGCCCGGCACTAGACCCTGTACCTTGGAGGATGGCCTCACCCGCCCCTCCTCTTCACGAGCCCGCGCTGCGCCGAGTCATCGGCGTGCGCGGGCTCGCCGCCGCCATTTTCAATATCACCGTCGGCGCGGCGATCTTCGTGCTCCCCGCGCACATGGCAGCGAGCCTCGGTGCCGCGGCTCCGCTGGCCTACCTCGTCTGCGCCGTGGCGACGGCGCTCGTCGCCCTCTGCATCGCAGAGGCCGGTAGCCGCGTCCCACAGAGCGGCGG
>DASPXD010000139.1:0-2697 GCA_035637435.1 Gemmatimonadales bacterium
CGTAAAACCTGCGCGATAGTTTGGCCGTAACCGGCATATGAGCTCCATAGTGAGATGCCGGTACATCATATGATACGCTCGGCGGACGGCCGTATCAATAAAGCGCGGACCGGATCACTCACACGCCCTTGTATGTATTGAGGGGACCGATGAGGCGGTCGGTCATGGCGAGGGAACGCCGTGCTCTAGCTCCCGTTCACTCTGCTCTCTATTCTTGCGACGTCACCTACACCGAGCCCTCACTGCCCGACCGGTTTTCGCGCCTACGCGCGGCCCTCGCCAAACAGTACCGCCTCGACCGGGAGCTGGGGCGCGGCGGGATGGCGACGGTCTATCTCGCCCACGACCTGAAGCACGACCGTCCGGTCGCGCTCAAGCTGCTCCATCCGGAGATCGCGGCGGTGCTCGGCTCCGAGCGGTTTCAGCGCGAGATCATGCTGGCTGCCCGCTTGCAGCATCCCCACATCTTGGCGGTGCACGATTCGGGAGAAGCGGCCGGTGAGCTGTGGTTCACGATGCCCTTCGTGGAAGGCGAGGCGCTTCGCGATCGGCTGGAACGCGAGCATCAACTTCCCGTAGAGGACGCGCTGCGGATCGCGCGGGAGACGGCCGAGGCGCTCGACTACGCCCACCGCCACGGGATCATTCATCGCGATGTGAAACCCGAGAACATCATGCTCACGGGCACTCACGCGCTGGTGGCGGACTTCGGCATCGCGCGCGCTCTGGACGCCGAGACCCGCCTCACCAACACCGGCATCGCCGTCGGGACGCCCGCATATATGAGCCCCGAGCAGGCGAGCGGCGCGCGCGATCTGGATCCCTCGAGCGACGTCTACTCGCTTGCCAGCGTGCTGTACGAAATGCTCACGGGCGAGCCGGCGTTCTCCCGAATTACGAAGCCCAGGCCCGTTGCCGGGGCGCTCGACGCCGTGCTCCGCCGCGCGCTGGCGGTCGCGCCCCGTGATCGCTATCCGAGCGCTGCTGATTTCGCGCGGGCGCTCGAGGAAGCCGCGAGCGCTGCAGCGCCGTGGCGCCGGCCCCCCCGGCCCCTCTTCGCGATGCTGCTGGTGGGCTTTCTGATTGGAGTGGGCGTCCTGTTCGCCTGGCGGCGCTCGCGGGAGGGAGCGGCTGGCGGCGAGCGCGTCCTCGCGGTGCTGCCGTTCGAGAACCTCGGCAGCCCCGAGCAAGAGTATTTCGCCGACGGGATGACCGATGAAGTGCGCGGCAAGCTCGCCGATCTGGCGGGCGGAGGCCTGCAAGTGATCGGGCGCGCCAGCTCGACGCCGTTCAAGCGGACCACGAAGACGCCGCAGCAGATCGCGCAGGAGCTCGGCGCACAGTACCTCCTCACCGCGACGGTGCGCTGGGAGAGACTGCCGGGCGGGGGCAGCGCCGTCCACGTCAGTCCTGAGCTGGTGCAGGTGCGCGCCGGGTCGGGGGGGGCGCCGACGACCAAGTGGCAACAGTCGTTCGATGCCCAGCTCACGAACGTCTTTCAAGTGCAGGCCGACATCGCGAGCCGCGTGGCACAGTCGCTCGACGTCGCGCTCGGCGCCACCGCGCAGCAGCAGCTCGCCGAGCGGCCCACCGCGAACCTCGCCGCCTACGACGCGTTTCTGCGCGGAGAGGCGTTGTTCGAGAACATGGCCGGGAATCCGTTCAACCTGCGGCGGGCCGTGTCGTATTACGAGCAGGCGGTATCCCTCGATTCGACTTTCGCGCAGGCCTGGGCCGAGCTCTCGCGCAGCCATTCGGCCTTGTACGGGTTCATAGCCCCGAAGCCGGCTGATTCCGCAGCGGCCTACGGCGCGGCGCAACGCGCGCTGGCGCTGGCTCCGAATAGCCCCGGTGGCCACCATGCCATGGGCAGCTATTACAAGCTCGTCTTGGGGGACAATGTCCTGGCGCTCGAGCAGTTGGCCCACGGCTACCGGCTCGCCCCCGGCAGAGGCGACGTCCTCTCGGCCCTGTCTCGCACCGAATGGAGTCTCGGACGGTGGGAAACAGCACTGGATCATCTCCACCAAGCTCAGCGGCTCGATCCGCGGTCGGTCACGACGGCGTCAGGGCTGGGGGAGCGTCTGACTGCCTTGCGGCGCTACGATGAGGCCGTCCAAGCTCTCGACAAAGGACTTGCGTTCGCGCCCGCGAATCTCGAGCTAATCGAGACAAAAGCGATGGTATTTCTGTGCCGCGGGGACCTCGCCGCGGCGCGAGCCGTTCTCCAAACCGTCCCGAACGACGTCGACCCCTCCGCGCTCGCGGCGTATCTGGCGACCTACAACGATCTCATGTGGGTGCTCGGCGACGCGCAGCAAACCTTGCTGCTGCGGCTCAGGCCCGCTGCGTTCGGTGGGGACCGAGCTCTTTGGGGAATTGTGCTGGCTCAGACGTACGCTTTGCGCGGAGACACGGCGCGAATGCAAGCCTTCGCCGACACAGCGCGGGTCACGTTATCGCAACGCGTCCAGGTATCGCCGCACGACCCCATCCAGCACGCCTCCCTCGCCCTGGCCCTCGCCTATCTTGGCCGCTTCGCCGAGGCGAAACGGGAAGCTGAGCGCGCCGTTGCGCTCCGACCGATCGCGCAAGACGCGGACCTCGGACCGTACGTCCAGCACCAGCTCGTCCGCATCTACATCCTTGCGAACGAGCCCGAGAAGGCGCTCGATCGGCTCGAGCCGTTGCTCAAGA
>DASPXD010000140.1:0-12278 GCA_035637435.1 Gemmatimonadales bacterium
GAATCCGGCGGTCGCGCTCGGACCCGCTCCCGACCCGCAGGCGGAGGTCCAGGTGAACATCGCGCGCGTCGAGGGACTGACGCAGCACTTACGCAACAATCCTCGGGATGTGGACGAGATGGAGCACCTCGCCGCGCTCTACATGGCGAACGGGTCGTACGACGCTGCGCTGGGGCCGCTGGCGCGAGCGCTACAACTCGACCCGCATCGGCGCAGCCTTTGGGTAACGCTCGATAGCGCCTTGCGTCACTTGGGCCGGCAGCGGATTTCGGATGAGGAGCTGGTGCTAAGGGCGGCGCGGTTAAGGAAGGTCTCGCTGTTGACTAAAAGTGGCGGCGAAGGGCGGCAAAGGGGCGGCAACTGCATTTGCCGCCTCTCGCCGCCGCATCATTCGCCGCCCTATTGATCTACCCAAGTCGACCGCACGTCGTATGTCACGTTGTACACCAGCTGATTGATCAGTCGTCCATACGCATCGTTCGGATCCTGTGCTGAGAAGGACGGCGTGCTGCCGATGAACGACAGCCCGCCCACCTCTGCGGTCGACGCCGAGCTCCGCCGCCACATGACGCCGCCGGTCCGCGTATTCACGAGCCACACCGACAGATCGACCGTGACGGTGGCCCTGAGCACGGGCGCGAGGCCCGCCGTGAGTCCACCGTGCGGCTTCACATTCGAGATCTTGAGATGGCCGAAGAAGGCGACCGGGACGCCGCTCGAGTCGGCGCCTGAGGCGAAGATCCGGCTCGAATCCGCCGACTTGAATTCCTGTACCTCGATGCCGGTCTGCGCCGCGAGCACGTACTCCTCGAAGCGACGCGTCGCGAACTGGTGCAGGGTGCCCTTGGCATTCTCCACCGAGAACTCGAACAGCCCGATGTTGCGGTAGGGGACGAGATTCAAGGTCGGCGGGAGCAGCACGCGCTGGCGCAGCGGCCGATGCGATCCGCCGCATCCAAAAACAGCCAGGATGGTGAGGGAACAGACCAGGCCGCGAAACACGCGCATAGGGACCTCGCGATGAATAAATGGAGGGGCGCAGCATGCTGCGCCCCTACCGTCGGGGTCCCAACATAATGCTTTCCCTTACTTGAATGACTCTGTGGGCACCGTCACCGGTACGGGTTGCGCGCGTATATAGCTGACAATCTTCCAGATAGCACCGGGCGAGAGGATCCCACCGTACGCCGGCATCCCGCGGGGACGGCCGTAGAAAACCGACTGAAACAGCGCGCCATCGGTGCCGCCGTAGCGCCACCGGCCATCGACGAGACTCGGCCCCACCCATCCCAGCGCACCGCCGCCGTGGCAGCCGTCGCAGTTCATGGTGCTGAAGATCTTTCCGCCGTCGGCGACGATGGTGGAATCGGATGCGATGGGATTCTTGACCTCGACGGCGGGCGGCTCGTTCCCGCCGGCGGCGACGTGATCGGGATAGCGGATGGATCCCGGCACTCCACCAGCGTTGGAGCGCTCGCACGCCGCAAGCAGAACAGCGGCACCCACGCACCACGCACCACGCACCACGCACCTGTTCACAGGCCGAAGATCCAGACGATGCCTCCCTGACTCGTGTGACGCGCGAGCTGGGGTGCGAAATCGGCGGGCGGGCGCACGTCCGCGGGATCGTCGGATCGCACGTCGCCCGACAACAGGAACCAGTCACCGCCTATCCCTGCGTACACCGCGATGTACTGCTTGCCGTTGGGCCCGCGGAACGAAATCGGTGCGCCGACGACGCCGGAGCCGACTTTGAACTTCCACAACACTTTGCCAGACCGCGCATTGGCGGCCTTGAACCAGCCGTCCAAGGTGCCGTAGAAGACGACGTCGCCCGCGGTGACGACGCTCCCGCTCCACACGGGGAACTTCTCTTCGATCTTCCACACCGGGCGGCCGCGCGCGGCGTCCCATGCGATGAACGCACCCCCGTAGCCACCCGGACCGATGACATAGGGCGTCGTCGCGCCGATGTACGGCGTGGCGGCGATGCGTGTCACGGGCGCGGCCTCGAAGTTCATGCAGAGGTTGTTCGTCGCGGTATAGAACAGGCCGGTCCGCGGGGAATATGCGGCCGGCGACGCGGGACTCTTTCCGCCCTCGAGACTGGGGCAGATGCCGCGCACGTTGCCGCGCGAGGCGCCGGTGGTCTTGGTGGTATCGACGACCGGCAAACCGGTCCGCTTGTTGATCCGTTTCGCCCAATTCACGTTCGCGAATGGCTCGGCCACGAGCAGCTCACCCGTCACGCGGTCGAGTGTGTACGCGAATCCGTTCTTGTCGAAGTGGACGAGCACTTTGCGCATCCGCCCCCCTACCATGAGGTCGGCCAGGATCATCTCGGCGTTGGAATCGAAGTCCCAGCTGTCGTGCGGTGTGAACTGATACGCCCACACCAGGACGCCGTCGCTCGGCCGGCGCGCCAGCACGCTGTTGGTCCACTTGTTCTCGCCCGGCCGCTGCTCGGTGTTGTACGGGCCGGGGTTGCCTGTCCCGACGTAGATCAGATCGAGCTGGGGGTCGTAGGAAATCCAGCCCCAGACCGGTGCGCCGCCGCGGCGCCACGAATCGCCCTCCCAGCTCGACACGCCGATGTTGCGAGCGCCGGAGTATCTGCCGTGGCCGGGCCGCGCGAGCATCGATGAGTCTGGGCCCATGTTGTGGGCTGTCCAGAGAATCTTGCCGGTCGCGAGGTCGAGTCCTTTGACCCAACCCCAAATCCCGAACTCACCGCCCGACGGTCCTACGATCACCCGATTGCCGGCGACAAACGGCGCCATCGGCGTGGTCTCGCCCTGGCTCATGTCCCCGATCTGCGTCTTCCACAGCTCTTTTCCGGATACGGCATCGACCGCGACCGTGTGCCCATCGAGCAGGTTGTAGATGATCTTGCCCGCGGCGTACACGGCGCCGCGGTTGATCGCATCGCAGCACGCTAGCCCAAGTGCCGTTGGATTCACGTCGGGCCGATACTTCCATTTGAGCGGATAGCCTTCGCTCGCGAGATCGAAGGCGTACAGCACGTCGGGGAACGGCGTGACGACGTACATCGTGCTGCCGACGACGAGTGGTTGGCCCTCATGTCCGCCGAGCACGCCGGTCGAGAAGCTCCAGACCGGACGCAGCCGCGGCGCGTTGCGGACCGTGATTTGCGCCAGGCCGCTGTAGCGCGTCGCGGCGTAGTCCCGCGCCGGCATTGTCCACTGGCCGTCATCGCGTTTCGGGTTGCCCTGGATTAGTGGGAGGACGAAGAGGAAGGCTGCGGCACGGAAAGGGCGCATGCGTAATGATATCGCGTCTACCTCCGCCCGGCGCGAGCCACGAGCGCGAGCGGCACCTTGCGCAGTCCCTTCCAGACTCTCGCATGACCGGTCGAGTCTGAGATGGTCAGTTGCGCCGAGATGCCGCCGTCGAGCAGCATCGCATGCTGTGCGCCGAGCGCGCCCATCACCGCCGCCATCTCAGGCACCGTGAGCCCAAACGGGACGCGGTCTGCCCCCGGGACCGGGATGTCGAGCCGGGTCATGGCAACAAGGAGACGCCCCCGGCGATCGAGGCCGAGCGCGAGCCGCGCGTCCCGATGAGTGTCGTTGATCGCTCCGTTGCGCAGCGCCGCCGGCACTGCGCCGTCGTCCGCGAGCAGGGTGGGATACGACTGAAACGCGAAGCGCAGGTCTCTCTCTGCAGGGCCGCGCCACTTCGAAACATCGTCACCATCGATCCAAACGAGCCGGCCGTCCGCGAGGCCGACGAGCGCCGATGAAAGCGGTCCCTGACCAGGCGGGAGGCGCTCCCGGCCATCGCTAACGACCCAACCCCACGGCAGCTGCTCCACGAACATCCCGGCATTGAGGGCAAGCGCCGCGCCGTTCGCCCGATCGACGGTCCAGGCGGCACGGTCCTGCTCAATGTCCCACACCAGATGAAAGGACACCGCCTGAGGATCGATGCGCGCGAGCACGAGCGTAAGCGCGTAGGCTTCGCCCTGTCCCGCGATCGGGAGCGTGGCCCATTCGACGCCCCCGCCCGGCTGTCCCGGATGCCAGGCGACGAGCCCGATGAGTCCCGCGTCGGCCGCCGTCCATTGGACCGGTGCGCGTGACGCTTGCCAGAAGAGACGCGAGGCTCCGGAAGGGAGCCGGACGGCCAACGTCGCGTCTTCGTGACCGACCGGTCCAGCGGCCGCCGCAAACAGCGCGACCGCTATGACGCTGCCCGCCGTTCGAGCGATCACCCGAAGTATTTCTTCAGGTCGACGAGTCGCGCCGTGAGCGCCTGCTCTTCGATCGGAGTGAACACCCAGCCGCTGCCGACATTCCCCGCGGCCTGGAGCGCCACGAACCCCTCGGCGCGCTCGGCCGCCATCGCGAATTGCTCGGGCGTCATCTCAGCCGCGCGAGCGGCGGCGGCGTTCCCCGCTCCTTCCACACCGCGCGCCCGCACGACCAGCGTGTCGGAGATCGCGGCGAGAGAGTCGGCGCGCCGCATCCATGCCGGCACCGCGGGCGCATGGCACGCGGTGCGCGCCTTGGCGCTGTCGGCATGCGCGTCGACTCCCATGAGCTTATTCATCTTTTCCTGGGCGGGCCGCAGCGCCGCCGTGTCGTTCGCCATCGCCGCCTGCTGGACTTCCAGCCCTGCCGCGGTCCAGTCCTGCATGAGTTTCGTCTTCGCGGGAGTGTTCACGCCCGTCATGCCCATGAAGCGCTGCTGCATTTCCTGCTGGTGTCGCTGCTCCGCGTTGTTGAGCTGTTCACTCACGCAGTTCTCAGCCGCGCCGTTCGCGTTCACCCACTCCGCGCGGTCGTCGCTGTGCTGATTGTTGATGCTCGCGGCTTCATCGGAGGCGGCGGACGAGCGCTTCCGCAGATCAGCGGCCGTCTGGCTACCGGTGCCGCGCGTCCTGCTGCGGGTTTCGAGGCCCGTGATCAGCCGCGCAACGACTTGCGGGTTCAGCTCGAGCATCGTGTTGTCGAACTTGGGCGGCGGGCGGTGTTGCTGCGGCTGCTGGCCTGTGATGGCCTGCCGGGCGGCGTCTTTCGCCTTCCGGCGGAGGTTGGGGATTTGCGCCTGCGCGACGGACGTGGTGAGGGCGAACACGGTGAGCGCGAGAACGATGGAGGGACGGAACATGGGGGTCCTGGGGTGTCGGGTATGGTGGATCGGCAACCGCTGCCACGCACCAACCATTCTCACGTGCCTGTCTGGAACCCGCTAGATCCCCGGGTCGAAGGAGGCGGCGTTCGCTTGTGGGATTACGAAATCCCAGAAACGAACACATTCACCAACGTCGCGAATCCCAGCTCGTTTGCACATCAGCACTTAACCGTGGCGCGCGACTGGTACGGTCCGTGCCTTGTCTCGAGCACGTGGACATCCCACGCGCGCCAACCAAGAACCGTAAACGCTACGTGCAGGCTGGCATCGGCGCCGGCGGTCTCATCCTCGTCACGCTTCTGCTCGCGAGCCTGAAGCCCGCGGCGCCGAGTGTCGATCGCGAGGTCGTGTCGCTCGACGGCGTGCGTCGCGGCACAATGGTGCGCGAGGTCCGTGGTCCTGGAACGCTCGTCCCCGAGCACATCCGCTGGATCTCGGCGCTCACACCCGCGCGCGTCGAGCGCATCTTCGTCCAGCCCGGTATTCCGGTGAAGGCGAACACGGTGCTGCTCGAACTCGCGAACCCGGACGTCCAGATCGAAGCGCTCGACGCGCAGCGCCAACTCACGGCCGCCGAGGGCGAGCTCGTCAATTTGCGAACAAGTTTGCAGGGCGGGCGGCTGACGCAGGCCGGCGTCGTGGCCTCGACCCGCAGCCTCTATCTCCAGGCAACCCGCGACGCCGCTGTCGCCGACTCGCTTAAAGTGATCGGCGGTCTGTCGCGCAACGATGTGACGCTGGCCCACGAAAAGGCGAGTGAGCTCGAGGCGCGCTACGATATCGAGAAGCAGCGGCTCGATCTCCTGACCTCCACCGTAGACTCGCAGCTCGCGGTGCAGCGCGAGCAGGTCGTGCGCTTGCGCGCGATCACCGCGTTCCGGCTCAGCCGGCTGAGCTCGCTGCAGGTGCGTCCTGGCGAAGAGGGCGTCCTGTCGGAGCTCAACCTCCAGCCCGGCCAGTGGGTCGTGCCCGGGACGATTCTCGCGAAGGTTGTCCAGCCCGGAAAGCTCAAGGCCGTGATCCGCATTCCCGAGACACAGGCGCCCGGCCTCGCGATCGGACAGATCGCAGCGGTGGACACGCGAACCGGAATCGTTGCAGGGCGCGTCATCCGCATCGATCCCTCCGCACAGGAGGGAACGGTGACAGTGGACGTCGCGTTGGACAGCACCCCCGCGTCGGCACGGCCCGACATCAGCGTAGACGCGACCATCACGATCGAGCGACTGAATGACGTGTTGTTCACGGGCCGTCCGGCGTATGGCCAGCCCAACAGCACGATGGGGATGTTCAAACTTGTCGAAGGGGGTCGCTACGCCGTTCGCGTTCCCGTGAAGGTGGGTCGCACCTCGGTCAACTCGATCGAGATCGTGCAAGGGCTCGCGGCCGGCGATTCGGTGATTCTGTCGGACATGACGCGATATGACAATGTGGACAGGGTGCGTTTGAAATAGGTGTCGGGTGTCAGGTGCCTGGTGTCAGACGGTGAAATCCTGACACCTGACACCCGACACCCGACACCAGACACCGCCTCAAGGGGAGATCCGATGCCAGGGAATGGTGCGCCACTCATTCAACTCAACGGTGTCAGAAAGGTCTTCTTCACCGACGAGGTCGAGACGCACGCGCTCGCGGACGTGCACCTTGAGATCCGCGAGGGCGAGTACGTCGCGATCAATGGCCCGTCGGGGTGCGGCAAGACGACGCTCCTCTCCATCCTCGGCCTGCTCGACACGCCGAGCGACGGGAGCTACCTGCTCGAGGACAAGCCGGTGGCCAACCTGACACCGGCGCAACGGGCGCGCATCCGCAACCGCCGTATCGGCTTCGTGTTCCAGGCCTTCAATCTGATCGGCGACCTCACCGTCGCGGAGAATGTCGAGCTGCCGCTCACCTATCGCGGCATGTCGGGTGCGGAGCGCACGAAGCGCGTGCAGCAGGCGCTCGAGAAGGTGGGCATGGTGCATCGCGCGAAGCATTACCCCGTGCAGCTCTCCGGCGGCCAGCAGCAGCGCGTCGCGGTGGCCCGGGCGGGCGTGGGTGATCCCGCGATCCTGCTCGCCGACGAGCCGACGGGAAACCTCGACTCGACGAACGGCGAAGCGGTCATGGAGCTGCTGCGGGCGCTGCACCGTGCCGGCGCGACGGTCTGCATGGTGACGCACGATCCGCGCTATGCCAAGCATGCGGATCGATCCATCCATTTGTTCGATGGGCGGGTGGTGGACGAGGTGTCAGGTGTCGGGGGTCAGGTGTCAGGAGACTCCATACCAACCCGGCAGCCCTGACACCCGGCACCGGACACCCGACACCTATGTTGCACGACCTCCGCTACGCCCTGCGCACGCTGGCTCGAAGCCCCGGGCTGTCGCTGGCCGCAGTGCTGACGCTGGGGCTCGGCATCGGGGCGAATAGCGCGATGTTCGGCGTCGTGGACCGACTGTTCTTCCGGCCGCCGGCGCACGTGGTTGATCCGGATCGAGTCGTGCGCCTCTACGTCACGACCACCAGCCCCCTGTGGGGCTCGAGCACCACGCCGATCGGGACCTATCCGCGCTACGCGGATCTCCGGGATCGCGCGCGGAGTTTCGCGGCGGTCGCTGCGTACGGCGGAAGGACCTTTAGCTTAGGGCTCGGGCCACAGGCGGAGCCCGTCACGGGCCGGTTGGTCACGGCGTCTTTCTTTTCTGTGCTCGGCGTCCGCCCGGAGTTGGGGCGCTTTTTCGGCGCTGACGAGGACAGCTTGGGACGCGCCGCCCATGTCGCGGTGCTGAGCCGAGAGTTTTGGGTGCGCCAGTTCGGGGCAGACCGGGTGGTGCTCGGCAAGACGCTGCAGCTGGGGCGCAACGTGTACACCGTGATCGGCGTGACGCCTCAAGGCTTTGCGGGGATCGATCTTGACGTGCCGGACCTCTGGCTGCCGCTCACGGCGGCGGCCCCGGAGGTCATGGGGCCCGCTGCGTTGGGTCCCAGGTTCTTCTGGCTCGCTGGGGTCGTCGCCCGGCTCCGTCCTCGCGTCAGTCCCGAACAGGCTGCCGCCGAGGCGACAGCGATTTACCGCAGCGAATTTGTCCAGAGCGGCGATTCCACTGGCACCGTCTCCCTGGGCTCTGTGCACGAGGCCATCGGACCTCTCGCCAGCAGAGACGCGAAGCTCTCCGTTTGGCTTGGCGTCATGTGCGCAATCGTCCTGCTGATCGCCTGCGCCAATGTCGCCAATCTCCTGCTCGCGCGAGCGGTGCAGCGCAAGCGGGAGATCGCCATCCGCCTGGCACTCGGCGCAAGCCGTGGTCGCCTGGCCCGACAGCTGCTCGCCGACAGCGCCGTGCTCGGGGTGCTCGGAGGGGCCGCGGCCTTGCTCATCACGCTCTGGGTTGGGCCTGTGCTCTCCGCCTCTCTGCTGTTCGATTCCACGACGACCGCAGGGCTCGACACGCGTGTCCTGCTTTTCACGGCCGTCGCAGTCCTCGTGACCGTAGTGCTCGCGGGGTTCGCCCCGGCCTATCACGCAAGCGCGCCCGATCTGTCCTCGGCGCTCAAGTCTGGGGAGCGCGAAGGGACCTTCCAGCGGTCGCCCGTTCGCACCGGCCTGCTCGTGGGCCAGGTGGCGCTCACTCTCGTGCTATTGACGGGCGCGGGACTGTTCGTGAGCAGCCTGCGTCATGTGCAAGGCTTGCGACTGGGATTCGACGCGGACCGCTTGATCGTGGCTTCCGTGGACCTACAGCGGCTGGGTTACAAACGCGCTGCGGCCAACGCCCTGTACGAGGACATGCGGGAACGCGTCAAGCGGCTGCCCGGCGTGAGTGGAGCGAGCCTGGCCGTCGGGCATCCCTTCGGTTGGGCGTTCGGCGTAACGCTCTTCGTGCCAGGCTTGGACTCGCTGCCGCGAGCGCCGAGCGGGGGACCGTACTTCGAAGCGGTGACGCCCGACTACTTCCGGACGATGGGGGCCGCCGTGCGTCGCGGTCGCGCCTTGGTCCCGACGGACGTCGCGGGAGCGGAGCGGGTCGCCGTCGTGAACGAGACGATGGCCCGGCGCTTTTGGCCCGGGCAGGACCCGCTCGGCAAGTGCTTGAAGATCAAGAGCCCGACCGCGCCGTGTACCGCGGTCGTCGGAGTGGTTGAGGACGCCCGGCTCCACCAGGTGACGGACGAGGGCGGCGCAATCCAATACTTCATCCCGCTCGCGCAAGCAGACTCGATCACGAGCTCGCCTGTCACGGCCCTTCTCGTCCGCACCAACGGCCCGGCAGACCCGTTGGTCGGTGCCGTGCGCCGCGCAATCCAAGAGACGGCGGCGGACCTTCCTTATCCGAGCATCGACCCCATGCCGCGACTGTTCGCATCGCAGCTCCGTCCTTGGCGACTGGGCTCGGTGCTCCTGAGTCTGTTCGGAGCCCTGGGCCTCGTGCTCTCTGCGATCGGGCTCTACGGCGTGCACAGCTACGTCGTGTCCCAGCGTACGCAGGAGATGGGTATCCGCATCGCGCTCGGGGCAGGACGGCGCGAGATCCTCGAGCTCATCATGGGACAGGCCCTGCGCGTGACGGGGTGGGGTCTCGTGCTGGGCGCGGCAGGTGCATTGGCGGTGGGTCGTGCGATCGCTTCGCTGCTCTACGGCGTCAAGCCACACGACCCGCTCGTGCTTTCGCTGGTGATGGTGATTCTCGGGGCTGTCGCGGCGGTTGCGAGCTACCTCCCCGCCCGGCGGGCAACGAATGTCGATCCGATGGTGGCCCTGAGGTACGAATGATCGACGCGCTCGCACAGGACCTGCGCTACGCGGTGCGCGCGTTCTCACGCAGTCCCGGACTGGTCGCGGCTGCTGTGATCTGTCTGGCGCTCGGCATCGGTGCGAACGCCACGATCTTCGGCGTCGTGGACACGCTGCTATTCCGGCCGCCGCCGCGCGTACAGGACCCTGGACGCGTCGTCCGGCTTTACTTCCGGCACCACTCCCCCACGCTCGGGACGTTTGCGTCGAGCACGACGGGCTATCCGATGTACACGTCGATCCGCGAGTCGGCGCGCGCCTTCGACGCAGTCGCGGCGTTCACCTACTCTCAGCGCGCGAGCCTGGGACGCGGCGCCGACGCCCGCCTGGTGGAGGTAGTGCTTGCTTCCGCGAGCTTCTTCCGCGTGCTCGGCGTCCAGCCGGCGCTCGGACGCTTTTACGTTGCGGACGAGGACCGTCCAGGCGGCCCTGCCGTCGCCGTGCTGGGCTACGCATTCTGGCGCGCGGCCTTCGGTGGCGACTCCGCCATCGTCGGGCGACAGGTGCAGCTCGGGCGCGGGTCGTACGCGGTCATCGGAGTGGCGCCGGACCGGTTCACAGGTGTGAACCTGCAGAACGTGGATCTGTGGGTGCCGCTCACGACGAGCACCCCCGAGCTGATGGGCCCCAACTTCCTCAACCGTGGGTCCTATTTCCTCCAGATCATTGGCCGGCTCGGGCCCGGCGGCGCTGCCTCGGCAGAGCATGAGGCGACGCTCGCCTATCGTGCCGAAGACGTGTACTCGGGCCGGGATTCCAACGCAGTCGCGGTCCTCGGGCCTGTGCAGCATGCCCGGGGCCCCGAGATATCGAAGGACGCCAAGGTCTCAATCTGGCTCGCCGCGGTCGCGGTCATCGTGCTCCTTATCGCGTGCGCGAACGTGGCGAACCTGTTGCTCGCGAGATCGCTGCAGCGCCAGCGCGACGTCGCGATCCGGGTCGCACTCGGTGCGGGGTGGTGGCGGCTGACACGTCAGGTTCTGATCGAGAGTCTCGTTCTGGCGATCGCTGGAGGAATCGCCGCGCTGTTCGTCACATTGTGGGCCGGACCGCTGATCCGCGCGTTTCTCCTGCCGAACACTCCTGCCTTCACGGAACCGCTCGACGCTCGCGTGATCGCGTTTACGGCTGTGGTGGCGCTATTGACCGGGATCGTGACGGGTGCTGTTCCGGCGTGGCAGCTGGCGCGGCGCGATCTGACGCCGGCGCTCAAGGCCGGGGCAGGTGAGGGGCGCTACCAGCGCTCGCGCCTGCGGTCCGGATTGCTCGTGGCGCAGGTCGCGCTGACGGTGGTGCTCATCATCGGGGCCGGTCTCTTCACCCGGAGCTTGCGCAACGTCGAGGGGCAGAACTTCGGCTTCGATCCGGTACACACGCTGCTGGTGACGATCGACTTGCGGGCCGCCGGATACACTCGCGCCCAGATCAATGCCGTGCACATGCAAATCCTGGCGCGGCTCGAAGCGCTTCCCGGGATCGAGGCTGCTGCCGCGACCGTGGCGCATCCGCTCGGTTATGCCACCGCCGGCAGCGTCTCCGTGCCGGGCCGCGACTCAATCCCGCAGCTCCCGAGCGGCGGGCCGTACTACCAGCAGGTCACCCCCGGTTACTTCGCGGCTATCGGGACGCCGGTACGCGGACGCGCGTTCACCTCTGCCGACCGCGCGGGCTCGGTCGCGATCGTGAACGAGACGATGGCCCGGCTCCTCTGGCCCGGCGAAAACGCGATCGGTAAGTGCTTCGTGCCGGGCGACGCAAAGACCTGTGCTGAAGTGATCGGCGTTGTGACGGACGCGCGCCGCTTTAACGCTGTCGAAGACGTATCGATGGTCTACTACGTCCCGTTTTCCGGCGACTCGAGCCAAGACCTCACCGCTCTCGTCGTCCGCGCGCGGGGCCGGCCGGAAGACTGGATCGCCCCGGTCCGTTCCGCGATTCAAGAGACGGCGCCGAATCTCCCATTCGCGTCGGTGACACCGCTGTCCGAGTTGCTCGCTCCGTCGATCCGGCCGTGGCGGTTGGGCAGCGCGATGTTTTCCGGCTTCGCGCTGCTCGCGCTCGTGCTGTCTGCGGTGGGGCTGTACGGAGTGCTCGCCTACGTCGTGACGCAGCGCACGCACGAGATGGGCGTGCGCGTCGCCATGGGCGCGCAACGGTGGGACGTGCTGCGACTCATGGTCTCCCACGGCGTCCGGGTCGCTGCGGTCGGTGCGGCGCTCGGCGCACTCGCGGGCCTCGTGGCCGGACGGGTGCTGAGCTCGCTGCTGTACGGGGTCTCGCCGCGCGATCCGCTCGTCCTTTTCGCCGCCGTCCTCGTACCGGTCGTCGTTGCGGCCGTAGCGAG
>DASPXD010000141.1:0-1902 GCA_035637435.1 Gemmatimonadales bacterium
ACATCGAACCGCGCGTAATGATGCGCCTCGTACAGCTCGACCTCAGATGGAATGGGCGGCCGCGGACCGACCAGCGACATCTCCCCCTTCACGACGTTGAACAGCTGCGGCAATTCGTCAAGACTCGTCCGCCGCAGCCACCCGCCAATGCGCGTGAGTCGCGGATCACGGACAATCTTGAACAAGCGACGGTCGGGATATATGCTCCGGTGCAGCAGCTCGTCCCGCCGCTCGTCGGCACCCGCCACCATCGTCCGGAACTTGAAAATCCTGAACAGGCCTCCGCCCCGCCCCACGCGCTTCTGACGGAAGAACACCGGTCCGTGAGAATCAAGCTTCACCAACATGGCGACAAACAGCATCACCGGACTGGCGAGAATTAAGCCGAGGCTGGCACCCACCAGATCCACCACGCGCTTCACCAGCAGCTGCCCAGCGCGCAGCGTCGGCGTGGTCAGCTCGACAAGCGCTTGCTCCCGCCGCCAGACGAGATGCGGCTCGACTCCTGCGATGTTGATACTCCGCGGGACCGACAGCACCTTGCAGCCCGACGTCAACGCGGCATCTACGATATCGTGAAATCGCTCGTCGCTCAGATAGCCGCAGATGACGATGGCTTCCGCCGCCGTTTCGTGCAGCACGTGCGCAAAGTCCACAATGTGACCGAGCGCCTCACGCGACGGCGGAATGTGCGTGTCCACGAAGCCGATCGGCTTGTACTCGGAATCCGCTCCGAACGCCGGCGTCTCCGCAGTGGCACGGCATGCTTGGCTCGGGCCCACAAACAGCGTCGTCAACGTGTCGCTCGGTCGCGGACGAACCCGACGGATCACCGACTCGAGCAGCCGGCGCTCGGCGAGCAGGCCGAGCCATACGAGTGTCGCCGTGACTCCGTACTGCAGCGCGACAAGCTCAACACCCCGCGTCCAGATCGTCATCCACAAAGGCAGCGCGGTTGCGAGTGCACACGCGAGAAACAGTCGCTTCGCGCCACGACGGCGATCGCCTGCCCCATAACTGCCCAGCACCAGCAAGCCGACAAACAGCGCAGCGGCAAACTGCCAGCCGTTCAGAATCCCGGTGGGAACAACACCTTGAACCTGGCCAGCCACGGTCTCGCCCAGCACGCCACCCTCGCGCACCGCGCGCACCAGCTCCCGCATGATGTAGAACGAGCCCAGATCAGCCGTCAGCAAGACGGCAAAACGGCGGAGACCCCTGAGGAAATGACGTCGGAAATTGGACTGCGCGCGCCGCTGCAAACCGAAGCGCGCTGGTGGGTTGCGCCGGCGGTCGTCCAAAACGCGACGCTCCGCCCCGCTCCGGGACGGCATCTCGACCGGAGCGCTCTCGAACATCTGATTTGTGATGTGGAAAGGTTCAGCTTCCACGACCCACGTACGCTCCCGACAACGAAGTGTTCCCTGACGCTCCCGGTTATCAATTGGCCAAGGGGACCGCCAATATGTTGTCTGTTAAAACAGCCCGCTAGATCCAACGACCGGCTATTCTGTGATCTGGATCACAACGTCGAAGTTGTTACCGCTAAAGAGGTTACGTCGTGCGGCGGTTCGGGCCGCTGGTGCGATTGGAATTGCCGGCCGAATTGCCCTGCGCGGGCGAGTGCCGCGGCAGGTGCGAGCCGCTGTTGCGCACCGGGTGCGTGGGTGTGGCACGCGGCGCGGCGCGCGGGCCCGAGCGACGCGATTGCACGACGGGCAGATCCAGCTCGAAGAAGAAGCGCGTCCCCCAACCGATCCGCGACTCCACCTTCAGCTCCGACTTCATCGCGCTCGCCAGCTTGCGGCAGATCGTGAGGCCGAGTCCCGTCTGCGAGAAGAGCTGACCGCGGCGCCCCGATTCCTTGCGCAGCGGCTGGAACAGCGTCGTGACCTTCTCGGG
>DASPXD010000142.1:0-1673 GCA_035637435.1 Gemmatimonadales bacterium
CGTGGGCGACCTGGAGGTCGGCATGTGGGACGAGCGAATGACCACGGCACGCGTGTTGGCGGCGATTCGCGAAATGGGCGGGTCAACGCGCGGGCGCAAGGAAGATGTCGACGCGATGGCCGCGGCGCTGCTGCTGCAGCACTACCTCGACACCAAAAAGGGCACGGCCCTGTGAGGCTGTGCCTCGCCGCGCTGTGCCTGCTCGTGGCGTGCAGCAGGCCACAACCAGACACGTACCAGTCGACCGCCGACCAGATCATGGTGATCATCCCTCGCGGCGCGACGTACTACCAGGCACTCGACTCGCTGGAATCGCGCGGGATCATCAAGAGTCGCGACTGGTTCAGCCTCTACGCCCGCGTGCGCGGTCTCCCCTCGAATCTCAAGAGCGGCATCTACACCTTCCCGCGCGATGCCGGCTGGAGCGAGGTCGTCAGCACCCTCAAGAAGGGGCGAGGCCTCGAAGTTCGGTTCACGGTCACCGAAGGGATGATGGGATTCGAAGTCGCGGAGCGAGCGCGATCCTGGCTGGGGGTGCCGCGCGATTCCTTCATGGCCGCGATGCGCGACACCTCGCTCGAGCGCGAGCTCGGCATCAAACCGACTCCAGCGGGTGTCGACGGTTATTTGTACCCGACGACCTACGTCGTGCCGATGCGGATGCGGGCGCGAGACCTCGTGAAGGTCATGACGCACGAATTCATCGCACGCTGGCAGCCCGAGTGGGACGCCCGCGTTGGCGAGCTGCACATGACGCGGCATCAGATCGTTACGCTGGCATCCATCATCGAGGCCGAAGTGCGCTATCGCCCCGATCGCCCGTACGTGTCGGCGGTCTATCACAACCGGCTGAAGCGCGGCATGCCCTTGCAAGCGGATCCGACGATCATTTACGCGTACGGCCGCCGGCTGCATCGCGTGTGGGAACGACAGCTCCAGATTCGCTCGCCCTACAACACCTATCTGAATCCGGGATTGCCGCCTGGCCCGATCTCGCAGCCGAGCGACTCCAGTCTGATCGCGGCGCTTTACCCCGCACCGATCGGCTATCTCTATTTCGTCGCCCAGCCGGACGGGAAGCACATTTTCTCGGCGTCGTATGCTGATCACCTGGCGGCGATTCGGAGGGTGAGACAGCGACGGTAATCAAACGACGGTAGGGGGGCGGTAAGAGACGGCAGAGGACCTTAGGCGTTACTGCAGAACGCTGTTCAGCTCCCGTGCGGCAGCCTCCGGATTCTTCGCGGCGACGACGGCACCAATCACGGCGACACCGACTGCGCCAGCCGTCCTGATCGAGGCGGCATTAGTCGCAGTGATGCCCCCGATTCCGATTACCGCGACCCCCTCGGGCGCAAGTCGCGCGAGGGCCCCGAAGCCCTCCGGCCCCAAGGCCGAACCCGCGTCGGGCTTGTTCGCGGTCGCAAAACACGGCCCGATGCTCCAATAGTCGGCAGGCAAAGTAGCCGCCCGCGCAGCCTCTTCCGGCGTCCCGACGGACAGACCAAGCAGGAATCCCGACGGCACGTGGGGACGCAGTGCATCGAGCGGGACGTCTTCCCAGCCCAGGTGGACGCCTGCGGCGCCTGCGGCGAGGGCAACGTCGGCCCGGTCGTTGACCAGGATGGGAACGGGCAGCGCCGCGACGAGGGAGCGGGTCAACTCCAAAACTT
>DASPXD010000143.1:0-1673 GCA_035637435.1 Gemmatimonadales bacterium
CGTGGGCGACCTGGAGGTCGGCATGTGGGACGAGCGAATGACCACGGCACGCGTGTTGGCGGCGATTCGCGAAATGGGCGGGTCAACGCGCGGGCGCAAGGAAGATGTCGACGCGATGGCCGCGGCGCTGCTGCTGCAGCATTACCTCGACACCAAAAAGGGCACGGCCCTGTGAGGCTGTGCCTCGCCGCGTTGTGCCTGCTCGTGGCGTGCAGCAGGCCACAACCAGACACGTACCAGTCGACCGCCGACCAGATCATGGTGATCATCCCGCGCGGCGCGACCTACTACCAGGCGCTCGACTCGCTGGAATCGCGTGGGATCATCAAGAGTCGCGACTGGTTCAGCCTCTACGCCCGCCTGCGCGGTCTGCCGTCCAACCTGAAGAGCGGCGTCTACACCTTCGACAAGGACGCAAGCTGGAGCAGCGTCGTCAGCACGTTGAAGTCGGGCCGCGGTCTCGAGGTCCGGTTCACCGTCACCGAAGGGATGATGGGATTCGAAGTCGCCGAGCGGGCGCGCTCGTGGCTGGGTGTGCCGCGCGACTCGTTCACCGCCGCCATGCGCGACACGTCGCTGGAGCGCGAGCTGGGCATCAAGCCCACGGCAGCGGGCGTCGACGGCTACATGTACCCGACGACGTACGTCGTGCCGATGCGCATGCGCGCGCGCGATCTCATGAAGGTGATGACGCACGAATTTATCGCGCGCTGGCAGCCCGAGTGGGATGCGCGACTCGGCGAGCTGCACATGACGCGCCACGAGATCGTGACGCTGGCGTCTATCATCGAAGCCGAAGTGCGCTATCGCCCCGATCGCCCGTACGTGTCGGCGGTCTATCACAACCGGCTGAAGCGCGGCATGGCTTTGCAGGCGGATCCGACGATCATTTACGCGTACGGCCGCCGGCTGCGTCGCGTGTGGGAACGACAGCTCCAGATTCGCTCGCCCTACAACACCTATCTGAATCCGGGGTTGCCGCCGGGCCCAATCTCGCAGCCGAGCGACTCCAGTCTGATCGCGGCGCTTTACCCCGCACCGATCGGCTATCTCTATTTCGTCGCCCAGCCGGACGGGAAGCACATTTTCTCGGCGTCGTACGCAGATCACCTGGCGGCGATTCGGAGGGTGAGACAGCGACGGTAATCAAACGACGGTAGGGGGGCGGTAAGAGACGGCAGAGGACCTTAGGCGTTACTGCAGAACGCTGTTCAGCTCCCGTGCGGCTCCCTCCGGATTCTTCGCGGCGAAGACGGCACCAATCACGGCGACACCGACTGCTCCAGCCGTCCTGATCGAGGCGGCATTAGTTGCGGTGATGCCCCCGATTCCGATTACCGCTACCCCCTCGGGCGCAAGTCGCGCCAGGGCCCCGAAGCCCTCCGGCCCCAGCGCCGAACCCGCATCGGGCTTGTTCGCAGTCGCAAAACACGGCCCGATGCTCCAATAGTCCGCAGGCAACGCAGCCGCCCGCGAAGCCTCTTCCGGCGTCCCGACGGACAGACCAAGCAGGAATCCCGACGGCACGTGGTGACGCAGTGCATCGAGCGGGACGTCTTCCCAGCCCAGGTGGACGCCTGCGGCGCCTGCGGCGAGGGCAACGTCGGCCCGGTCGTTGACCAGGATGGGAACGGGCAGCGCCGCGACGAGGGAGCGGGTCAACTCCAAAACTT
>DASPXD010000144.1:0-2484 GCA_035637435.1 Gemmatimonadales bacterium
TATTCCACCTGGTAGCTCGTTGCATAGGGGCTCGCCCAGGCGATGCGGATGGCGTTGACTGGCTTCTCGGCTTGCAGGTCCACGACCACCCACTGCGGATGCAGTGCATCACTTTCACCGGTGAATTTGCTCGTCAGATACGGGTTGCTCTTCCAGTAGGTCAGGTTAGGACCCTGTACCGGACGATCGGCGCTGGTCGCGAATCCGCGGTGTGGCAGGGCGTAGGCAAGAATGTACCGAATGGGTTCCTTAAGGTCGGTGCTGCCGGTGAAATATCCGCTGCGATGCGCGCCATCACTCCAGGTGCCGTTCTCGGTCCAATGCCAGGCGGCCATCCGGAGCTCAGTGTTATTGCGGTAGGTGATCGGTCCCCAGCCGGCTGAGAGCGCTTCCTGGACGATATGAGGCGAATACACCTTGTTGATGTCCGTGCGCGAGAGGACGTCAATCGAACTGCCGAGCGCGCTATCGGGATCGAACGCATTTATAGCGTGGCCCGGGGTGGCGTCGATGCGAACGGTTTGGGCGAACGCGGGGGTGGCCAGCGCCGTTAAGAGAAACGTTGCCTTCATGGGGAGGAGACTCATTCGCCGAACCGCACGCGACGAGTCTCCAGCTCCTGACCCGTGGGACGCGTTAGCGACGCGTACAGGTCGGGTCGGCGCGCCCGCAGCCAGCGCCGTCCGGATGACATGGGCAGCACAGATGCGTCGAGATCGGCCACCACCATGTCGTCACCCAACGCACGCGTTTCGGCGATGACATCACCGTAGGGGTCGAGCACCATCGCATTGCCGGTGCGGATCTCATCGTCGTCGGGGCCGATGCCGTTGCTGAAGAGCAGGAACATGCCGTTGTCGTGCGCCCGGCTCGGCAGCCAACGCATCAGCCAGCCGCGCCCCTTAGGCCCTCTCAGCTCCGCCTCGCACGCCGCAGGGTCCTCGTCTCGACGCGCCCAGATGGCGGGGTCGATCGGCTTCATGCCGCGTGGGCTCAGCGAGTTACAGCCGCCCGTCTGATGCGGCGCGAGCAGGAGTTCGGCGCCAAGCAATGCCGTGACGCGGGCGTTCTCGACGATGTTGTTATCGTAGCAGATCAGCACGCCCACGCGGCAACCGTGCGGCGTGTCGAAGACGGTGTAGCGGTCCCCCGCGCAGATGTTCGGGTGCTCGAAGACGTGCAGCTTACGGTGGACGGCCCGCGTCCCATCCGGCATGGCGACGACATAGGCGTTGTAGACGTGACCCTCGGGCGTGCGCTCGAGTAGCCCGGCGCCGACGGTTATTCCGTGCTCCCGGGCCAGGCGCAGAAGATCCTGCGTGCACGGTCCGTCGATCGGCTCCGCGAGCGCCTCGAACACCGCGCGCGAAAGCTTGCGGACGTGCCAGTAGCCCGTGAGGCACATCTCGGGGAATGCGATGATCTCCACGCCCCGGCGGGCGGCCTCCGTCACGAAGTGCCGGACGCGGCCGAGATTGTACGCCTTGTCGCCCGGAGCGTGCTGAAACTGGACCGTCGCTACACGGATGTCGCGCACAAGCATGTAATGTAAGGGGAAGCGATCGCGCTCTATCGCAGCGCCGGCTATCGGCAGGTGGCGGCGTTCAATGACGACCCGTACGCGACGCACTGGTTCGAGAAGCGATTGAGGCGGCGGACCACTCCCTGAGGCGATTGGCCCCGTTAATCATCCAGCCTGCCCATGGTCAGGTTGACGGTAGTTCCCGTCATCCGTTGATGATGAGCCACACGCCAATGAAGCGCTGTCAGGAAGCCTGGCGCGAGCCGGCCAGTACCGGCGCCGGCGCGCCGAGCCGCGCGCGCTGCATCAGCCACGCGCCGGTCACGGCCACGGCCGCACCTGCGACAGCGAGCCCCGGGACGTGCTCGCCGCGGAGCGTCACGCCAAGGAGCAGCGCGACGGGCGGAATCAGGAAGTTGTTCGCCGACGCACGCGTCGCGCCCACTCGGCCCGCAGCGACGGTGATCAGGACGTACGCGACCCCGGTGCCCAGGGCACCGAGCGCGACGAGCGACAGCAGCGGCACCGGCGACCAATGCGCGGCGAGGAGATCGGGAATGCCGAGCGGCGCGGTGAGCAAGACGGCCACGGCCTGCGCGCGCCAGATCACGGGCAGCGCCCCATTTCGCTGCTGCAACGGCCCGGCGACGTTGAGCGCGATGCCGTACGACGTGACCGCGCCGAGAATCAAGAACACACCGGTCGTACTGCTCCGCCCCTCGCGAACCGTCGGCAACGCCATGAGCACCGCGCCAGTGATCCCTACCACCAGGCCTGCGAGGACGCCCCTGGGCGGCAGCTGGCGGGCCACGATCGTCGCGACGATCGCCGCAAAGAGCGGCACGGCGGCGTTCAACATCCCCGTAATCGCCGACGACACGTGCTGCTCGGCGTGCGGAACCAGCGCCAGCGGCAAGCCCATCCACAGCGTGCCGACCACCACGATCCCCAGCCACTCGCTC
>DASPXD010000145.1:0-1600 GCA_035637435.1 Gemmatimonadales bacterium
ACCCAGGGGCTGTTCAACAATGTGCAGCAAGAACGGTCGCTCTGGATCGTTTTCGGGATGATCGCCGGGCTGATCTTCTACCTGCGTTCGCGTCGCGTCGCGCCGTTCACCGCATTAACGCAACACAGCCTCGGCCGCGGCCGGCGCCGGCTCGTCACTCGCTCCTGAGAGCCGTCGCAACACATCGGCAAGTTTCTCCGCCTCTTCCGGCAGGTCTCCGTCCGCGTCGTTGTGCAGCCGCACGAGCGTGATACGTCCGCTCTTCGCCAGTCGTGCGATGGCCGACTCCGTGCGGGCCATCGCGCCCATGGCGCGCGCGAACCCGGTGACCGACAGGCCGGCCGCCATGTCGCGCTCGACGCGGCTCGCCAATCCCGGGCGCAGCTGCAGCCTGCCGCCGATGGTGGGGAGGCTCGCTTCCACCAACACAATGACGGACTGTGAGGGTAACAGCTGCGCCAGACGGGCGAGCGACTCCCGCGACGTGATTTCGGCATATGAGGCTTCATACGCGATGGACCAGATCGCCTGACAGAGCCCCTGATCGAACAGGTGAATCCCGGGTTCGGCCGTCTCGCGGCGGACGGTTGTCATCAGGTAAAACCAGTTCATCACTTCCGCTACCAGGCGGCCTATCGTGGGCTGACCCGATAGCCAGAGGACCTTGCTCCAAAAGCCGGCTTCCCGTAGCTCGTTGAAGAGGCCCCGCAGTGCATACCACGCTTTCAGCACGCGCCGGCCGGCCGGGCGCAGCACATGGTCCATGTGGTATGTGGGCTCGGTGACGGTGAGACCCATGTGCCGCAACGAATCCGCGACCCGCCGGGATGCGACCGATTTCCCCGCGCCCGGCAGACCGACGAACTCCACATAGACACCCGGTCCCCGCTGCGGAAGCCCTTCCCCGCTCCCGTCCGCCCCCTTTTGCCTGGTACGCAGCAGGAAGGCGAATCCTTCACGCATGAGCCATGTCCCGTCGGGCCCGAGCAGCCAGTTTGCGCTGATGAGCACCACGGGCATCGCGACCAGCGCCGTCCCGAGCAACGTGGCGCCGAGAACAATGGGCGACGGCAGGTGGAAGACGGTGCGCGTGATCGTTGCGATCACGACGGCGGGGATCGCCACGACGAACGCAAGACGCACACCCGGCGCGTGCGCGCCGAAGTAGTCGATCCACCGCAGCGGCACGAGGTGCGTGCCGAGCTGGGCCGTCAGCAGATAGTTCGCCAGCAGCGCGAACAGCACCGCGGCGGCCACCCCCGGCAACCCCCAGTTCTGGCCGATGATGGCGCCGCCGATGACGAGCGCCGCGTACATCCATTCGCGCCACGCGCGGCGGTACACGGCGCCGAACGCGCGTGTGAGCGAATCACTGACCTTGTAGCTGGTCCGGAACAGGGTGCCGATGGCGAGAATCCGGAATGGCAGCACGACGTCGCCCCACTTGGGACCGAGGAGCACGTTCACGATGTCCGGGGCCAGAATCAGCACCAACGCGCTGAGCGGCAGGGCAAAGAGCGCCACGGCCGCCGCGACCCGCCGGTACGCGCGCGCCACGCGCTCCGACTCCGTCTGAATCTGCGCGATCGCGGGGAACAGC
>DASPXD010000146.1:0-1657 GCA_035637435.1 Gemmatimonadales bacterium
CCCGCAATGTGGTTACTGCCAGTCGGGCCAAGTCATGGCTGCCGCAGCGCTGCTGCACCGCACGCCGCAGCCGACGGACGCCGACATCGATGCGACAATGAGCAACATCTGCCGCTGCGGGACCTACCAGCGCATCCGGGCCGCGATCCATCGCGCGGCCAAGGAGGCCTGATGCAACGGCGCGCGTTTCTTCAAGTGGCCGGCACGGTCGGTGCCGGACTGGTGATCGGGTTTCGGCTTCCCGACCGCCATGGGGTCGTTCCGTTTGCACCGAACGCCTGGCTCCGGGTCGACACCGATGGCACGGTCACCGTCACGATCGATAAGTCCGAGATGGGCGAAGGCAATCACACCGCGCTGGCGATGATCCTCGCCGAGGAGCTGGACGCGGATTGGTCGAAGGTGAAGGTCGGAGCGGTACCGGACAATCCGGCTGGGTGGTCGCGCCGGATGTCGACCGGCGGCAGTACGAGCGTGCGCACGTCGTGGGACATCCTCCGCAAGGCGGGTGCGACGGCGCGCGCGATGCTCGTCGCCGCGGCTGCGCAGACCTGGGGCGCCGAGCCCGCGGCCTGCAGCACCGCGAACGGCGTCGTGAGCCATACCGGGACCAGCCACCGCTTGACGTACGGCGAGCTGGCCCAAAAGGCCGCGTCGATCCCGATCCCGGAAAACCCGCCCCTCAAGGATCCGAAGGACTTCCGGCTGCTCGGCCACCGCACGCACCGCCTCGATACGCCGTCCAAGGTGAACGGCACGGCGCAATTCGGGATCGACGTCCGCGTGCCGGGCATGCTCATCGCAAGCGTCGAGCGCTCGCCGGTGTTCGGCGGCAAAGTGAAGAGCATCGACGCGACACGTGCCACGGCGATGCCGGGCGTACGACACGTCGTGCAGCTGGAGAGCACGCCGTGGACAGGGACAGGCGCATGGGGCGTCGGCACCGAAAGCGGTGTTGCGGTCGTCGCCGACACGTACTGGCAAGCGGTAGAGGGCCGCCGCGCGCTCCAGATCACTTGGGACGAAGGCGCCAACGCCACGCTCGGCGATATCCCAGGGAAGCTCGCGTCACTCGCAAATCAGGCGGGGGTCAGCGCGCGCAAGGACGGTGACGCCGCCGCGGCGCTGGCTGGCGCGGCGAAGAAGATCGACGCGGTCTATACGGTGCCCTTCCTACATCACGCTACGATGGAGCCGATGAACTGCACGGCGCACGTGCGCGCCGACGGCACCTGCGACGTCTGGGGGCCGACGCAGAACCAGACGCGAGCTCAGGAGGTCGCCGCGGACGCGGCGGGGGTGCCCAAGGAGAAAGTCCGCATCCACACGACCCTGCTCGGCGGCGGATTTGGCCGGCGGCTCGAATCGGATTTCGTGGCCGAAGCGGTGCGCATATCGAAGGCGGTGAACGCGCCCGTCAAAGTGATCTGGTCGCGGGAAGACGACACGAAGCACGGCTTTTATCGGCCAGCGACCTACAACCGGCTCGCGGCCGGACTCGACGCTCAGAACAAGCCGGTCGCGTGGACGCATCACATCGTCGCGCCGCCGATTCTCCTCAAGTTTGGTCCGCTCCAGAACGGGATCGATAGGACGCTGATCGACGGCGCGGCGGGTGTGCCGTACGCGTTCCCAAACGTGTTCGTCGATCAGGTCG
>DASPXD010000147.1:0-14583 GCA_035637435.1 Gemmatimonadales bacterium
CGACCGGAAAACCCAACAGCAACGGTGTGATCGCCGAAGTGCAATTCATGCCGTGGATCAACACGCGGTTTTCGCTGCAGTATGTCGCGTATCAGAAGTTCAACGGCGGGACGAGCAACTACGACGGCGCGGGCCGCAGCGCGTCGGACAACAACACCGTCTACGTGCTCGCGTGGCTGATGTTTTAGGAGCGAAGCGAATGATCAATGATCATTGATCATTGATCATTGGACATTCTTTAGCACGGAGGAGGGGGGATTCGAACCCCCGATAGGGTTTTAAAGCCCTATAACGGTTTAGCAAACCGCCGCCTTCAGCCACTCGGCCACCCCTCCCGGGGAGTGAATTATCCCCGGGCGAGGCTCCGCGAGCAAGAGTCACCGCGTAACCACCTCGATCACCCCCGCGGCGTGGTTGACGCCGTATTTCATGGTGGCGTCCGGTCCGCGGAGAATGCGCATCTCCACAACGTCCTGCGCCGGGATCTCGTGCAAGTGATTGGCATCGCCCCAGCTCGAGTTGTTGATGTAGATCTGGATGTCTCCCGCCGTCGGATCGGTGATGCTGAGCGGGCCGCGCCCGCGCAGCCAGTTGGGCCGGTACTGCTGCACCAGTCCGTACGCATCCGACGCCGACGTTCCCACAAACTCGTCCTCGCTGAGTACGTCGCCGGATCCAGCGCGGCGTCGCTTCGTCTCGGGAGCGGGGCCCGTGGCGGCGGCGCCAGTCGGCACAATCGCAGGCGGGGCAGGGGGACGTGCCGGCGGGGGCGGGGGCGCTGTCGCGGTGTCGACGCCGGGTCCGCGGTACACCACCGCGCCGGCGTTCGTCTTGATCTCTGCCGCATTGCCGCCGCGTTCGAGGAATCCGACGACCGTCGGCAGACTCTCCCCGCCGCCCTCGGCGACCGACCGGCGCCGTCGTTCCGCGATCGGCATCCGGATCACCCACTCCTTGACGATCCATACGCCCGACGGCATGCGCTGGAAATCGACTCGGCCCCCGGCGCGCGGCTCGACCACGCGCTCGGGCAGCCGCGTGTAGCTGAACTCGAGATGGCGCAGCTCGGCCGTGCGGCGATCGATCCACAGCGTGCCGGTGATGTCCGGCAGCTTCCGCCCGCGCACCGGTGAGAAGGCGAGTCCCACGAGGCCATCCGTCTCACCGCGCCCAATCCTGGTCTCGAAGCAATGGGCGTGAAGGAACGGGTCGGAGAGCAGTACGTCGGCGTCCGGCTCGTAATAGGTCCAACCGTCCGCGTCCACGACCACATAGCCCTGCGCCGCGAGCTGCTCGGCCGGCGCGCTCTTGAACGGGACTTTCTGATAGCCCACTTCGTGCCAGGTAGAATCGTCGCTCTCCCCCTGACGGTTGCCGCCCGCGTTCAACGCTCGCTGGTATTGGACGATCTCGTACCAATAGCCCGGAACCCGCGAAGTCCACGAGACGGCCGCCAAGGCCTCTCGCGCTTCGTCCCAGAGCGCGGCGACCGAAGCACCGGAGTCGATATCGCACTGGCGTTCGCCGGCGACGACGACCTCCTCCAATGCGATCGGGATCGGGTCGATGGCGGCGTTGTACGCCGTCGCTTCACCGGCGCGCAGCGTGAGCGCCGGCGACAGGTAGGGGCGGAACCCGATGCGTTTGGAGCGGAGCCGGTAAGTACCGGGCGCGGGGGCGGTCAGCAGGAACTCCCCTGCGCGGTTGGTGATCGCGCGTGCCCGCTCGACGCCCTGCTCGTCTACCAGCGTAAGAAACGCACCGGGTAACGGCGTCCGGCTGACACTGTCCGACAGCTGCCCGCGGACGCTCTGGGCGGCCGCAGGTACTGCCATAACCAGGAGCAGCGCGGCTAGCCTCGCTCCCACCAGCGGAATCGTTGCGGCTCGAGCTTGGCGAGCCGGTACAGGTTGCGGGCGAATCGCCCGACAAACAGTGCCACCATGCCGGCCAGCAGCACGCCGAGCGTCCAGTTCGCCAGCACGTCGATCGGCACGGGCAACGGGGAACGCCATCCGGTGGTGACGTACGCCGCGGTATTCAGGAGCATGAGGATCAGGCGCACTTCGGTCGGGCCGATGCGTCCGTAGGAAATGTTGAACACGCCGAACACGGTGGATTCGAGGTAGACGTTGATCGACATCGCGAGATACACGACGACGATCCCGAGGGCGAGGCCCAGGTACACGTAGGGAGACAGGCCGATGCCGAGGCCGATGACGGCGGTGGAGAACGCGTCCACGATGTGGTCGAGGTAGTAGCCGTACTTGGGTCGCTGCGTGCCGCGCACGCGCGCCAGCGTGCCGTCTAGGCTGTCGCCGAGCCAGTTCACCAGGAGCATCACGCTCGCGACCCAGAGCCAGGCCGGAGTGTAGTTCGTGAGCGCGTAGGCGGTACCCGTGCCGACGGCGCCGATCACGCCGATCGCCGTGAGGTGGTTGGAGCGGATGGTGCGGGGCACGCGCCGCGCGAGGTACTGCAGCACGGGCTGCTCGACGCCCGCCAGCAGGAACGTCATTTCCCGTTTTCCGGTCACGGGTGCTCCGTGGATTCGGTCTTCACGGACCTCCCCAACCCAGGGTCAGTCAGCGGAGGGCACAGGATTCGAACCTGTAAGGGCTTACGCCCGCCGGTTTTCAAGACCGGTGCCTTAGCCATTCGGCCAGCCCTCCCAACGTTTCAATAACCTACTCTCGCGCGCAACGAGTCCATAGCGAGACCTTGCGGGTCGTTGTACTTCGGTATACGTTCGGGTCCCACTCCGAACAATAACGGGACCGGCCGATGTCGATTTCCCGCGTTTTTTTTCGACGTACTAGCAGAACACCTTGGAACCGGCGCGTGGAACGTCCCGTTACGTTCAGGTCGTCGCGTCGCTTCACTTTACCGGGAAGAAAATTGCGCGCATGAAACTCTCCGATACCGCCATTCGCCGCCCCGTCCTCGCCAGCATGCTGTCGGCCGCGCTGGTGCTCTTCGGGGTCATCGGCTACACCCGGCTCTCGGTGCGAGAGCTGCCCGACATCGATCCTCCGATCATTTCGGTGCAGACGACACTGCCCGGTGCGAACGCACAGGTGGTCGAAACCGCAGTCACTGACGTGCTCGAGGAAGAGCTTTCGACGATCCAGGGCATCCGCACTCTCAGCAGCTCCTCGGCGGAGCAGAACAGCTTCATCACGCTCGAGTTTACGCTCGACCGGCCGGTGGACGTGGCGGCGCAGGACGTGCGCGACAAGGTGTCGCGCGTGCGGGGGCGTTTACCGGTTGACGTGCTCGAGCCCGTGATTGCGAAGCAGTCGGCCGACGCACAGCCGTTCTTCTGGCTCGCGCTGTCGAGCGACAACTACGACCTGATGCAGCTGTCCGACGTCGCGGACCGGCTGGTGAAGGCGCGGCTGCAGAGTCTGCCGGGCGTCGGCAGCGCGGCCATCTTCGGCGAGCGGCGCTACTCGATGCGCGTCTGGATCAAGCCGGAGGCGTTGTCGGCGCGCGGGCTCACGGTGCAGGACATCGAAAACGCAATCGTCTCGCGCAACGTCGAGATTCCGGCCGGCCGGATCGAGTCGACCCGGCGCGAGTTCTCGGTGCGCTCGCTCGGCGAGCTCAAGACGCCGCAGGAATTCGGGGAGATGGTGGTGGCGCAGCAGGGGACGCAGCTCGTCAAGCTCAAGGACGTGGCCCGCGTCGAGCTCGGGCCGGAGGACGATCGCTCGATCTTCCGCTGGAAAGGCACCCCCTCGGTCGCGATCGGCGTGGTGCGGCAATCGAAGGCGAATCTCATCGACGTGGCCAAGCGCATTCGTGCGGAGCTCCCGGCCATTCAGCAGACGCTGCCGGTCGGCGTCAGGCTCGAGAAGGCGTTCGACGGATCGGTGTTCGTCACGCACTCGATCAACGACGCGCGCCTCACCCTGCTCATCGCGGCGATCCTCGTCGTGTTGATCATCTTCGTGTTCTTGCGGAACGTGCGGGCGACGATCATCCCCGGACTCGCGATCCCGGCGTCGATCGTCGCGACGTTCGCGATCATGTATTTCCTCGGTTTCTCGATCAACAACTTCACGCTGCTCGCGCTGACGATCGCGATCGGCATCGTGGTCGACGACGCGATCATCGTGCTCGAGAACGCCTTCCGGCACCAGGAGGAGCTGCACGAAGCGGCGGAGGAAGCGGCGATGCGTGGGACCGACGAAATCGGATTCGCGGTCATCGCGACCACGATCGCGCTGGTGGCGGTGTTTAGTCCGCTCGCGTTCCTGACGGGCACCGCGGGCCGGCTGTTGAGCGAGTTCGGCATCGCGGTCGCGGGTGCGGTCGTGATCTCGGGCTTCGTCGCACTGACGCTCACGCCGATGCTGTGCGCCAAGATCCTGCGCATGCAGCATCAGCACGGCAAGTTCTTCGAGATGTTCGAGCGTGGCTTCAACGCCCTGTCGCAACGCTACGCGGGGCTGCTGCGCCGCGCCGTCGATCACCGCGGTGTCGTCCTGCTCGGCACGCTCGGCGTCGTCGCGGTTTCGGTCTTTGCGTTTCTGATTTTCCCGCCGACGCGGCTGCAGAACGAGCTCATTCCGGAAGACGATCGCGGGTTCTTCCTGGTCGTCGTCCGCGGTCCGGAAGGGGCGTCGCTGCCGTACACCGACAGCTACGTGCGGCACGTCGAGCAAATCATCGGCGGCACACCTGGCGTCAATGGGTACTTCACGATCGTGGGCGGGTTCGCCGGCGGCGTGAATAGCGCGTTCGTCGGCGTGATCATGAAGGACTGGAGCGAGCGCAAAGCCTCCGTCCAGCAGACGGTCGGCGGCTTGTTTCCGCAGCTCTTCGGCATTTCGGGCGTGCTGGCCTTCCCCTACGCGCCCGGCGCGATCGGCTTCTCGCAACCGATTCAGTACGTCGTGCAGAATCCCGATTTCACGAAACTCACCGACATCATGGGGCCGTTCGTCGGTCGCGTCTCACAAGTCAAGGGTCTCGCGAACGTCCAGACCGATCTGTTTGTGAACAAACCGGAGCTGCGGGTGACGTTCGATCGGGACCGGGCTGAGGATTTGGGTGTGCCCGTCCGCGACGTGGCGAGCGCCCTGCAGACGTTCCTCGGCGGCCGCCGCGTCAGCACCTTCACGCGCAACGACAAGCTGTACTACGTGATGGTGCAGCTCGATCCCAAGGATCGTGCGACCCCGAGCGACATGCGGGGCATCTACCTGCGAGGCAAAAGCGGGCAGCTGGTGCAGCTCGACGCGCTGGCGAACGTCCAGGAAGGCGTCGGCGCGCGACAGATCAACCACTTCAACCGCATCCCCTCGTTCACGTTGTCGGCGTCGCTGATGCCGGGGCTCGCGCAGGGCGAGGCGCTCGATTCGATCGATGCGGTCGCGAAGCAAATCCTGCCGCCCGGGACCACGACGGCGCTCGCCGGAGAGTCGCGCGAGTACAAGGAGAGCGGCAGCGCCATCTACTTCGCGTTCGTGATCGCGCTGATCGTGGTGTTCATGGTGCTCGCCTCGCAATTCGAATCGCTGGTCCATCCCTGGACGGTGCTCCTGGCCGTCCCGCTCGCCATCACGGGCGCGCTGGCGACTCTGAAGTTTGCCGCGATCATCCATCGGTCGGGCGCGACGATGAACTTGTACAGCCAGATCGGGATGATTCTCCTGATCGGCCTGGTCAGCAAGAACTCGATTCTACTCGTCGAGTACACGAACCAGCTGAAGGCCAAAGGGATGGATACGATCTCGGCCGTGCTCGAGGCGGGCCGGATCCGGTTCCGCCCGATTCTCATGACGTCGGTCGCGACGATCATGGGTGCGGTGCCCGTGGCATGGGGCGTCGGCGCCGGCTCCGCGTCCCGCAAGCCGCTGGGCTACGCGATCGTGGGCGGCGTGTTCTTCTCGACCGCGCTGACCCTGTTCGTCGTTCCGGTCGCGTATGTGATGTTCGACTCCGTGCTGCAGCGCGTGCGGTCGCGGCGCAGCCGGCTGGTACCCGTGGCAGGGGAGGGCGACTGATGCTGGCGTTGTTGCTCGCCCTGCAGGGAGCGGTGTCTCCGGCGCAGGCGCCCACCGATTCGTTGCCCCAGGTCACTTTGACCGAAGCGCTGCAACGGGCGGCGCAGCTCGATCCGAATTACGTCGCGGCACTCGGTCAGGTGGACAACGCGGTTTGGGCGCGGCGCAATGCGTTCGCGGTGTTCATCCTGCCGTCGGTTACGATCGGTACCCAAATGCAGTGGCAGAATCCGCCCGGGTTCTCGGTTGTGCCGCTTCGCAAGGTGGTCGTGGCGTCGCTGAGTGCCAGCTACGATCTGTTCACCGGCGGGCAGAAGGTCGCGGAGTTGTCGCGCTCGGCTGCGGGGCTCGACAGTGCGCATGCCGGTGAGCTGGCCGCGCGCTTCGCAACGGCGATGCAGACGGAGTCGACGTATTACGCGGTGCTCGAGAGCGCGGAGCTGGACCGGGTGGCGCGCGAGCGAGTCCGGCGGGCGACTCAGCAGCTCGGGGTCGCGCGGGCACGCGTGTCGTCCGGCGCGGCCGTCTCCACCGATTCGCTGAACCTGCGGCTCGAGCTGACGCGCGCGGCGGTCGGCCAGTTGCAACAGGCGTCCAGCCTGCGCCTGTCCCGGCTCCAGCTTGGGCGCCGCGTGGGTGCGTCGGGGCCGGTCGCTGCCGCGCCGCTCGACACCGCGCCCATGCCCGAGCTGCCGCTCTCGTTAGCGGATGCCATCTCGCAGGCGGCGGCGCAGGGACCCCAGTACCGGATTACCGCGGCCAGAGAGCGGGCCGCGAGCGCCACCTACCGCAGCCAGCTGGGCTCCTATCTGCCCAAGGCAACGCTCACGTTCAACGCGTTTGCGTTCGATACGATGTTCTATCCAAAGTTCTTCAAACAGACATCGTTCGTACTCAACGTGTCGCTCCCACTGTGGAATAACGGCCAGCGCGAGCTGGCGCTGTCGCGTGCCCGGGTCAACCGCGACGTCGCGCGCGCCGTGCGCCAGGACATGGATCGCGGCATTCAACACGACGTGGCCGCCGCCTACGACCGCTATGTCACCGCCCGCGCGTCCGCCGAACTGGCGGCGGAAGGACTCGTCGTCGCGCGTGAGAGCTTCCGGGTTCAGCAGACGCGCTACCAAAGCGGCGCGACGACGATTCTCGATTTGCTCGACGCTGAAGTAAACCTGTCCCAGGCCGAGGCGGACCTCGTGCAAGCCCGCTATGGGACGCGACTCGCGCTCGCCGGCCTCGAGAGCATCCTCGGCAAGCGACTCTTCACCGATAAGGGAACCCCGTGATGTCGTACCGCTCCTTAGCTGTAGTGCTCGTGCTCGCGGCCGCCGCGGTCGCATGTAACAAGGCCAAGTCCGCATTACCTGGCGGTGCTCCTGGCGGCGGCATGCCGCCGATGCCTGCTGAAGTGGCGCTGGCCATTCACGACACCGTCGTCGACGCGATCGGCGCGACGGGGCAGATCGAGGCCATTCAGTCCGTCGATCTGCGGCCCGAGGTGGACGGGCGCATCGTCGACATCCTCGTGCGCGAAGGGCAGGGCGTCGCGGCCGGTACACCGCTGTTCAAGGTGGACGACGCGGAGCTCAAGGCGCAGGTGGCGAAAGCCGAGGCCGACCGGGACGTGGCGCAGCGCAATCTCGAGCGTACCAAGCAGCTGATCGCGCAAAACGCCTCGTCGCAATCCGACCTCGAGAAGGCGGATGCCGGGTACCGGTCCGCGCAGGCGTCATACGATCTGCTCAAGACGCGGCTCGACCGCACGGTCGTCCGTGCGCCGTTCGCCGGTCTCGCCGGTCGCCGCCTGGTCAGCATCGGCACGTACGTCAACGCGCAGACGCCGTTGATCAGCTTGCAGTCGATCAACCCGCAGCATGCGACGTTCCAGGTCCCCGAGCGTTACGCCGATCGGCTGCGCCAGGGGCAGCTCGTGAGCTTCCAGGTCGCGGCGCTGCCGGGGAAGAATTTCTCCGGCGAGGTGGTATTCGTGGATCCCGTCGTTGAGCTGCCGGGCCGCACGATCCTGATCAAGGCGCGGGTGCCCAATCCCGAGCGTCGGCTTCAGGCAGGCATGTTCATCGAGGCGCGCCTGGCGACGGATATCCGGCCGAACGCGGTCGTCGTTCCCGAGGACGCAATTCTGCCGCTCCAGGGTCAGACCTACATCTGGGTCGTCAAAGCCGGCAAAGCTGACCGCCGGCAGGTGACGCTGGGGGTGCGGACGTCGGGTTGGGTCGAGATCCAGGCCGGCTCCGTCGACGCCGGTGATTCGGTGGTCGTGGGCGGCGCGGAGCGGTTGTTCCCCGGTGCCAACGTGATGGCGCAGGTGGTCGAACGCCACCGCGGCGTGCCGACCGGCGAGTCGACGGGCACGTCCCGGCCCGCCACGCGTTAGTGGGGGGGGGGGAGGCCCGGCTGCTCCGGCAGCGGCTGTACGGCTGTTTCGGTATTCCGGAAGATCGACTGCGCGATTTGTTGCGCGCGCGCCGACAGCGCGCTGTTCGTTTTTTGCAGATCCTGCGCCATCGTGTAGTACGTCAGCCCGTATAGCGAGAGAATCCCCTCGGACGGCTTGTCCACCCAGCCGCGCGGCCTGGTCCGCGCGGCGGCGTCCGCGTGGTAGACGTCGAACAGCAGCCGCGTCGTGCGCGGCACGTTCACGTAGCCCAGTGACTGGATCCCCTTGATGCTGTCGGAGGCCACGATCTCCTGCTCGCGCAGCGCGCGCGCGAAGCCCTGGCCTTCGAGATGGGACGTGAACCCGAACTGATCCCCGTACAGGCCGACCGTGCGGGAGAAATAGATCGGGCGTTTGCCGAGCTGATCCTTGATCACCTGCAGCACGATCACGTCGGCGCGCTCGAGGTAGGGGCGGCCCAGCATCTGCGGATCGAGCGTGACGTTGATCGAGCCGAGTCGCGCCACGCGCTTCTGGTCGATGATGTAGTACTGCTCGAGCGCGTTGAGTTGCTCATCGCTGAAGCTCATCAGCTTGCCGGCGGGCATCGGCCACGGTTTGCCCCGATACACCGCGGGCGCGCGGGTCGAATCGAAGGGCTCGAGCGGCCGCCGCTGCAGCTGGCGCACGTACCAGTCGGTATTCGCCAGCGAGAGGTTGACGATCGTCACGTCGCGGCGAATGCCTTCGACCTCCTGCGCATACCACAGCGGGAAGGTGTCGTTGTCGCCGGCGGTGACGAGCACGCCGTACGGCTCGACCGATTGCAGCAGGTCGTACGCGAAATCGCGCGCCAGCGTCTCGCCCTTTCGCGAAGCCGTCAGCCGGTTGCCCACCAGCGGGATCAGCGCCAGCGCCAGCAGCGGCGTGCCGTACAGCCAGCGGCGTGCCGTGTCCGGCTGGCGCTCGCGGAACAGGTCGCCCACCCATTCGATCCCGGCCGCGAGGCCCATCCCCACCCAGATGCCCCAGATGGCGAACGAGCAAATGAAGAAGTAGTCGCGCTGCCGCACCTCGTGCTGATTCACGGCCGCTTCCGGATGCAGCGAGTAGCCGTACTTGAAGTTCAGGTAGAACACGAGCGCGAACGTGAAGATGAACATCAGGGCCGTCATGGCGATCGCGGTGCGCTTGTCGGCGCGCCAGTGGCGCACCGCGCCACCCAATCCGACGAAGCCGAACAACACCGCCAGCAGCCGCTGCGCGCGGTCCGGGAAGTCATGGCCGAACTGCCAGCTGAAGTACTGTGCGTAGTTGACCAGCTGATCCCAATAGAGGGTCAGGGTGTGACCGGGATTCGTGACGCCCGGTGCCTGGGTGGGATCGTCGAAGATGGAGGGCTTGCCGTACTGCTGGCGGCTGAGGACCGCCCACAGCGCCTGCCAGTTCGTCGGCTCCCCCTCGTTGATCGGCGGGTAGAAGCCGGCGCGAATGGGGAGATAGGTATAGACGGAGAGTCCGACCACGACCACCACGATGGCGGCGATCGCGAACCGCACGTTGCCCGCCAGCATCGCGACGACCAGTGCGCCGGCACACAAGACGCCCGCGACGGCGATGAATTCCCAATGCTCCAGGCCGAGCGACAGCAGCAGCGCCCAGACGGACGTGAACACGATGAACTGCGACCACTCGACGTTGCGCTCGCCCGCCGTCACCGGCCGCTGCTGTTTGAGCGGCGGCAGCAGCAGCACCATCACCACCGGGCCCACGAGCACGCCCATCATGTGGTTCGTCGCGGTGAGCGCGAGCAGATAGATGATCAGCAGCAGATAGTGGTCGTGCGCGTCGCCCGCCGGCTGATCGTCCCAACGCACGATCAGCCACAGAATCAACGCGATCGAGAGCAGGCTCAGGGTGTACACCTTCTCGTTGACGACCGACTGATTCCATACCGTGAACGCCGTCGCCGAGACGATGGCGCCGGCGAGCGCGGCGAGTCGCCGCGGCCACAGGGCGGGCACGAACGAGCGCAGCCAGCGCTCGCCCACGAGGAACCAGCACCCGGCGGAGACGGCGCTCGTCAGCGCGGCGAACAGGTTGATGCGCTCCGCATAGCCCGACACCAGCGGGATCAGCCCCCAGACGTGCGCCATGAGCACGAACAGCGGATTGCCGGGCGGATGCGGGATCCCGAGCGAGTACGCGGCCGCGATGTACTCCGACGTGTCCCAGAACTGCGTGGTCGGCGCGAGGGTGAGGAGATAGAGCAGCAGCGCGCCGGCCGCTACGCACGCGGCCATGATGTAGGGCGGCCGGTGGACCGCGGTGGAGGTGGCCGCCCCCGCCGCGGACAGGGGTCGGTTGGTCGGTCGTGCGGGAGACTGCGTCGTTGCCATAGAGGGAATCAGTTAGACCTTGGAATGGCGTAGGTGGTATTGGCGAGGATGGCGTCGCGCATCGCGCGGGCTTGCAGCGCCAGTGCCGGTTCGCGGTCGCGCAGCGCGGCCGCCATGGTGTCGTACACGAACACGTAGCCCAGGAGGCTGGGCTGCGAGGGGGTATCCACCCATCCCCGGGGTCGCTTGCGAGCCGCGGCCGCGCCTCCGCGGTACACCTCGAACACGAGTTTCCGCGTCCTCGGCACATTGAGGAAGCCGCGTCCTTCGACAAAGCGAATGCTGTCGCTCGCGACGACCGGCGCCGGCATCAACCGGCGCACCAGCCCCTCGCTGACCAGATACGGGGTCAATCCCAGCTGGTCGGCGATGTTTCCGGTGGAGGACGAAAAGTAGATCGGCCGTTTGCCGACCTGATCCTTGATCATCTGCAGCACCGCGAGCTCAGCGCGCTCGAGATACGGGCGCCGGAGCACCTGCGGGTCGAGCGAGATGCGAATCGGACCGACGTCTCCCGCCACGGGATGGTCCACGAGCACGTACGGCGGCAGCGAGTCGCCCCCCCCGCCCCCCGGCGCGCCGAGATAATACCGGCTCATCCACGGCTGCGTCGGGGCGGGCACGCCGGCGTACGGCACCGGTGGCCGGCGCTGCAGCTGTGCGAGGTACCAATTCGTGTTGGCCAGCGTCATCACCATGACGCTCACGTCCCGCCTGATCCCCTGCGCCTCCTGCGCGTGCCACAGCGGGAAGGTGTCGTTGTCGCCGCTGGTGATGATCAGCGCATACGGATCGACCGATTCGAGCAGGTCGCGGGCGTAGTCGCGCGCCACCGTCTCCCCGGCGCGGGAGGCGGTGAGGCGGTTGCCGGCCAGCGGAATCAGCGCGATGACAAACAGAGGGGCTGCGGCTAATCGCCACCGAAGAGTCTCCGCGATCGCTGCCAGGCCGATCCCGACCCACACCCCCCACACCGCGAACGATGCGATGAAGAAGTAGTCGCGCTCACGCACCTCATGCTCGAGGCCGGTGTACGGCTGCGAGAAGCCCCACTTGAAGTTGAGATAGAACACGAGCGCTACCGTCAGCGTCAGGACCAGCGCCGTCATCGCGAGCGCGGAGCGGCGGTCGGCCCGCCAGTGACGCCGGGCGCCGAGGACGCCGAGGCCGGCGAACAGGACGGCGAGCAGGCGCTGCGCCAGCGCCGACCAGTCACGCCCGAATTGCCAGGTGAAATACTGCCAGTAGTTGAGGAACTGCTGGCCGATCAGCACGATCGAGCGGCCGGGATTCTCCGCGCCGCGCTCATACATCGGGTTGTCGAAGATCGATGGCTTGGCGAATTGCTCGCGCGCGAGGACCGCGCGCAACGCCGGCCAGTTGGTCGCATCGCCCTGATTCATGTAGGGATCGAGCGCCGCGCGGATCGGAATGAACAGATTCACGCTCAGCCCGACGACGGCGACCAGGCCCGCAGCGATCAGGAACCGGGGCCGCAGCAGCGCGCGCGGATCGGTCAGCAGCACGTAAACGAGCACCGCGGGCGCGACCAGCAATCCCATGAGCTGATTGGTGGCGGTGAGCGCCAGCAGATACACGATCAGGACGAGCAGGTTGTCGGGGCGCGTCTCGGCGGGCTGATCGGCCCAGCGCAGCGTCAGCCACAGGATGAGCGCGATCGACAGCACGCTGATCGTATAGACCTTCTCGTTCGCCACCGCCTGATTCCACACCGTGAACATCGTCGCGCCGACGACGGCGCCCGCGGCCGCGGCAAGGCGGCGCCAGCCGTCCGGGGCGACGATGGGCCGGAGCCACCGCTCGCCGATGAGAAACCAGAGGCCCGCCGACGTCGCGCTCGTCACCGCCGCCAGGAAATTGATGCGTCGCGCGTAGTCGGAGGCGACCGGCAACAGTCCCCACACGTGCGCGACGATCACGAAGAACGGATTGCCGGGCGGATGCGGAATGCCGAGCGCGTGCGCCGCCGCGATGTATTCCGACGCATCCCAGAATTGCGTCGTCGGGGCGAGCGTGACGATGTAGAGCATCAGCGCGGCGAGTGAGACGCCGGCGGCGCTCAGGTACGTCTGTTTGGCAGGGGTGAGGGTCATGGGTCGTGTAATCTAGTGACGGAATTGCCGCATACCGGTGAGGACCATGGCCAGGTCATGCTCGTCCGCCGCCGCGATGACCTCGGCGTCCTTGACCGACCCCCCCGGCTGGATGATCGCCGTGACGCCGGCGGCGGCCGCCTCGTCCACGCCGTCGCGGAATGGAAAGAAGGCGTCGCTCGCCAGCACCGCCCCACTCGGGTCGTGGCCCTGCTGCCGGGCCTTATGCACGGCCAGGAATGACGAATCCACCCGGCTCATCTGCCCGGCACCGATGCCGATCGCGGCCTCATCCCGCACCAGGATGATCGCGTTCGACTTGATCGACCCGACCGCGGCCCAGGCGAAGCGCAGGTCGTTCCATTGCGCATCGGTCGGGCGCCGTGTGGTCACCACCTGCCATTTGGACTCGTCGGCGACGCCGCCGTAGCGGAAGCGGTCCTGTACGAGAAACCCGCCGCGGATCCGCTTGTAGTCGAGCGTCGGCTCATCGGGGAAGCGCGGCAGCTCCACGACGCGCAGGTTCTTCTTCTCCTTGAAGACCGCCAGCGCCTCGGCATCGACCCGCGGCGCGACGACGACTTCGACGAACAGGTCGCGCATCGCCTCGGCGGCGGCGCGGTCCACGACCGTGTTGAATGCGATCACCGATCCGAACGCGGAGGTGCGGTCGGTCGCCAGGGCGCGCGCGTAGGCATCCGCGGCGTTACGGCCGAGCGCGATGCCGCAGGGCGTCGTGTGCTTGATAATTACGCAGGCGGGACGGGCGTCCTTGCTGCCACCTCGCCAAGGCGCGATCGCCATCATCGCGGCATCCACGTCGAGCAGATTGTTGAACGACAGCTCCTTGCCGTGGAGCTGGTGCATGTCGCGGATGCCCCCCCCCGGGTCATCGGTCACGTAGAGCGCGGCGCGCTGGTGGGGATTCTCGCCGTAGCGCAGCGGCTGTTGCCGCTCCAACACGACGCTCAACGTCTCGGGGAGCGCTTCCTGCGAGCGGGAGAGATAGCCGAGGATCGCGGCGTCGTAGGCGGCGGTGTGAGCGAAGACCTTCGTCGCGAGGGTCCGCTTGAGGTCGTTTAGCGAGCCATCCTTCAATGATGAGATCACGAGCGGGTAATCGTCCGGATCCACGACCACGATAACGGACTCGTGATTCTTGGCGGCCGAGCGCAGCATCGAGGGGCCGCCGATGTCGATCTGCTCGATCGCCTGCGCGAACGTGGTCTGTGGTTTCGCGACGGTCTCACGGAAGGGGTAGAGATTCACCGCGACGAGGTCGATCGGCGTGATACCGTGCTGCTGCATCGCTGCGAGATCACCGGAGTTATCTCTTCGTGCCAAGAGTGCTCCATGCACCTTCGGGTGCAACGTCTTTACCCGCCCATCCATCATCTCCGGAAAGCCCGTGACCTGTTCGACGAGGACGACCGGAATGCCCTCGCGCCGCAGCGCTTCCGCCGTCCCGCCGGTGGAAACAATTTCCCAGCGGAGCTCGACTAGCTGACGCGCGAAATCCACGATTCCGCGCTTGTCCGAAACTGACAGCAGAGCCCTCATAGGGCGGTCAAGAAACAACGGCGGCGGTCAAAAAGCAAAGGCGGCGGTCAAGACGGTCGTGACCGCCGCCTTTGTCGTTTGACCGCCTTGACCGCCGC
>DASPXD010000148.1:0-16793 GCA_035637435.1 Gemmatimonadales bacterium
GTGTTTTTCCAGCAATGCCAGGATCCGCGCTGTCGCGCCCTCCACGTCGAGCGGCCGCGGCACCACGCGGTGCAGCATCGGCTCGGGAATCAGGGCAATCACCCGCTCTGCCGCCGCGAGGAGGTCGTTCAAGTCGATCTGGAGGGGCGCAGGCGGAGCATCGGGCGGCGGCGCTTCGTACCCACGGCCGAACCGCTCCGCGCGGACAGCGGCGGCGTGGCCCAGCCAGTCCACCAGCTCTCGGATCTGCTGGTACTCGAGCAGCCGCCGCACCAGCTCGGCGCGCGGATCTTCCCATTCGTCGTCGCCGAGGCGTCGCGGCAGCAGCATCTGCGCCTTGATGCGCAGCAGCCGCGCCGCCATCTCGAGGTAGTCGGCCGCCTGATTCAGGCCGAGATCATTGATGACCGAAAGAAACTGGTCTGCAATCTTCGCGATGGGCAGATCGGTGATATCGACTTCGTCTTCGCGAATCAGATGCAGCAGCAGGTCGAGCGGGCCGGAAAACTTCTCCAGCTCGACGACGAAGCCGCTGCCGCCAGGGTCACGCAGGATCGGGCTGGTCATGACGGGATGCCGTGGGGCAGCGCGAGCGGATAGACGACGCCGAGCGCCAACGTGAGAATCTGGACGGCGGGCCACAAAAAGAAGTGGATGACGCCGGGCAGCATGAAGCTGACGACCATAATGGGAATAAACCCAAACCGTTGGAGCTGACGGTATTGCAGTCCGGCGCCCGGCGGCAAGAGATGGTAGAAGACGTGGCTGCCATCGAGCGGCGGGATGGGAATCAGATTGAAGAATGCGAGCACGAGATTGAGCCACATCCCGTAGAACATCATCCGCTGCACGATTTCGAGCGTCGAGGCCAATGACGGCACCTGCTGTGCCAGCATGCCAACCAGCACGAACAGGCCGGTCGAGATGACGAAGAGCACCAGATTCACGGCGATGCCGGCAAGCGAGACGATGATGTCGCCCCTCACGTACTGCCGGAAATTCCGCGGATTGACCGGTACCGGCTTCGCCCCTCCAAACGTGTAGGTGCCCTTCGATCCGAACCACAACACGACCGGCAGGATCACGGTCATGAACGGATCGATGTGTTTTGCGGGATTGAAGGTCAGGCGCCCGAGCATGTACGCGGTGGAATCACCCTGCCGGTAGGCCGCTTCGGCGTGGGCATATTCATGGGCCACCATCGAAAACAGCAACACCGGTGCCCAGACAAAGAATTCGAATGAGATAGCGTGACTCTGGGTAGGTGACGGCCAAAGATATGTATAGTCTTGACCCCACGCAACTTACCGTCTAGTTTCTGCGCCATGCCGAAGATCAAATCCGCCAAGAAAGCGATGCGTCAGGCACGCTCGCGCACCATCCGCAACAGGGCCCAACGGTCGTCGCTGCGCACCGCGCTGAAGCGCGTGCGCGCCGCCGCCGCCGCCGATGCGGCCGCGGTTGCCTACACACTCGCCGCGCGCGTGCTCGATCAGGCGGCGCGCAAGGGACTGATCCACAAAAACAACGCCGCCCGGCAGAAATCGCGCCTGGCGGCGTTGGTCAAGAAGCTTAAGGATAAGGCGTCGTAAGGGCACGCCATTGGCGTGCCGTTACAACGCGGCCAGTTCCCCTCCGCACTTCTCGCAGTACCACTCCGTCGCCACGTTCATCGTTCCGCACTCTTTGCACTTGAGTGTTTTCTCGACCGGGGCATTCTCGTCGATCGGCGCCACCGGCGTCGCGTTCTGGGGATCGTCGAGCTGAAACTGCGCACCGCTCGCGCGCCGCGGCGAGGGCGCGTTCTTGTCCTCCGTGACCGATTTGAGAAACGCCAGCTCGTCGATGGGCGTCTTGCGGGGCTTCTCATCGCCGTCGCGCTTGGGGGGGGCCGCCGATGGCGGCGGACCGACGCGCGCCGCCGAACCCGGCTTCGCTTTCACGAGAGCATCGAGCTCCTCCAGCCGGGTGATGTCGCGCTCGACATCCATCAGCTCGTCGCGTACCGCGCCGAGATCCGCCAACGCATCCTTGTGCACCTGCGACCACTGCCCCTCGTCGTACTCGCCGACTTCGTGGCGCAGCTCGGTCTCGGCCAACCGCTCGGCCGCCGCCTTTTCCTTCTTTTGGAGCTCGATCAAGTTTTCCTTGCGCTGGGCGATGAGCTGGCGCGCCGCATCGGCGTGCGCGCGCAATTCTTCCGTGACGGCCTTGAGCCGCGCCTCGTAGTCGGCGCGCACACGCGTGCGGACGTGCTCGGGCGCCGAGTCGGCGGTCGCGGTGATGCGCGCGAGCCATGCCTCGTACTGGCGGCGCTCTTCCAACAGCCGTTGGATGGCGGCGGCGCTTTTCGACGGACCCTTAGGCATCGAGCCTCAGCAACCCCTTGAAAGTAAGCTCCGGCAACAAATTGGCCGGAATCTCTTGGCCCGCAACGGCAAATCCCGTCGCCACAGGGGGATGCGCATGCACGACCGCCTTCACATCGGGTCGTTCTCGCAGGATCCGCAGGTGTAAGTCCAACTCGCTGGTGGGCTTGCGGGAGCTCCGCCGCCGCGGTTTTCCGGCGAGATCGACCTCGACCATGTCCTGCGGCCTGACGAGCGCCTTGATCACGCCGCTCGGCGTGACGAGCACGCGGCCCGGGCCGATGCGCACCGAGAGATTGCCGTCCCGCCCCGCGATCAGCCCGTGCGCCGCGAGCTGGCGGCAGCACAGCGCCATGCGCCGAGCCTCACGTGCTTTCATAGCTCGTGAACGATGGCGCCCGCGACGATGGTCAGCACGGCACGCCCCGTCAGGCCTCGACCCGCGAACGGCGTATTGTGGCTCTTGGAATGGAACGCCGCCGGGTCGACGGACCACTTCGCGCCCGTGTCGAGGACGGCGACGTCGGCGATCGAGCCGGGAGCGAGCGTCCCGCCCGGGAGGTGGAACACGCGCGCCGGCTCCGTCGTCATGCGGCGGATCAGCTCCGGCAGCGTGAACACGCCGCTCTCCACCAATTCTGTGTGCGCGACGGCAAACGCGGTCTCGAGGCCGACGACCCCGAACGGCGCGTCGTCGAACGCGGCTTCCTTTTCGTCGTAGGCATGGGGCGCGTGATCGGAGGCGATGCAGTCGATCACGCCGTCCTTGAGCGCACCGCGCAGCGCCGCGACGTCGGCCGCTTCTCGCAGCGGCGGGTTCATCTTCGCATGCGTGTCGTACTCTTCGCATGCGTAGTCGGTCAAGGTGAGGTGATGCGGCGTGACTTCCGCCGTCACGCGGATGCCGCGCTCCTTGGCTTCACGAATGATGGCGACCGAGCCGCGCGCCGACATGTGGCAGAGGTGGACGTGGCCGCCCGTCAGCTCGGCGAGCAGGACGTCCCGGGCAACGATGATCTCTTCGGCGGCGGCGGGAATGCCTTTCAGGCCGAGCCGCGTGGCGACGAGCCCCTCGTGCATCACGCCGCCGGCGAACAGCGTCGGGTCTTCACAATGATCGGCCACCGGAATGTGGAACGTGCGCGCGTACTCGAGCGCCGTGCGCATCATGTGACTCGACACCACGGGCTTGCCGTCGTCGGAGACGGCGACCGCGCCGGCGCTCACCATCTCGCCGAACTCCGCCAGCCGCTCGCCTTTTTGTCCGATCGAGACGGCGCCGATCGGATGCACGCGCGCGAAGCCGGCGCGGCCCGACTGGCGCACGATGAATCCGACCGCCGCCTGATTGTCGGTGACGGGATCGGTGTTCGGCATCGCGCAGATCGCGGTGAACCCGCCGGCCGCGGCGGCGCGCGCGCCGCTCGCGACGGTTTCTTCGTCCTCATTGCCCGGCTCGCGCAGGTGCACATGCAAATCGACGAGGCCCGGGACGACGACTTTGCCCTTGACGTTGTGGACGAGCGCGCCATCGGGTGCGGAAAGCCCGCGCCCGACGCTCGCGATCTTGCCATCCTGGATCAGCACGTCGGCCGGCTCATCCAGGGCGCGGCTCGGGTCGATGACTCGTCCACCCTGCAGGAGGATTGGTCGCGTCACTCGCTGCCTCGCTTCGCCGCGTCGGCCAGCTCGGCCCGGCCACCGGCGAGCAGGTAGAGCACGGCCATCCGCACCGCCACGCCGTTCGTCACCTGATCGAGAATGACGCTGTGCGGTCCGTCCGCCACGCGCGAGTCGATCTCGACGCCGCGATTCATCGGGCCGGGGTGCATGATCGTGATCGCGCGCGGCGAGCGTTCGAGACGCTCCGAGGTCACGCCGAAGACGCGGTAGTACTCGCGCACGCTCGGGATGAATCCATTCTCCATCCGCTCGAGCTGCAGCCGCAGCACGTTGAGCACGTCCGCCCACTCGATCGCTTCTTCGACGCGGCCGAACACTTTCACGCCCAGCTCTTCGATGCCGCGCGGCATCAGCGTCCACGGCCCGCAGACGGCGACCTCCGCGCCGAGCTTGGTCAGGCCCCACAGATTGGAGCGGGCGACGCGCGAGTGCAGCACGTCACCGACCAGGCAGACCTTGAGGCCTGCGATCTTGCCGTGCTTGTCGCGGATCGTCAGCAGATCGAGCAGCGCCTGGGTCGGATGCTCGTGCTTGCCGTCGCCGGCGTTGATGACGTTGGACGCGATCCGGTCGCCGAGAAATGCCGCGGCCCCGGACGACGGGTGCCGGATCACGACCATGTCGATGCGCATCGCTTCGAGGTTGCGCGCCGTATCGACAAGGGTCTCGCCTTTGGAGACCGACGAGCCGGTGGCTGCGACGTTGACCGTGTCCGCGGACAGGCGTTTCTCGGCGAATTCGAACGAGATGCGCGTGCGCGTGGAGGCTTCGAAGAAGAGGTTGACGATCGTTTTGCCGCGTAGCGCGGGCACCTTCTTGATGGGCCGCTCGGAGACTTCCTTGAATGGCTCGGCCGTGTCGAGGATGAGCCGGATCTGCTCCGGCGTCATGTGCTCGAGCCCCGTCAGATCTTTGCCGAGCGTCGCGGCGGCGGTCATCGGATCACATCCACCTGATCGCGGCCGTCCAGCTCCTCGACCTGCACGTCCACGCGCTCGCCGGGCGCGGTCTTGACCGATTTGCCCACGATATCGGCCTGGATCGGCAGCTCGCGGCCACCGCGGTCGACGAGCACGCAGAGGGAGATCCGCTTGGGGCGACCGAAGTCGGCGAGCTCATCGAGGGCCGCGCGGACGGTCCGGCCGGTGTACAGCACGTCGTCCACGATCACCGCGTGCTTATCCGTCAGATCGACGGGGAGATGCGTTGCGCCGATGACCGGCTTCGGTCCGACCGCGCCGAGGTCGTCGCGATAGAGCGTGATGTCGAGCGCCCCGCGTGGCACGTCGGCGCCTTCATCTTTCTCGATCAGCTTGGCGATGCGCTCGGCCAATTCGACGCCGCGCCGCTGGATGCCGATGAGCACGAGATCGCCGGTGCCGTGGGCCAGCTCGAGGATTTCGACTGCCATACGCTGCAACGCCCGCGACATCGCGCGGGCGTCAAGTAGAGTGGTGCGTTCTTCCGCTTTTGGGGGCCGGGGCATCTCGAACGTGAAACTTACACCTGTCCGTACACGGGGGTCAAAGGGGGTTTCCCGTTCAAGACGGCCTGCACATTCTCGATCGCAATGGCGGCCATTTTGCGCCGCGTCTCCTCGGTCGCGCTGCCGATGTGCGGCAACAACACCGTGCGCGGCGCCGCAAGCAACCGAGGAGGGATCCTGGGCTCCTCGGCGTAGACGTCCAGACCAGCCGCGCCGAGCTGCCCCAGCTCGAGCGCCTGCGCGAGCGCCCCTTCGCGAATCAGATCGCCGCGCGACGTATTGATGATGATCGCACTCCGTTTCATGAGAGCGAGCGCGTCCGAGTTGATCATGCCCTTCGTCTCAGGTGTCACCGGCAGGTGAAGGCTGAGGATGTCGCTTTCCGCCAGGAGCTGCCTGAAATCGACACGGGTCGCACTGACCAATTTCTCGAACTCGGGCTTTGCCGTACGCGCGGTGTAGATCACCTGGAGGCCGAAGGCGGGGGCACGCCGGCCCACCGCCTGACCGATGCGACCCGCGCCGAGCAGTCCCAGCACGCGGCCGCGCAGCTCCATTCCGAGCAGCTGCTCGGGATGCCAGCCGGTCCACTCGCCGCTGCGGACGAGATCCACGCCTTCCACCAACCGGCGAGCGGTGGCCAGGATCAACGCCCACGTGAGATCGGCGGTTGCGTCGGTCAGGACGTCCGGCGTGTTGGTCACCAGCACGCCGCGCATCTCGGCGGCAACGACGTCGACGTTGTTGTAGCCGACGGCGACGTTGGCCACGATCCGCAGGTTAGGCAGGTTCTTGAGCTCGGTTCCCCCGACCCAGCGGCTCAGGAGAGAGACAATCGCCTCCCAGTCGCCCTTGGGAGTCGGCTCGCCCGCCGTCAACCAGGTGATCTCGAGATCACTCAGCTGGGACGGTTCAAGGAGGTTCTTGAGCTCGGCCGCAATGAGAACGCGGTGCGTCAAGCGCTACGGTTCACTTCTTCCCAAACCCGAATACGACTCCCGCACGCAGTGCCAGGGATGACCCCCTCGACTTGGTACCGGATTGCGTCGCGCCGTTCACCTTCGCATCGCCGAAGTGGACGGAGTACCAGACAATCCCCGCGTCCAATTGCGTCGTCGGCGCCAGCTTAACGAGTATGCCACCCGCGGGCCCAAACGCCGTCCCGTTAGCCGTAACAGAGTTTCCGCCTTGCGAGACGCCATAGTGCGCCAGTGCCACCCGGGCGCCGATGTATGGCGTGATCGAGGGTGAGGACGCACGTTCGAACGCATACCGCACATCCGCAAAGAAGGCCCGAACACCAAGGTTCGGGTCGACCCCGGTAATATCATGACTGGTGTACTGCACGCCCCCGCCAATCGAGACCCCGCCGCGGGCGTGGTAGCGGAACTGCGCGTCGACCCCTAGTCCCGAGCCGAACCCATCGAAATCCGAGCCATTCAACGATGCATAGACGCCGCCACCGGAGAGCGAAAAGTTTTGTGCGTGGAGCAACACCGGGCCACACGCGAACAGCAATGCGGCCGCGGCAACGCGATACGATCGCATACGATTCTCCTTCCGAGAACCAGCGAGTCGCCAGCGGGGGAACGACACGACAATCATGAACCGCCGTCAGATCGTCCGGAAGGGGCCTTCAAGTTGCGCGGGCCGATGTATTCGGACTGGGGCCGAATGAGATGGTCCTCGGCGTGCTGCTCGATCACGTGCGCACACCAGCCCGCGACCCGACCGCACGCGAACGTCGCCACGAAGGATCGAGGCTGGAGGCCGAGGGCCTGGAGGACGAGGGCCGTAAAGAACTCGACGTTGGTCCGCAGATTGCGGCCCGGCTTCACTTCATCGAGCACCTGCAGCGCCGTTTGCTCGACCGCGCGCGCCAAATCGAACAGCTTGCGGTCCTCGAGCGCCGCCAAGCTCATGTCGTCGGCGACTTTGCTGAGCACGGCGGCGCGCGGATCACGGACCTTGTAGACGCGATGTCCAAAACCCATGATGCGCCGGCCCGCCGCCAGCTCGGCGCGCACCCACGGCTCGGCACGGTCGGCAGACTTGATGTCCTTGAGCATGTCGAGCACCGGCCCCGGCGCCCCGCCATGCAGCGGACCCTTCAGCGCCCCAATCGCTCCCGTCACCGCGCTCACCATATCCGAGCGCGTGCTCGCGATCACCCGCGCGGCGAACGTCGAGGCGTTCATGCCGTGGTCGATCACCGTGACCCAGTAGGTGTCGATCGCCCTGGCCGCGATCGGATCGGGCTCTTTCCCGTGTACCATGTAGAGAAAGTTCGCGGCGTGCGGCAGATCGGCGCGCGGCGCGATCGGCTGCTTCCCCGCGCTGAGGCGCGCGTGCGCGGCGATGACCGTCGGAAACCGCGCCGTCAGCAGCTTGGCGGCCTGCAAGTCCGCAACGGGCGAGATGTCGTCGGGTTTGGCGAGGTCCAACGACAGCGTCGCACACGCCATGCGCAACGCGTCGATCGGCGGAGCCTTGGCGGCCGCCCGCACGACGCGCAGCGCCTCGTCAGGAAGCGGACGCAGCGCCGCGATTTCCCGCCGTAGCGTGGCGAGTTCGCCCTCTGCCGGCAGCGCGCCGCGCCACAGCAGATGCGCCGCCTCCTCGAAGCTGACGCGTCCGGCCAGCTCCTCGACCGCGTAGCCACCGATGATTAACTGACCTGCCTGGCCGTCGACGTGGCTCAGCCGCGTCTGGGCAGCTACGACCCCATCGAGTCCGCGCGGTTTTCCTTCGCCGCCGCTCTTAATTGCCGCCCCTTGATGAGACGGCTTTTACGAGCTGGTAAATGTATTCCGCGCCGTCGTAGTAATCCTGCACACCGATGCGCTCGTCGCGGCCGTGCGCCCGGATGTCGTTGATGTCGACGAACACCCCCGACACTCCGTAAACGGGGATGCCGGCATTACGGAAATAGAGGCCGTCCGTGGCGCCGGTCTCCATCACGGGGACGACCGGGATGTTCCACAGGCGCCTGGTGACACGCTCGATCGGGTCTATGATTTCCGGCTTGAGCGGCGAAGGCGGACTCGGCACCGCCGCGCTCACCACCGTGATCGCCACCGCGCTGTCGTGCACCGCCTCGGTCAACGCGCGCTGCACGTCGTCCGACGCAGTGCCGGGCAGCATCCGGCAATTGATCGTAGCGCTCGCCGACTGGGGCAGCGCATTCTCGGCGTGGCCGCCGGCGAGCTGGGTCGCGACGCAGGTGGTGCGCAGCTGGGCGTTGTACAGCGGACTGACATCGGACAGCCGCCGCACCGCGGCGGAATCGGGCGCGGGACCCGCGACCGCCGCCATGTCCGCGCCGAGGGTCCCCTGCTGCAGCCCGGACATCCGCTGGAAGAACGCGCGCGTGATTTCGTTCAGCTGTGCCGGGAATTCATACGCGCTCACCCGCCCCAGGGCGGCAGCGAGGCGATAGATGGCGTTGTCCTTCGTCGGCAGCGAGCTATGACCCCCTGGATTGTGGACCTCGAGCTTGAAGGTGACGTAGACCTTTTCGCTGGCCTGCACCGAGCGCATCAACCGTTTGCCGTTCAGGATCACGGGATCGCCGGCGTCCATGTTGATCACGTACGCCGCATCGACGAGATCGCGGTGGTTCTCGAGGAGCCACTGCACGCCGTTGTAGTCGCTGCCGCCTTCCTCGCCCGTTGTCAGCGCGAGAATCAGGTCGCGGTTGGGGCGATAGCCTTCCTGTTTGAGCCGAGCGAGGGTGGCGACGAGGATCGCGGCACCGTCCTTGATGTCCATCGTGCCGCGGCCGTAGAAGAAGCCGTCCTTTTCGGTGAACGTGAACGGATCGAGCGACCAGTCTTCCCGCTTGGCTTCGACGACATCGATATGGGCCAGAAGGAGAATCGGTTTTTGCGATCCCGTGCCCCGATAGCGCGCGACGAGGTTGTGATTGCGCGAGCCCGCCAGCCCGATGACTTGAACATCGGCGGCGGGAAAACCCGCATCGGTGAGCCGCTTCGCCATGGCGTTGGCCGCGACCGTCGTGCTGCCGCTCGAGCCGGTGGTATTGATGTTAATGAGCTGCTCGAAGATGTCGCGCGCGCGCTGATCGTTGGGCGAGAGGGTTCGCTGCATCTGAGCGTGTAATGGGAAGGACAGACCGATCAGGAATGCGAGCAGGCCAGCACGCTTCATTTCATGCTCCCGGGTATCCACCGTCTGACTGAGCGGCGGTATTGCTCATAGGACTCGCCGAAGCGCCGGCGCAGCGCCGGCTCCTCATACAGGATCACGAACAGATTCACAAATAAAAACCAGATCGCCGTATAAGTCAGCAGGGCTCCGGACTGGAACAGGGCCGCTTCACCGAGCAAGACGCCGAGCACACCCACGTACATGGGGTTCCGGACGTAGCGATACAGGCCACGCACCACGAGCTGCTTGGGTGGATCCACGGGGGCGAGTGTCCCTCGGCCGATGCGGGCAAAATCGGTGATGCAACGGATCAGGATGACACCGCCGGCTGCGATCAGTATCAGCGCGAGATACTGCACCGCGCTCCAGCGAGGGGCGGCCACTCCTCCACGGCCCGACAGTATGAAGTAAGGAAGCAACAGTGTGACGCTTCCCGGCAGGAGCAGCGCGAAGCAAAGGCTCCTGAGGGCGAGCACTATTGCGGTGCGCGGTTGCGCCAGGCCACCCTCAACGCCTCGCGCACCGCGGCCTTGCGGGCGGTCCGCAGCAGGTAGCCGAGCGTGGCGAAGATCTTGCCGCCGACGCGAAAGTCGGGATGGCCCATGTGCGACGCTTCGATTGCATCGGGTGGCGGTTTCTTATTACCTCAATCGGAGAAGTCGATCCTGAAGATTCTCCCCGCTCCGCACGCCAGCCATCCCGTCTTCCAGCTGGCAAATGCTACTGCCCAGCAGTTCGTGATCCCGGGCAGCAATGTCCAGGTGTTCCCCTCGTCCGTCGTCCAGGCGGACCCGCCCGGGCCTGTGGCCACAACGGTCAGCCTGTTGCGTCCCGGCACGTAGGTCAACCCGTAGACGGCTCCGGGAAACGGCGTCGGCGCGGTCAGGCGCCAAGTGGCGCCTCCATCTTCCGAGCGCGCGACGTTCAACTGGGGGATGGTGCTGGCGACCACGTCGCCGCCGCCGAGTATTCCGTGGAAGCGGTCGCGGAAATCGATGCTGACCACACCAGACGTCGGTGTGCCCTGAGGCTCGATCGGCACATCATCGGAGGCGGTCCAGGTGTCGCCTCCATCGCGGGTGGCGAGGACGCGAGCTTGGGCTGCTGCGCCGGTGCCGACCCATGCGCTCTGTCCGGCCAGTGTCTTGATGCATGTACCGCTGGCCGCGAACCCTGCCTCGCCCGGCTGCGCCTCGGGCGACTGATTGCTGATGTCTTCCCAGGTGTCGCCGTCCGGGAGCTTGAGGAAGGTGAAGCGATCGTCGAACGAGTCGCCGAAGAGCAGTGCCCGGGTGGGGGTCCAGAAGTCGAAGCAGTCGTAGAAGCTGCGGGGATCGGTGGCCTGGTATTGCAACACCCAGGTGTCCCCTCCGTCCTCCGTGAGGTAGATGCGGTTGTCTGAGCCGCCGCCCGCGGACATCAGGTAGGCGACCATCTCACTCACCCCGTGCACATCCCGGAACTGGAGCGCCGCCGCGCCGGGTACTTGTCGCGATATCCAGGTGGCCCCGCCGTCCGTGGTCCGCGCGAACATCCCACCCGCTGCGCCGGCCCACACCACGCGATCGTTGACCGGACTTACCGCGAAGAACCGGAAGCTGGTGCCGCTTTGCTGCGGGGTGACCGTCGGAGAGCTACTGGGTTGCCGGGACATGCTGGCAAAGTCAGGAACCGGAGCAATGCGATCGGAACACGCGAAGACTGCCGCGGCGGCCGCAAGGGGGGTTGCCAGGATCGAAAGAGTGCGAGGACGAGCCACGGGGATCTCCGGGAGGTAGACCCGGAGAGGTTACCCCCCCCATTGGAGGCCCGCAAGCGCATTCGGTGGAGTCGCGTCAGCTGCCAATCCGCCGCTCGTCGCGTGCCTTGCTCAGTAGACGTTCGGCGAAATCGAGACGCTCCTGTGTTTCTGCCAACTCCTGTTGGAGGTCCTCGACACGATGTTCAACTGCCTCGAGCCGCTCAGTGACGTCAGCCGATGGGGATTGGGGACGAGAGGCACGCAGACGAGCGATCTTGAGGACCGTGAGGGCAGGAATTCCCACGAATATCAGGAGCGCGGCAAGAAACACAGCTGGTTCCATCTGCTTCAGGCGCTTGTTAGGCCGCAGAGCCGCGACCGTGTCGGAGCTCGCGAAGCGCGACAAGGCTACACCACACAGTAGCAGTGACCAGACCAGCCGTTAAGAGGTAGATCGGCCACATGGCGGAAGGCGTTTCCAGGACAATAAGCAAGACCACCGTGATGCTGGCATAAATGGTGCTCAGCGCCAGCGCAAACTCGCCGCGGCCTACTGGTGTGGGGGTGTTCATTGGATTCCCATGAAGGGTGAAAGCTCTGTCGGCCTAGGCTTGGCCAACTGTGCCAAGCGAAATATCTCCAGCTGGAACATAAGTGCTCATCACAACGCCAGTTTTTGAGATCTTCGAAGCCACGAGCCGCAGTGCACATGGACTTGCACCATTTTCAAACAGTCGCTTCCCACGGCCAAGAACGACGGGATACACCCATGTGTTGTATTCATCAATGAGCGATGCAGCTTGTAGCGTCTGAATGAGATTGCCGCTGCCAATGATTTGAAGGTCGTGTCCGGGCTGCCCCTTGAGCGCGGTTACGGCAGAAACGACGTCACCGCCAAGTACCGACGAATTGTTCCATCGCAATGCCTTCAACGTGCGGGATGCCACATGCTTTTTTGCCGCGTTGAACGTCCTCGCAATCGGATTATCCTCTGTTTGGTAAGGCCAATATCCCTCGAATATTTCGTAGGTTTTGCGACCGAGTACAAGCTCTCGATCTTTCCCATCGAAACCTGCCGCAGAAAGATCCATTGCTTCGTCTCCGAAAGCGAAGGTCCAACCACCTAACGTAAAGTTTTCGGTTGGATCTTCCTCCGGCGCTCCTGGCGCCTGCATGACACCGTCCAGTGATATAAATGTGGACGCAATGAGTTTTCTCATATAACTCATCCTACGATTGGATGACATTGTGCGCGAGAAGCCGCCCTCATCGATTCCTGAGCTCCACCTCCGACACGATAAATCCAAACGCCGGCCAACCACCCGACGCGACGGAGCGCTCAAACCATTTGCGCGCGTTGACCGTGTCGCCGCGCACCAGGTACCAGTTCCCGATTCCGTAACTCAGTGTCGCCACCTGGATATCGCTGGTATCGGCCGTCGTGAACACGGAGTCCGCAGAGACCTCGCCTCGATACAGGCGCAGCCGCTGCGTGTAGGCATTGCCGCCCGGCGGCGTATCGGGATGGCGGTCGAGCAGCGCCTGCGCGTCCGCCTTCCGTCCCGCGCGCGAGAGCGACATCCACAGCCAGTCGGTCGCGCCTGATCGCTCGGCGGAGTCGGGCGCGATGGGCAGCGCCCTGGTGAATGCGGCCACGGCGCCTGCAAAATCGCGGCGCACAAAGCGAACGATGCCGAGGTGATACCAGATACCGTAGATCGTGCTGTCGAGGCGGGCGCCGCGCGTGAGATCGTCCATCGCTTTGTCGAACTGCCGCGTCGAGAGATAGCGATGCCCACGCCAGCGATAGAGCAGCGCGTTCTTGGGCGCGACCCTAAGCCCACGCGTAAACGTCGCGATGGCTTCCCGAAACTGCCGCACCCCCGATTGCGCGACGCCGAGCGCGATGATGCGATCGACGTTGCGTGGATCGGCGGCTAGCGCGCTGTCGGCGCGCGCGATCGCGCCCGTATCGCGCTGCGCGCGGTACTCGACGCCCGCGGGCGAACGATATTCGACGGCCTGAAGGAGACAGAGTGGGGCAAGAATGCCGAGCAGTGTGGGCATAGGGTTACCGTTTCCGGCGCAATGAAGGTCCTGGGTCGTACAACACCGGCGGCAGCGCATGCAAATACTGATAGATCGCACGCAAATCGGCGTCGGTCATGCGTTCAAACGCCGCCCACGGCATGATCGACTGCGGCATCGACTTCCCCGCGCGGAACCGCGTGACGAACTGATCCTCGGTCCAATGCGCCATCCGCCCGGTCGCCGAGTCCGGTGTGAGATTCGGTGTCACGAGCTCGAGGTTCGGATCCGCGTCGACCGAGAATACGGCGCCGCCCGCGAACATGGGACCTTTGTACGAGCCGTCCGTGAGGCTGCGCTGCGTGTGGCACCCCGCACATTCGGTGACGACGCGGGCCAGATACGCTCCGGACGCGAGGGTACCAGCCGCTGGAGTGCGCGCGGGCGGCGTGCTATCGGGAGTCTGTGGCTTCATCATGAACGCGAAGACCAACTTGCCGAGCAGGCTGAGGTCGTTCGCGGGAACCGGGTGCAAGACCGGCGGCTGGCTCCGCAGGAACGAAATCAGCGCCGTCAGATCCTCGTCGCTCAGGTTCTTAAAATCCATGAACGGCAGCGCGACGCGTCCGTCCGCGCGGACGCCGTAGCGAATCATTTGCGCGAGCTGCGCATCCGTCCGCCGTCCGATCCCGGTCGCCAAATCGGGCGTGATGTTGGGCGCGTAGAAGCGGCCCGGCGGAGTCGCGAACAGGTAGCCACCGGACAACGGCGGCTCGCCGCCCGAGTCGAACCGCGCGAACTCCTCCGGAGCGACGTGGCAGTCGACGCAGTGCGCCGGCCCATAGGCGAGATAGCGGCCGCGGGCGATCGTCGCCGGATCGCGGCTCGCCGCGATTGGGACCGGAGGGACCGTGAACGTGCGATCCCAGCGCAGCTGCGCCACGCCGAGCACCGCGACAACGAGGAAGAGGATCACGCCTACGATGACGGCAATGATGCGGCGGACGCGCTGGATCGTCGGCATAGGCCGCCATATTGCAGCCTGCCGTAGCGCGTCGGAAGTGCTACGTCAGGAGCAGTCGTCCGAGGTGTCGATGAAGGTGAACTGCGCGCTCGTCGCGACGCGCTGGCGTGAGGAGTGTGTCGCAAGATTTGCACCAACCACGTCCTAGCGGCGCCAGCTTCCGGCTTGGTAGCCCTCTATAAAACCCAGTTGGTCGTGTCCTGTATAACCCAGTGGTAGTGCCAATCCATCCGATACTCGAATCAATTCCAGCGCATCCAGGCCGGACGCCAGAATCCACGCACCATCGGGTGACCAATCCAGCGCATCCCAGTGATACAACCGCCCTGGGGGCGAGACCTGCTGCAAATTGGTGCCAGCCGTATCGATCACGTAGATGACAGCCACATCGGTGTTCGGGTTAGGACGGTAGAACGCGATCCGACTGCCATCGGGTGACCACCGAGGTCGCGCTCCATCCGTGACAAGTAGGTGACTCGTCGAATCTGCCACGGTGCGGATGCGAATCTCCCACCCACAGCCGAAGCCGCCTGAACACTCGATGTGAAAATACGCCAGCATGCTGCCGTCTGGGGACGGATCGGCGAACGCGACCGTCGTGGGAATGACGATTTCTCGACCAGTTCCATCGAGATGGATCCGCTCAATGACATCAGCGCCCGTGAAGTAGACCCAGCCGTCGGGGCTCACACGCGGATCGCGTCCTCCCGCCGCGAGCAGATGGTGATTGCCCGCCAGATCCGTCACGTAGAGATTCGCAGCCCCTGCCCCGCCGGGGATGCCGTACGAGTAGACAAGCGTGTCACCACCGGGCACCCAAGCCGGCGCTTCTCCTAGTCCCTGTCCGGGAGACGCGACATGCACGAACCCGGAGCCATCGTTGTTCACGAAATCCACGGATGAGAAGCTGCCCAATCCCAGAACCCCCGGTGGTACAACGCTCACGAAGCCGGTGTCAATGAAGTCCTCACGTCTCGCTACGATGCGCGCACGACCGTAGGAGATCCCGGTGACCTTCCCCCACGGTGTGACAGAGACGCTCGGATCGAGACCCTGATAATGAATGTGTTGGCTCGGGTACGTGTCGCCGTAGCTGTTGACCATCTTGCCGGTCGCGGTTAACGAAGCCCCAACGTATAGAGCTGTATCCGCCGGGATCATCTTCATGCTCATTCCCGGCTGGCGGAGAGGATCTCCTAGGACGCACGCGGCCGCCGAAACAACCGCGCATGCCGCCGCGAGACGCGCGATCAGGGAGCCCAAATGAGTCCGACTCCGAATCTATCGCTGTAAAGGAATTCCGTCTCCGGCGCGCCGCCAAGGCGGCCATGTTGCCACCCGAGAAACGCGCGCCAGCCGCGGCGGCGACCCTCCGACGAGAACCGTTGCGTCACTTGAATTCCAGCACCTAGCCACACGGGATCGAGGAGGCGAGGTCCAATGTGCGCGCCCCGGCTGTAGCGCAGCACCGCGCCCACGTCGGTTGTGCGACTACCAAGCCAGTTCCGGCTGATGAGGCGCACTCGCTCCTCGAGAAACAGCCAACTGCCGATGTAGTGCGCGTCCGGGAACGACTGGCGATTGAGTCCGACGCAGCTCCCGAATCGATCGCCCACTTCGAGCAGCAGACAGGCGTCGAGATCAACCCCGCCCCGCGGGTTGACACCGCCAGTGGGATCGAGCCGATAGCCCGAATGAGTTCCGCCGGCCAAGGAGAGACCGACCGTGGCAGCGCGGTCCCGCTTTTGTGTGATTCTCTGCGTCTCGGCGGTGTCGGCGTAGATTCGGAGCAGCGTTGAATCGCCGGATACGAGGTCCGCGAGGTGGACGTTGTGGGGAGCGTTGACGAATGCATGCAGCTCAAATCGCCGAGGTTGGATCGTGCTGTCGCCAATCGGCACGAAGAACGGAGCACGTGCGCGTCGCTCCGGCTCTACGATGAGTGTTCCCGATCCACTCAGCTCGACTAGATACACGACTCCACGGCGCAACGCGATGGTGAGCCGTTCGGAATCGGCGTGGAAGAGACGCTCGACGAGAAGTACCTGCGACTTCCGCGGCTCCTGCGCGGCAAGGATCGAGACAACCGCACACGAGAGCCAGAGTCCGCCAAGCGATCGGGCAGGCATTTTCAAGAGGATTGTTACACCTACGGACAGGGAGGGATTCGAACCCTCGATACCCTTGCGGGCATACCGGTTTTCGAGACCGGCGGTTTCAACCGCTCACCCACCTGTCCTGCTAGGCGGACAGGGTGGGATTCGAACCCACGTAACGGTTGCCCGTTAACAC
>DASPXD010000149.1:0-92985 GCA_035637435.1 Gemmatimonadales bacterium
ACGGCAGGTGCGAGATCGGCCAGCCGAGCAGCGTGAGGAGCAACGAACCGGGCGCGGCGATGACGCCGAGCGTCCCGGCGGCAGTCGAGTATTCGCTGGAATCCCACCAGGTGATCGTGGGATAGGCCGTGCGCCAGAAGATCGCGGCGGCAATCACCACGACGAGGAGCCCGACGGTGCGGCTAGTGCGAATGGCCAAGTGGTGCTGCCTAACGGACCGCGCTTAAGCTGCGGCGCGCTGAAGAAAGATTCATTCCTTAGTCTACGCGCGCCGTCAGCTTCAAGCGCTGGTTAGGCCGCGTTCCTCGAAAAGAGGGAGAAGGCAATTATCATCACATGTCGAGCGTCGGATTCGATGAGGTCATACGGCGCTTGCTGACCGGTGAGAGCGCGATTCTCTACACTATCCTCGGCCACCAGTTCTCGGTAATGCAGCATCGGATTACGGGTGCCTCGCGCAATGGAAATCTCGTCGCGTTCGCTGGCCGTTAGCCAGCCTCTAGCGACAGCGGAATCGACTAACTGACTCACATTGGCTCGCCGAGCTGCGTCCTCGCCTGCCGCATACAGCATTCCTGCCAACGTCCGCTCAATGTAGGCAAAGGCAAGAGCAATGGATGCGACGTACTGTCCGTACACGAAAGAGTAGCGGGCTTCCTCGAAGAGTGTCCGGGCCATCCACCCGCCAGGGAATACCTGCCACGAAATGTTAGGATACTGCGCTTCGAGCCATTTGAGGCGCTCGATGCGCCCAGCGCGACCACCACGATCCTCGGCATCAAGCCATTGCTCTGCAGTGATGAACTTAGGTTTCATGGGCGTGAGTAACGCGGCCTAACGAGAATTAGACATACCTGTCTAGACTAAACGGACCGCGCTTTGAACGCTAGACTTTGTAACCTTTCACCCTCAGGCATGCGGTTAGGCTGGTCAGCCTAACAGAATTATTCCAGCGTGTCGGCGGGACTCCGCACGCCCAGGCCACCGCGCTTCAACTTTTCTAGTGACGTGTGGCTTTTATCTGACACTACCGTGCGAGTTGGACGACCACTGAATCAATTTGAGCAAGCATTTGCCGAGTCGGTACGTCATGCGCATTTGCTTGTATTGAAAACGTGATCACCCGCCCGTCCGCTTTCTCGATGTATCCCGACAGCGTATTCACTCGGTTAATCGATCCCGTCTTCGCCAGCACGCGTCCCTCGAGCGGTGTCCCGGCAAAGCGCTTGAGCAGCGAGCCGCGCTGCTGCGCCCGCGGCAGCGCGGCAAGAAACGGCGCCCGTTTGGGATGCCGGTACATGTAGGCGAGCAGCTGCACGAAGGCGTGCGGCGTGACGAGATTGCCGGCCGACAGGCCCGAGCCGTCCTCGAGGTCGAACGCGGTCGAATCGACCTTCATCGAATCGACCAGAAACCGCTTCTCGACATCCAGGCCCTTGGTCCAGCTGCCCGTGTCGCCAACCTGGCGGCCCAGCGTCTTGAGCAGCATCTCGGCGAACCAGTTCTGGCTCGTGTTGAGGATGGGGAAGAGGATGTCGGGAAGTGGCCGGCCCTGGTACTCGGCGATTGGACTGCCGCAGCAGCGCAGCGCGCGGTACTCCATCGAATCCGTCGTGCTGCCGGCGCCGCCTGCGACGGAGATCCCCTTCTTCTGGAGCGACGCTTCGAGCGCGCGTGCAGCGAACAGGTTGGGATCGGGGAGCGCGAAGCTTTCAATCCACGGCGCGCGGCTCAGCGACACGGTGCCCTCGGCCCAGATTTCGAGCGTGCCGGGCTTACGGAAGAAGTTGTCGCCGATCGTCGTCGCCGAGTCCGCGGGGACGGTGCGGGCGCGGTTTTCGAACGTGAACAGGTGGAGATCGGGATTCCAGGTGATGGCCGGCGGCTGATCGACCGCCGCGCCCGGCGTGATCTGGAAATCGACGCTGTTGTCGTGAAAGCCGAGCCCGGACACCGGCGCCGCGTACCACCAGTTGAGATCGAACGAATTCCAGCCCCAGTGCGTCAGCGTCGGCTCGAAATACGATCCGTCGCCGATGATCCGTCCCGTGACGCGCCGCAGCCCGTGGGCCCGCAGCGAGTCGGCAATGGCGTCCACGGCGGTCCAGGTCGAGTCGCAACCACCGGGTGCCAACGTGTCGATCGTGTAGCAGCGCTGCGACCACGTCGGATCGCCTCGCCCGTACAACACGAGGTCGCCCTGGAGAATGCCGTTGGTGACCGTGCCGTTGGCGTACACGCTCGTGCGAGCGCGATAGACGGCAGGGAGCAGGGCCGTCGCCACGGCGGAGACCACGAGCTTCGTATTGCTCGCCGGGACCGAGAAACGATCCCCATTGCGATTGAAGAGCACCCGCCCGCGGTCGTCTTGCGCATAGACATTCCACGTAGCGCGATCGAACGGCGGCTGATCGAGCAGCCGCGAGACCCGCTGCTGTACCGAGCCTCGGCTTTGCGCCTGCAGGGACACCGCGGCGCTAATCGTAAGCGACGCGAGGATCAGCTTTCGCATAGAGCACGTCGGTGACAAGGTTGACCAGCACGAAGATCACGGACAAAAAAAGGATGCTGCCCTGAACCGCGGGGAGATCGCGTTTTTGAATCGCCAGCAGCACGTACCGCCCCACCCCGGGCCAGGAAAATATCGTCTCGGTCAGAATGCTGCCGGTCAGATAATTGCCAACATCGAGACCCAGCACCGTAATGATCGGCAACAGCGCGTTGCGCAGCGCGTGCCGCCCGATCACCCGCCGTTCGCCGAGCCCTTTGGCGCGCGCGGTGCGCACGAAGTCGGACGGCAGGATCTCGAGCATCGCGCCGCGCGTCATCCGGGCGAGAAACGCGATCGAACGCGTGCCGAGCGTGAGGGCGGGCAGCACGAGGAAGGCCAAGCCGCCGTAGCCGGACGGCGGCAGCCAGCGCAACGCCACCGCGAACAGCAGAATCAGCAGCAGGCCGACCCAGTAAACCGGGAAAGACACGCCAACGTAGGCGATCAGCATACTGAAGCGGTCGACCATGCCGCCCGGGCGGACGCCCGAGAGCACGCCGAGGGTGATGCCGCAGGTCGCCGCCAGCAGCATCGCCGCGCCGGCGAGCTGCAGCGTCTTGGGAAAGCGCTCGGCCAGGTCCCCGAGCACGGGACGCTGCGTGATGTAGGAGCGACCGAGGTCGCCGCGGACGACACCCCAGAGATAGTGGCCGAATTGCACCGGAATCGGCTCGTCGAGATGCAGCTCGCCGCGCAGCCGGGCGATCGTGGCGGAATCGGCCCGCTCCCCGACCATCTCCGCGACGGGATCGCCGGGCACGACGTTCAATAACAGGAATGCGACAACCAGGACACCGAACAGCGTCGGAATCGTTGCCAGCAGCCGCTTACCGACCAGTTGTAACACGCGCCTTGGTCCAACGCTGGCCGTTGAAAATGACGGGCAGGTCCCACCCCTCGATTGCCGGCTGCACTGCCCAGAGATCGACGGGGAACCAGAGGTAGAGCCAGGGCGCCGCTTCAAAGACGCGGTTGTCGATGCGGCGGTAGAGCGCCTCGCGCGCCGGCTGGTCGACGGTACGGCGCGCTACCATGATCAGTGAGTCGGTCACTCGATCGCGGTAGAAGGCGTAGTTGCCCCCCGGTCCGAAGCTGGCGCTGTGAAACAGCGGATAGAGGAAGTTGTCGGCGTCGGGGTAGTCGGCCCACCAGTCGGTGATGGCCATGTCGGTGTCGCCCTTGCGAACCGCCTCGCGCATGCTGGAGGCGTCGCGGGATACGATTTCGACGCGGATGCCGACGGCGGCCAGCTGCGCCTGAATCGCCTGGGCGACGCGACCCATCTCGATGTTCGTTCCGGAGCGCCACAGTTGGACCGCAAAGCCGTCCGGGTATCCGGCGGCCCGCAGCAGCCGGCGCGCTTCGGTCGTGTCGTAGCTATACGGTTTTCGTCCCGGATCACTTCCCCCCAACGTCGGCGGAATCGCTCCTGCGGCCCGGACTCCCCGGCCGTTCCAAACGGTGCGCAAGATCTCGGGCACGTTGACCGCGTGATTGATCGCCTGGCGCACTCGCGGGTCGCGCAACGGGCCTCGGCCGTTGTTCAGCGGCACATACACGGCGCGGAGCGCCGCTTTGCGTTGCAGCCAGTCGGGGTGCTCGCGCTCCCACTTTCCGGTTTCGCCAAACGGGATCTCCGATACGGAGACCCGGCCCGCCTGGAGCTCCGCGACGCGCGTCAGCGGCTCCGGGATGATACGGACGGTGAGCGTATCGCTCTCGGCCGGGCCACCCCAGTAGCTCGGGTTTTTCGCAAACCGCAGGTAATCGTCGTGCTGCCACGCCATGAAGCGCCACGGTCCCGTCCCGACGGGCCGCTGGCCGAACTCCGCGGGAACCGCTGCAGGCACGACGGATGCGACCGGCATCGCCAGGAATTTAGGGAAGACGGCGAGTGGCTCGGTCAACGTGAAGGCCACCGCGGTGTCGCCCAGGACCGCGATGCCGCTGACGTCCCGCGCGCGCCCATCCGCGAAGTCCGCCGCACCGGCAATGGGGAGCAACGGCCACACGCGGCCGCCGCGCGTCGCCGGATTCAGCACCCGCAACAACGAGCGTTTTACATCCGCGGCGACGAGCGGACTGCCGTCATGAAAGGAGACACCGGGGCGCAGATGGAAGACGTAGCGTTGGGCTGTTCGATCGGCGGTCCAGCGGTCGGACAGTCCGGGCAGCAGCTTGCCGTCGGGATCGAACTGCGTCAGCCCGTCGAAGAGCAGCGTCACCATTTCGCCGGTCGGCACGTCGGTGGAGAGTGCGGGATCGAGCGAGCGCGGATCGTACGTCTCGTAGTAGATGAGCCCCCGCCCCCCAGCCTCGTTGCCGCCGCCGGAAGTATGACAGGCGGCGAGAATACAGAGGAACAGGGTGCTCTTGGCGGTGTCGAAAAGGTTGACAGTACGGTGCAAGTGTCGCAACATAGCCGAGATTGGTAAACCACGTCAATTGCGTGTCATACCTCTTTTGCTGCTCGCTGCGCAGGCGGCGTCAACCGTCCTGTCCGCTCAAGACCAGGAGCGGGTAGTTCGGGGTCTGTCGTTCGACGGTAACCGAGCGATCGATGGTCTGACACTCGAGAGCGTGATCGCGACGACGAAATCGAGCGCGTGGGCCAGCAGATGGTATTTGCGGTGGCTGGGGCTCGGTGAGAAACGCTACTTCAACGAAGTCGAATTCCGCCGCGACGTCGTCCGTCTGATTCTGTTCTACCGCCAAAGCGGCTACATGAACGCGGTCGTCGACACGTCGGTGCAGCGCACGTCCCGCGACGTATATGCCACGTTCCGGATTCACGAAGGTGAGCCGGTCCGGGTCACTCGGCTCGACGTCATAGGCCTCGACGGGATCTTCGACGTCGCAAAACTCAAGCGCGATCTGCCATTGCAGGTCGGCGATCCCTTCAACCGCTTCCTGATGCAGGCGGCAGCCGACACGATCGTCTCGCGGCTGCGCAACCACGGCTATCCCTACGCCGAGGTGCTGCGCAACTTCGATTCGGAAGCGGGGGTTTTGCGCGCCGAAGTCGAGCTGGACGCGCAGCCCGGCCCGCGCATGCGCATCGGCGAGGTGGTCATCCGCGGGCTGCGCGACGTGGACACCGCCACCGTGCGGCGCGTCATGTCGGTGCGATCGGGCCATGGGTTCAGACAGGACGCGCTGTACCAGACGCAGCGCGATCTCTACGGCATGGGCGTCTTCAACTCGGTGAACGTTGCGGTCATCGACTCGGTGCCGCCGCAGGGATCCGTGCCGAGCGATTCAGCAGTCCGCGTTCTCGTGCAGGTCCTCGAGGGGCCGCGTCACCAGGTCCGTCTCGGCGGAGGCTACGGCAGTGTTGAGTGCTTCCGCGTGCAGAGCGGCTGGGCGGCGCACGACTTTCTCGGCGGCGCGCGGACGCTGGACCTGTCCGGACGGGTGTCGAAACTCGGCGGCGTGCCCAGGGGATCGACGGGATTGGACCAGCTGTGCAACCCCTTCGGCGGCCGCTGGACGTTCGATACCCTCAACTACAGCGTCGGCCTCACACTCCGGCAGCCGGCGTTTCTGTCGCGCTCGCACGTCGCCTCAGTCGGCTTTCTCGCCGAGCGGCACTCCGAGTTCACGGTGTACACGCGGGAAGCGATCGGCGGGAATGCGGACATCACGTTCAACGCGCGCGGGCGTTTGCCGGTCACGGTCGGATACGGCTACTCGTATGGTCGAACGAAGGCGAGCCCGGGTGTGTACTGTTTTCTGGCCGGTCTGTGCGACGTCGTGAGTCAGGACTTTCTGCGCAAACGGCGCGGCTTCGGCGCGGTGACGGTGACCCTGGTGCGCGACCGCGTGAACAACGTTCTCGACCCGTCCGAGGGCAGCCTCATGACCGCCACGGTGCTGCACGCCTCGCGACTCGTCGGTTCCGACTCGACGTACGAATTCAATCGCGGCGAGCTGGAGGTTGCGAGGTACTACCCGATTGGCCGCCGCAGTGTGTTCGCCTGGCGAATCCGCGGCGGAACGATTCTGCCGCGCAACATCACCGTCGCGGGCAAGGGGGTCGCGTATGTGCCGCCGGATCAGCGCTTCTACGGCGGCGGGCCGAACTCGGTTCGCGGGTATGGTCGCAACGAATTGGGGCCGCAAGTCTATGTCCTCATTGCGGAGCCCCAGGATACCTCGAGTGAACCGGTGGTGGACACGGCGGCCACGAGGCGGGCCGGCGGCACAGATGCAGACAAGGTGTTCCGGAACGTGCAAACCCGGCCGACGGGGGGCAACACCGCCATCATCCTGAACGCGGAACTGCGCTTGCCGTCGCCGATCCTCGCGTCGCGGATGCGGCTGGGCCTGTTCGTCGATGCCGGTCAAGTGTGGGAGCGCGGGACGGAGATCGTCTCCCTGAGCGGCATGCGCGTCACGCCCGGCGCCGGCGTGCGGTTCACCACCCCACTGGGCCCCGTGCGCATCGACGTCGCCTACAACGGATATCCCGCCCCGCGCGGGCCGCTGCTCTATCAAACGAGCGCAACGGCCGACAGCGTCAGCGAGATCCGGTCGTCTTATCCCCCCGTGCGCGCCAGCAAGACGTTCTGGCAAAAGCTCGTCTTACAGTTTGCCGTGGGGCAGGCCTTCTAGATGCGCCGCTCGCTGGGCGTCGCCCTCTGGTCCCTCGTCGGCCTGCTGGCCTGCTTCCTCGGCGCGCTGAATGCGCTGGTGGGAACGCACGCGGGTCGCACGTTGCTGGCGCGCGTCGCCAGCGCCGCGGTCGAGAGCGCCGTGCACGGCTCGATCGAGGTCGGCGAGGTGCGCGGCTCGCTGCTCACCGGCGTGGTGCTCACCGATGTCCGGCTGCTCGATCCCGACTCGACCCTGGTCGCGTTCCTGCCGCGCGCCGAGCTGGGTTATAACCCGATCGACTTCGCGGCGGGCCGGATCGTGTTCATGGAGGTGCGGCTCGACCGGCCCGTCATCAACATCGTGCAGCACGCCAACGGCAGGACCAACTTCGATGAGCTGCTGCGCCTCGGGGAGAAGGACACCGTCACCGTCAAGCCGCTCGGTCCCGCCGGCCCGCGCTCGCTCATCCTGCTGCGCAACGTTCAGATCGCCGACGGCTCACTCACGCTGCGGCTGCAGAAGCACGGCGACGTGTCGAGTGCCAACGAGGAGATCGAATACTCCGGTGAAGACGGACGCTATCGGCTGCGCCGCTTCGAGCATCTCAACGCGCGGCTCGCCGCGCTGCGCATCCAGGCGCCGCGGGAGAACGGCATCCGGATCGACGTGCTGCGGCTCACGACCGAGAGCAGCGATCCGCGGCTGTCGATCGCCGACGTCGTCGGCCGCTTGACGATCAACGGCCATACGCTCGACGTCGATTTGTCCCGCGTCCGATTCCCCGGCACGCAGTTCAGCGCGAAGGGCACGGTGCAATGGCCGCGCGACACGTTGCTCTGGAATCTCGCGATGCGCGCCGACTCGGCGACGTTGACCGACATCCGGTTTCTCGATCCGCGGTTCCCGGAGAATGCGGTGCTGCACGGCGGTGTGACGGTCGCGTCCCACGGCGGGCGGCTGCTCGAGATTCAGCTGCGGCCGCTCAATCTCACCTTCGGCCAGGGGCGGCTCACGGGGCACGTGACCGCGTTCAGCGCCGCCGACTCCGGGCTGGTGGCGCTGCGACAGGGCGACCTCACCGCGCAGGATCTCTCGCTCGATTTCGCCCGCGTCTACATCGGTTCGCTGCCGTTCTACGGCCGCCTGACGGGGCAGACGATCGTCGACGGGCCGGTGAGCGCCTTGAAGATCGAGACCGCGTGGTCGTTCCGTGACTCGCTCGTTCCGGGATGGCCCGAGAGCCAGATCCGGGGGAAAGGGGAAATCAGTCTCGGCGGCCCTGATCTGGCGTTCCAACCGTTCGCCGTGGAAGCCGGTCGGATCGACATCGGCACGATCCGGCGACTCGTCCCCGGTTTCGATCTTCAGGGGGAGCTCGACGCAACGGGCACGCTCACCGGGACGCTGAAGAACGCGATGTTCAGCGGCACGCTGCGTCATCACGATGGTATGCGGCCGGTTAGTCTCATCCGCGGCGTCGTCGGTCTCGACTCGCGCACGGAAGTACTCGGCGTCTTCGCCGATGTCCGCGCCGATTCGCTCTCGCTCGACGGCTTGACCGGCCGGATCGCGAACTTTCCGCTGCGCGGCTCGCTGACCGGAACGATCCGCATGAAGGGCGACATCGCGGGGCTCGAGACGCACGCCGACCTCGACATGCTGGGTGGGGGCGGCGCGATCCGCGGTGATGGCACGCTGCTGCTCGGCGCGCGCGGCGTTCGTCCGGGGTACGGCGCCCGCCGCTTCACGCTGCGGGGACAGGACGTGAACCTGCAACGCTGGCTGATGCGCAACGGGCCTCCCTCGCGGCTCACATTCAGCGCCACCGGGACCGTCGCAGGCGATAGCACGACCACGCCCACCGGAGCGTTTTCCGTGGCAGTCGCTCCCTCCCTGTTCTCGGGCACGATCATCGACAGCGGCGCGACGCAAATGCACTTCGCGGACGGGAAGCTCTACGTCGACTCGTTGCGGCTGCAGCAGCCCGGGCTGCTCACCCATGGGAGCGGATCCCTGGGTTGGCGGCGTCCCGACCGCGGCACCCTGGTGTTCGATTTCGCTGCCGACAGTCTCAGCGTCCTGGACTCGCTGGTGACCTGGATTGCCGGCCCGCAGGCCACGGCAGCAGAGGAGGGCTCGACTCCCGAGGAGAAGCTCAAGGGCTCGGCGCAGGTGCGCGTGACGCTCGACGGCGCGCTCGATTCGATATCCATCGGCGGCGATGCCCGCGTCGCCGACCTGCAATGGCGCGGCTGGCACGTTCCCAAGGGGGAGGGATCGATTGCGTACCGGCCCGGCCCGGTGCCGAGCTTCGACGTCGAGGCCAGGTTCGATTCACTGGGATACGGACGGCTCGGGTTCGGAGCCGCCGCCGCCAGCGCCCGCGGCACGCGCGACTCGCTCACCTGGTTCGCCCGTTCGCGCGTCGGGGATCTCGGAGCGTTTCTCGCGGGCGGGCGCTACGCCCGACAGAACGGGGGGGCGGGGGGCGGGGCGAACGCCGGCGTACAGCACGCCGCCGTGGATTCGCTGGCCGTGCTGCTGCCGAGCGGCGTCTGGTTCCTGGAGCGGCCCACGGCGCTGGCGTTCGGTGACTCCGTCCTGCACGTCGATTCGGCATCGCTCAGGAACGCCGCGGGCGCCGGTCGTCTGACGCTGAGCGGCGACCTGCCCGGGCACGGGCCGATCAATGCGCACGTGTCGCTGGACAGTTTCCCGCTGACCGGCATCTACGCGCTCATGGAGCATGACACGCTCGGCGTGGCGGGCGCGGTCACCGCGACGCTCGCCGCGAACGGCACCCGCGCGAACCCCACCTACAGCGGGTCCTTCGCCTTCTCGAACGCCTCGTTCGGCTCGTTCAAAGCGCCGTTCATGGACGGCATCGTCGACTATCGCACCAAGCGGTTGAACGGTGAGGTCCATCTGTGGCGGTCGGGTCAGCAGGTCCTGAACGTCACGGCCCACCTGCCGCTCGACCTCGCGCTGGTCCGCGTCGCGCAGCGGCAGCTCCCCGATACGCTTTCGGTCCAGGCGCGCGCGGACAGCGTTGACCTTGGCGTGCTCGCCGCGGTGACGACGACGGTGCAGCAGGTCGAGGGCGTGTTTACCGCTGATCTGGGACTCGGCGGCACCTGGGAAGCGCCGCGGCTGCGGGGCGGTCTGGAGATTGGGAACGCGGCCGCCACGATACCCGCCCTGAACGTCCGCTACACCGGTCTGAACGGCAGCCTGTCGCTGCGCGGCGATACCATCCGCGTGGATAGCATCACCGCGGTGAGCGAGCGTGGCCGGGCGCAGCTGACCGGATTCATGCGGCTCGAACGGCTGACGAAGCCGGTGCTGGCGATGAACATCACCACATCCGACTTCAAGGCACTCGACCTGCGCGGCTATCTCACGCTCACGGCGAGCGGCCGCGTGGCGCTCACCGGCCCGGTCTTCGGCGCGACGTTGAGCGGCCGCGGGACCGTGACATCGGGCGTGCTGCATTTCGCCGACCTCGTCAACAAGCGCGTCGTGAACCTGGAGGAGCCGTGGGTCCAGGACCTCATCGACACCTCGCTCATTCGCACGCAGCGCTTGGGGCCGGAGTTCCAGAGCCTGTTCTTCGACAGCCTGCAGGTGCGCAACCTGCAGCTCACGATGGGCGAAGACGTGTGGCTCCGGTCCAACGAAGCCAACATCCAGCTGTCGGGCGCGGTTACCGTCAACAAGGTGCGAGACAACTACCTCTTGAGCGGTACGCTGCAGGCACCACGCGGGACGTATCGCTTGAACGTCGGTCTCGTCACGCGCGAATTCGTCGTGTCGAAAGGAACGGTGCAGTACTTCGGCACGCCCGATCTCGATGCCGCACTCGACATCGAGGCGAGCCACGTCGTGCACCCGCTTCCCGGGCCGGGAACGAATAACAGAGACATCACGGTCATCGCGCACATCCAAGGCACGTTGCGCGTGCCGAAGCTGACACTCGAGTCCGAGCAGAATGACAAGTCACAGACCGAGCTGATTTCCTACCTGATGTTCGGCAAACCGACGTTCGAGTTGGGAGGCGGCGAGGGAGTGTTCGTGCGCAGCACGGCCGCGTCGCTGCTGGCGGGCGAGCTGGAGCGCACCGTCGTGTCGGATCTCGGCGTCCCGCTCGATTACTTCGAGATCCGGCCCGGCGATCCGTCGAACCCGTTCTCCGGCGCGCAGGTCGCCGCCGGCTGGGCGATCGGCTCCAAGACGTTCCTGGTGGTGAACGCGGGTTTCTGCCAGCAGGTGCAAAGCCAGAACCAGTCGCGTCTGGCGAATCTGTTGGGCGCGAGCTTCCAATTCCGCTTCAGCCCCGAGTGGCGCACCGAAGCGAGCTTCGAGCCGGTGCGCGCCTGCGGTTTGGGAAGCCTGTTGCAGGCGCCGGTCTCACGGCAGGTCGGTCTCGATGTGTTCTGGGAGCGGCGGTACTAGGTGACGCGCGCGCTGCTGATCACCAATCCGTTCGCGGCGCGCGCCCACGCGCGGGCGGTCACCACCATCCGCGAGATTCTGAACAAGGGCGGCTGGAGCGTGGAGGTCCGATCGACCACCGGCCCCGGCGATGCCCGCCGCATCGCCGAGGAATCGCGGGGGATGGGATTCGACGTGCTGGTCAGTCACGGCGGCGACGGGACGGCGATGCAGGTCGCGGCGGGCATCGCGGGCACGGGGATCTCGCTCGGGTTGGTGCCGGGCGGAACCGGCAACGTGCTCGCGGGCAATTTGCGGCTGCCGCGGTCGACCGCGAGCGCGGCACGCGCACTGCTCAAGGCGCGCCGGCTGCAGATCGACCTCGGCGTCGTGCAGCGGAGCGATGGCCCGCACTACTTCGCCGTCGCCGCGGGGACCGGCTTCGACGCGCAGCTCATGGCCGACACGGGCCTGCAGTCGAAACGGCGCTGGAAGGTGGGCGCATACCTCGCCCGCGCGGCGCTGACGCTGACGTCGGTGCGCAGCGCGCCGCATCGCGTGACCGTGGACGGCACGCCGCAGGAGGTCCGCGCCGCGATGCTGCTCGTGCTCAACTGCGGCCAGCTGCCGCCGGGGTTCCTCAAGCTGCGCGCGGATCTGTCGCCGGACGACGGCTGGCTCGATGTCGTGGCCCTGGATGCGGACGGTGCGTTGCAGAGCGCGAGCGCCGTCCTGGAGTTGTTCCTGGGAGGGGGGGGCGCCAGAAACGGGAAAGGGCGCCGTGTGTGGTGGGCGCGTGGACGCTCGGTGCGGGTGGAAGTCCTGGACGATGCGCCACGACCGGTCCAGCTCGATGGAGAAGTCACGGGCGAGACGCCGTTCGAGGCCCAGCTGTTGCCGGGGGCGTTAGCGGTGCTGGTGGGCTCCGGATTCCAGGCACACGGTGGCTGATACGCTCCTGATGGTAGACGACGACGCCAGCGTGCTGCGCGCGATCGGCGAGTACTTCGAGCGCATCGGCTACGAGGTGTGGCGCGACGGCACCGGCGAGCAGGCGCTGGAAACCTTCCAGCGGGTGCGGCCCGACGTCGTGCTCCTCGATCTCCATCTTCCCGACGCGAGCGGGCTCGTCGTGCTCGAGCGGCTGCGCCGAGCAGGCGCCGCCGTGATTCTGCTGACGGGGCAGGGAGACATCGAGACCGCGGTCAAAGCGATGCAGCTCGGTGCGGAGAACTTCCTCACCAAGCCCGTGGACATGACGCATCTGGCGGCCGCGATCGCCCGCGTCGCCGAGAAGGTGCGCTTGTCGCGCCAGAACGCGCGGCTGCGCGCGCTCGACCACGAAAGCGAGGGCGTGGGCTCGCTCGGTGTCTCGCCGGCGATGCAGGAGCTGGCGCGTCAGATCGAGCTGCTCGCGGCGGGTGAGCGCTCGACAGTCCTGCTGCAAGGTGAGAGCGGCACCGGGAAGGGGTGGGTGGCGCGGGTGATTCACAATTTGTCCCCGCGTTCCGGCGGTCCGTTCGTGGAGGTGAACTGCGCCGGCCTGTCGGCGACGTTCCTCGACTCCGAGCTGTTCGGGCACGAGAAGGGCGCCTATACGGACGCCAAGGAACGCAAGGTCGGACTCTTCGAGCTCGCCGATAAGGGAACGATCTTCCTCGACGAGATCGGCGAGTTGGCGCTCGAGCTGCAGCCCAAGCTGCTCAAGGTGCTCGAGACCAAAACGTTCCGGCGGCTGGGCGGAACGCGGGAGTTGACGGTGGATGTGCGGCTCATTGCGGCCACGAACCGCGATCTGGTGCGCGAGGTCGAGGCCGGGCGGTTTCGCGAGGACCTGTACTACCGGCTGAACGTCATGCCGCTGCTGCTCCCGCCGGTGCGCGACCGCTCGCGGGAAGATCGGCTCGATTTGATCACGCGCATCATCGCCGATCTCAAGGCCCAGCTTCCCGGCTGTCCCTCCGAATGCACGACCGATGTCCTCGACCGGCTGCTCTCGGCGGCATGGCCCGGGAACGTGCGCGAGATGCGCAACGTGGTGGAGCGCTCGATGATCCTGGGCCGCGGGCAGCCGCACATCGGCATCGAGCAGCTGCCGCCCGACCTGCGGCAACGGGCCGCGACCGACCGGCGCTACCAGGCGCAATCGCTGTCGGAGGTGGAACGGCAGCACATCGAGCGGACGCTCAAGCATCACGGCGGGAACCGGACACGCGCCGCGCTGGAGCTGGGGATTTCGCGCGCGACGTTGATCAACAAGATCAAGCTTTACTCATTGTCGTTGTGAAGCAGTCTGCACGTCTCACAGACCGGCTATGGATCTCCGCCGTCCGAATCGCATTCCGAGGCAATCAGAACTTCCTTGATACGAGCATGAGGCTTGAGAAGACTGGCCGCAACCGAGTCCGACATCCGCATATTGTAACGCTTCCAGAAGTCGTGCACCGAACCGTCATCCACCAGGAAGACTACGCTATCCGCGATGATGTACAGAGCCGCGATGGGCGGGAGCACCTCCAGCTGCGCGCCGGCATTGAGGAGCTCGGCGACGGTCATGCCAACCCCATAACCTTGCGCCGTTCGATACCTGGGACTGTTCGTTCTCACGCGCCAAACAGTGGCGCTGTCAATAGGGGCCGTGGTTTCGAATACGATCCACTCACCAGGGGCTACTCGTACCACTTTCGACACGCCGGCTAACGTTGGTTCAGTCTGGCCCCACGGCGAGGCATTCCGGTCGGCCTCTGAGGACGAGGTGTCGTGAGCCACAGGAAAAAGCAAACTCACGCGCGCGAGCGTGTCACATAAACGGAATCCACCGAACTGATGAGCATCGACTTGCGTACCGACCTGAGCGACGCTGCGCGTGGCGAGGAGCGTGACGAGGCTGAGGGAGGCTAGCGGTGTTCGCCTCATCGGAGGCTCTTGCCTTCAAGCTTGGCGGTTTCCCATACCCCAATCGAGCCATAATAACCGCCCGCAGCGAGCCATCGACCGTCCGGGCTCCAAGCCAACGCTACCACCGGTTCCTCGCCGACACTTCGTTCTTTCATTTCCCCGGTGGCGGTATCCCAGATGACGATCCTTTGATCGAGTACTGCCGCGAAGTACGGTGTTCCTGCATCCCAGGCGGCGTCAAAGTTCACGTCTACCAAAGAGCCAACATCAGGTGTCTGTCTGACCAACTCACCGGTTACAGAATTCCACAGTCGCAGAGCGCCTCGCCGATCGGCCGAGACGAGCAGCATACCATCTGGGCCCCACGCAATCTTTTCTACATTCGCAGTGTGCTCGAGGGTGGAGATCTCCCGATACGGTGGACCGTCCCACACATGCACGGTATGATCGGAGTATCCGTGCCAAGCGAGCCGGCTGCCTTTCGGGGCCCAGGTAACGGCAATCCAGTTGCCAGTGCCCGTTCGAATGACTTGCAGTTGTCTACCGGTGCGAGCGTCCCAAATCCGGACGGTTCGATCGCCAACCGCGCCGCCGCTCGCGAGAAATCTGTCGTCGGCACTCCAGTCTGCGGTCGCAACCTGTCCACCCGTGTGCCCGCGCAAAACGAGGGGTCCGCTCTTAATTGCCGGTTGTTGAATCCGCACCGTACCATCGCCCCAACCGTATACAGCAGCGCGCTGGCCATCCTGGCTCCACGCGACACGCATCCACGTTCCGCCGTGGGGTTCAAGGTGAATTACGCTGCTCGCGTTATCGCGCCGAGGGTCCCAGAACTCCACCGTTTCCTCGGTGACCAGGGAGAGTTGGCTGTCGGCGGCGCTCCAGCGTACCTGGTAGGTCGGTGAAGACTTGGTGTGAAGTACGGACTGCGCGCCTCCCCTGAGGACGTCCCAGATGCGGACGGTGCTGTCCCATGCGCTCGACGCGAGGTAACGACTGTCAGGACTCCAGGCAATCGACAGCACGTTAGCCGTGTGCCTTCCCAATACGCGTACCGATGGCGAGTTGCAGCTTGCCAGCGATAGCACGCAACTCGCGAGCACAGCGGCAGAAGCAGAGGCGATGGACAGGGTTTTGTGCTGGTTCACACGATCACGAGGGGGGGAGCAATCCCTCACAACCCATCATGGTGAAATCATGAGGCAGCGACCGCCGTACGGTCGAACGCGCCTCGACATCACGGCATAGCCCTTCGGCCTTCTTCCGCAGTTTTCCGGATTCCGCGCGCCATTCAGGTCGGCTACTGTGCTCGTATAGCTGCGAAAGAAAGAGCCACGCACGATGATGTTGCGGCATCAATGTGGCTGCCTGTTGGTACTCGGAGGCCGCGAGTGCCGTATCGCCGCTCGCTTGCGCCACACGTCCCAACTCGAGAAGGAAGAGGTGGTGGTATCCAGCAGGGACATCCGCGGCATTGAGTCCTGCATTCAGGCGGGCCTTGGCCTCTACGAGATGGCCGACGGAGGCGAGCGCATAACCGAAGACGAAGCTCTCAGCGGCGTGTTGACTCGGCGTACGCGGCGCATATGGCGCGGCACTCGGATGTCCTGAGCTACGCCGAGTGAGGTCCACAGGAAACAAGGCGGTAAAGTTGTGATCGAACAGCCTCCACATCGTCTCGAAGTCGTTGTAACTGACTTCCCAGGCCGGACCGAAGGACGGGTCGTGCAGGATCACGACCTGCCGGTCATCATCGAAGCCGATCGCGACGCGCGCCGGCTCAAACACGGTCTCTTGCCAGATCGGCTGGCCAAGCACTTCACCCCAATGCCGCAGTGTATCGGCACTGACCATCTTCCCCAGAATGCCGGACCCGAACCCGGCATTCGTCGATGTCAGGTCTTGCACATGCTGCAACTGGGATTGAGTCAGGTTGGTTCCAGGACTGATCTCTCCCGATCCGATCAGCGAGGCCATGGCGGCCGCGGTGGGTTCGGCCTGGTGTGCGGCCGGCGTCATCGCCAGCATCACCATGATCGGAATACCCCGGGCAACGTATGACCTTACCGAATCGATTGTCCCCCCTTCGCTCGAGGCACTGGTCCAGCCCTGAGGTGCCTCGAGAGAATGCTCCACCAGATGCCGATCGAGTCCCCAGTATTCCAGCATCATCCCCAGAGACGCCGGCACGGACGGATTCAAAATGTTTTTGTCGTGGTAGTCGAGCCTTGCAGCATCCCCCCAGCCAATGAATGGGACGCCAAGGATCAGCGCGTGCGTCGTGGGCGCGACGAGACCGAACGATCCGAGGATCTTTTCGAAGAACGGCGCGAGAGCTGGGAATGAGTCACGATAGGTTTCGGCGTCTACGACCAGTCCTCGGTCTCCCCGCAGGACGAACAGTTTCCGTGACTCCCCGACCAGGTCGGTGCCCATTACATCGTCGATCTCGAGCGCCGGTGTTCCGTCGGACAGCGTGGTGCTGCGACGGGATAACACTTTGAATCCCGCCATATCCGCTTCATTAGCCATCATCCGATCGGCGAAGTCGCCGAGCGACGCGCCCTTCAATGCCCTTGCCGAGTGGATACCGACCAGGCCATAGGGCAGTGTGGATGGCTGATGGATTTGCACGAATGCCTGATCGAGTGTGTCGATGGTCCAGTTGTCCGGATACGACACGGACCAGCCGTACAGATGATCGACGTACACGTGATCGTTGCGAGACTGGGAGTTTGCTACGCTTGGCGCGACTATAACGGCGACGAGTGCGTGTGACACGAGAGCGAGCCTTACGAAGTGCCGAGCGCTCATCGAGGATCTCCTTGAGAAAACCCAGAAAATGCCGACGGCGACCCTCGGGCTATCGGGGTCGCCGTCCACGTGTTGGTGCATCCCTACTGAGAGGGAGCGCGTTGCATCTCGGCGTCATATATCCCGCGCCGAGGAACGTGTCAAGCGTAGTCACACACCTTGAAACATCTAGGCCAAAAAAATCGCGACTCCCGTGATGATCGCGATCACACTGAATCCCACACCTGCCCGCGGGCCGAAGTACTTGAATCCGCACACCGCCGTGAGCGCGATGCCCGCGCACACACCCCAGGCGATCGGCAGCGTCGCCTGACGCTGCATCGCGTCTAACCCACCGAGCACCCAGAGAGCGACGATCGCCGGAAGAAACATCGCGCTGACGCAGAGGCCATTCCCCAGCCAGAATTTGAACCACGTGGTGTCGGCGCCCTGCCACCGGAAGTGCACCGATTTCATGGCGGCGAAGACCTGATCAGCCTCCGGCCCTGCGCCTGGCCCTCGCCGTGCGGTTCCGAGAATGCCGCCGAAGGTGTGCCCAAGCGTCGCCAGCACCAGCAGAGCGGCGCTGATGCGATAGAGAATCAGGTGGCTCACCTCGTCCTCGCTGAAATGGGAAGCGATATATTGGTAGCCATGGACAAACCGAAGCTCAAAGAGCACGACGGGATGGTGTGCCGCTCCTGCGGAAATGAAGAGCGTGCGTCGGAGGGTTATCCCTGCGCGGACTGCGGCACATTCATCTGTCTCATCTGCACGTTCCGCGGCGTGACGCGCTGCAAAGCCTGCGAGGAAAAGGCCAAGGCCGGAAAAGCCTAAGCCCCCGCGCGCCGGCGCTTCAGCTCCTCCGCCAGCTCGTCGCGCGGCGCCCCCAGCTCTTCCGCCAGTTTGCTCAGCGCCGCATCCGTGCCATCCCAGTCTTTGGCCGCCGCCAACGCGTCCAGCGCAACCTCTTCGATGGCGGCCGACCGCTCTTCGAGATCGCGCGTCCGCACCGCCACCTCGCGCGCCAGCCATTGCTCCAGCTCGCGGCGGTCGACTTCCAGCTGCCGCTGCCGCAGCGCATGCTGCAACGACAGCTCCAGCTCCTCGAGGTCCACCGGCTTGATCAGGTAGTCGTACGCGCCGAGCTTGAGACATTCGATCGCCGTGCGCGGCTCGTCGATCGCCGTGAGCATCAGGACCGCGAGGTCGGCATCCTGCGCCAGGACCTTGGGGAGCAGCTCCACGCCGCTGGTCTCCGGCATCCGGATGTCGCACAGCATCGCCTGGGGATGGTGCTCCGCCTGCTTCGCGAGCGCCTCGGACGCGTTGGCGGCCGCCTGCACATTGTAGCCGAGCCGCGTGAGAAAGCGGGTGAGCGCCTGCCGGATGCCGTCCTCATCGTCCACGACCAGGACGGTGGTGCCGCCCGTTGTGACCTTAGGAGGAGTCATGGCCGTCAACGTTGCCGACGTTATCTTGGCGCGTCAATGAGCACATCGCGCATGAATCTCGCATCGGTTCCCGGCATCACCGTCGGCCACACGACGATCGAAGCGCACGGCACCGGGTGCACGGTGGTGCTCGCCCCCGAGTCGGGGATGCGCGCCGCCGTCTGCCTGCGCGGCCGCGCGACCGGCTCGCGGGAGCTCGATGTGCTCGACCCGCGCCACCTCGTCGAACGCATTGACGCGATTCTCTTCACCGGAGGATCCGCATTGGGTCTCGGCGCGGCGGACGGCGTGATGCGCTGGCTGCGTGAGCGCGGGCGTGGCCTGCCCGTGGGCGACAAAGGCACCATCCCGATCGTGCCGTCCGCGGTGATTTTCGATCTCGGCAATGCCGGCAAGCCGCTCGGTTGGCCCAGCCCCGACGACGCGTACCGCGCCTGCGACAATGCGCGGCCCGACTACGCGGACGGGTTGGTGGGCGTGGGGCGCGGCGCGACGTGCGGCAAGGCCGCCGGGCTCGAGAACATGGTCCCGACCGGCCTCGGCTCGTGGGCCGAGCAAGCGGGGGGGGGCGACGTCATCGTCGCGGCGCTGGTGGTGGTGAATGCGGTGGGAGATGTGCGAAACGCGCGCGGGGAGATCATTGCGGGCAAGGTCGACAGCCTCCGCTATCTCGCCGACGGCGGCGCGCCGCTCGGCGATCCGGAACGCCTCAACCGCAATACGACGCTGGCGGTGATCGCGACGAACGCGAATCTCGATCGCGTGCAGCTGCAGGCGCTGGCGTACACGGGGAGCGATGCGCTGGCCCGGCGCATCACGCCCTACGGTACGCTGTTCGATGGCGACGCGATCTTCGCCGTGAGCACCGCGACCGTCCCGGCGAAATCGCCGCTGCAGGTCGAGGCACTCGCGGCGCTCGTCGTGCCTGAAGCGGTCGAGCGGGCGGTCCGCCGTGGATAAAGTCGAGCGCGCGGTCGACGACATCCGCCGCAAATGGGTGCCCGACGGGCGCCTCGGGGTGTTTGAGGTGTCGATCGCGCAAAATGTTGGGGCGCAGCATGCTGCGCCCCTACTAACCGGCGTCACGTCTGTGCGCGATGCACGCGACGCGTTGCGTCGATTGGCGACTGACGCAGGATTGGTCGAACGGGTCGAGCTGATTCCGGGAGAGGAGGTCGCGCCAGCCGCTGTCGTCACCGCGGCCCTCGCGCCGCTGCTGGCGGAGCTGCGCGTGTCGGCGGCGCGCGTGAGCGAAGCATTGCACGGCGAAACGCTCGACGTGCTGGAGCGGCGCGACGAATGGCTGCGGGTGCGCGCCCCCGACGGCTATGTCGCATGGGTGAATGCTGGCTACGTCGCGACCGGTCCCGCTGATTGGGCCGACGACTGGCGGGAGCGGGCGACGGCGCGATCAATTAGCGCCGACATTGTCACAGCGGAGGGGCGCCGCCGGCTGCCGACCGGAGCCCGCGTGGCGTTCCGCCGCGGAGTCGTGGAGCTGGCCGACGGCCAGCGCGGCGCCGTCGCGGCCGGAAGCGTTCGTCGCGAGCAGGAGCTCCGCGTCGAGGCGCGGCACCTGGCGCTGCCCGAGCTCGCGCAGAAGTGGTATTCCGGTGCGCCATATCTCTGGGGCGGCCGCACGGAGTGGGGGATCGATTGTTCCGGTCTCGCGCAGGCGGTGTACGGCGCGCGGGGGATCAAACTGCCGCGCGACAGCGACCAGCAGTTTGGACAGGGGCAGGAAGTCCCGATGTCGGCGGACGGTGCGGGATACGAGTCGGGCGACTTGCTTTTCTTTGCGGAACGCGGCCGGGTGTCTCACGTCGCGCTGTGGGCAGGCGCGGGACGGATCGTGCATGCGGCGTTGTCGCGGGGCGGGGTGGGCGGGGATCACCTGTTCGGCGATGAACCGCGGATGGCGCGGTTGCGGGACGGCCTGGTTGGGGTGAGACGATTATGAGCTATGGGCTATGGGCTATTGGGTGAAACCAAGCGTCGTTACCGAATACCCAATACCCCATAGCCAATAGCCATTACTTTCTCTTCCATGCGCCTCATCCTATTTGACGTCGATGGAACTCTCCTTTGGACCAATGGTGCGGGGAGGCGCGCCATCCATCGGGCCCTGCTCGACGAGATGGGCACCGCCGGGCCGATCGACGGCTATCGCTTCGACGGCAAGACCGATCCGCAGATCGTGCGGGAGCTGCTGGAGCTCGCTGGGCATCCGGAGTGGAGCTCGGAAGACCGCATCACCGCGGTGTGCCGCCGCTATGTCGAACTGCTCACCGCCGAGCTCGCCAAGCCCACCCAAGCCACGAGGATCTATCCGGGCATCAAGGATCTCCTCGCCGCGCTCGAGCCCTACGAAGCCGAAGCCAAAGCGCTCGTTGGACTGCTCACCGGTAACGTGGCGAATGGCGCGGCACTGAAGCTGCGCTCGGCCGGTCTCGATCCCGGCCGCTTCGCGGTCGGGGCGTTCGGCTCCGACTCGCACCGCCGCGCGGACCTGCCGGCAATCGCCGCCAGCCGTGCCGCCGAACGCACCGGCCGCCGCTTCAGCGGCGCCGACATCGTGGTCGTCGGCGATACGCCGGACGACGTCGCGTGCGCGCGGCCGATGGGCGCGCGGACGGTCGGCGTGGCGACCGGCTTCTACGACACCACAGCGCTGCGGGCCGCGGGCGCGACGCATGTGTTCGAGAACCTCGGCGATACCAAGGCGGTGCTCGAGGCACTGCTGTCGTGAAGCAGTCAGCAGACGAGCTCGAGCTGAAAGCGCGGGTCGATAATCCTGCCGCGCTCGAAGCCACGCTCGTCACAGCCGGCGCCGAGCTCGTGTTTCGGGGGGAGATGATCGACCGGCGCTATGACCGCCGCGGCAAGTTGAAGGCGCGGGACGAAGTGCTGCGGCTGCGGATCTACCGGCCCGCCGGGGGGGCCGGGGGGGGGGCGCAGCCGTTCGGCGTCATGGGATGGAAAGGTCCCGTCAGCGTGCGTCGCGGTTACAAGCATCGCGAGGAGCACGAAGTCCAGGTCGGTCCTCCGGAGGAGGCGCGCGTAATCCTCGAACACCTCGGTTACGAGGAGACGCTGCGCATCGATCGCAAGATCGCGGAATACCGTCTCAGCGGCGCGGCGGTGCGGATCGAGTGGTATCCGGCCATGGACGTGCTCGTCGAAATCGAAGGCGCCCCCGCCGCGATCGAGCGTGCCGTACGCGCCACCGGTCTGCCGCGCGAGCGCTTCCTGCCCGAAGCCCTGCCGCATTTCGTGGACGACTACGAGCAACGCACGGGACGGGCCGCACGTCTGGCTCGATGAAGCTCCTCATGCCGCTGCGCGTCCCCGAGTTGGCGCCGTCGCTCGGCCGCATCATCGTGCCCCGCCGCCAGCAGCCGCCCTGGGTGCCGCTGGACGACATCCGCGAGGAGCTGGCCACGCGCGTGCTGGAGCTGGGCGGCGAGGGGCGCGCCGCGGCGGCGCGTGAACCGCAAGGTGACGAGCGCGCCCGGATCCTCGAGGTCACGGGGCGCCGCGCCTGGGCCGCCGCCTGGGACAATGCCGTGCGCCGCGCCGCCCAGCGTGTCGCCGCTGCGCTCGACGCCGAGATCACGCGCATCGCGCGCCAGGTGCGGCTGCCACGGCTCCGCCTGCGGCGTCACTTGCTGACCAATGCCGAGAAACGAGCGATCGCGGCGCGACTCGGAACGGGGGGTGGCACGTTCGTCGCCGCGCTCGACGCGCTGGAAGCGGCGGCGGCGCGCGCGGCCGACGCGTCGGTGCTGGAAAAGGAGACGCACGCCGCGTGGCAGGAAGCGCTCCGCACCGTGGCGCGGCGGCTGGAAGCCGCCTGGCTCGCGCTCGAAAGTGAAGTCGAAGCCGAGCGCGAACGCTGGAATGCCGAGCTGGATGCGCTCGCCGGCTGGCGGCCCTCGCTGTGGCCGATCTTCATCGTGTGGACGCCCGTTGCCGCCTTGCTCCTCTGGCTCGGCCTCATTCTCGGCGGGTACGTCCCGGCTCCGGCATGGCTCGCGGCGCGACTGGGCTTTTAGCTCTCGTTCTGTGCGGTGCCTCAGCGCTTCCCGCACAGCTGCGCATCGTCGAAGTGCCGATCGCCGGCCACGCGAGTCTCGATTCGCTCGCGCGGCTCGGATTCGAGGTCGCGGATGTGCGCGCGGTGGGCGCGACGGTACGCGCGGTGATCGTGGTGTCGCCCGAAACGGAAGCGTTGCTCGCCCGCCGCGGCTTCACCGTGGCGCCACCCACGCTGGCGCGCGTCACGACAGGAGCGGCCGCGGACACGTTCCGCAACTTCCATTCGTTCGACAAAGCGGGCGAAGGCATCCGCGCCACACTGGAAGCCTGGGCCGCAGCGGATACGCTGATGCATCTCGATTCGGTGGGCGCATCGCTTGAAGGCCGGCCGATTCTCGCCGTGAAGATCGGCGCGGCAGACGATGCGGCAAACCGTCCCAACGTCCTGTTCCTGGGGACGCATCACGCGCGCGAATGGATCTCGACCGCCGTCGCGATGAAACTGATCCGCTGGCTCGCCGATTCGGCCCGAGCGGTCGTCGCGTCACACGACGTGTGGGTGATTCCGGTCGAGAATCCCGACGGCTACCAGTACACGTTCACGACGGACCGGTACTGGCGCAAAAACCGCCGCCCCAACGCCAACGGCAGTTACGGCGTGGACCCGAACCGCAATTATTCCGGGTTCTGGGGCGCCGATGAGACCGGCTCGAGCAGCCAGCCATCCGCCGAGACCTACCGCGGGACCGGTCCCGCGTCGGAGCCCGAAACACGGGCGGTGATGGCGTTCCATGCCGCGCATCCGCCCGTCTTGTCGCTCTCGTATCACAGCTATGGCGGACTCGTGTTGTATCCCTGGGGCTTCCGCGCCGGCGAGCTTGCTCCTGACTTGCCGCGCTTTCAAGCGCTCGCCGGGACCGATCTCGCGCCGGCGGTGATCGACGGCGTCCCCGCTTCGTCGATCGATCACTACCACCCGGGGCCGGGCTGGAATCTCTACACGACCAACGGCGAGTACACCGACTGGGCGTATCGAACGTACGGCACGATCGCGTTTACCACCGAGCTGTCGAGTGGCTGCTGCACGCAGGGCCTTTACTACGGATTCGAATTCCCCGACGACAGCGTGCTGGTCGAGCGTGTGTTTCGCGACAACCTGCCGTTCGCGCTCTCGCTGATCGCCGCCTCGGGAGACCTGGCGCGCTCACCCGGAACGACGGGCGCCGTTCCCAGTGGGCCACGCTTCACGTCGCTGTGGCCCGATTCGTGGCTCAGCCTCGACGCCGCGGCACCGCGGCCACTCCTGACACTGAGAACCGGCACGGGCGCGCTCGTGCCGCGCAGCTCACAAACGGACTCGCTGCGCCGGGGCACGCTTCAGACCGTGTGGCGCACCGACTTGCGGCTCGATGCGGTGCGGGCGCTGCGGGCGGATGGCACACCGATCGCGGCGGAGCTCCTGTCGATCGCCGGCGCTGAGCCGCTCGACGCCGGATGGAAAGGCGGTTGGTCGCGCGACACGATCCGGATCGCCGGCAAATACTCCTGGGGGACGGCTGGAGGCGATACGCTCGTTTCGCCGATCGTCGATTTACGGGGCCGGACGTCCGTGTGGCTGCATCTCTGGACCCGCCACTACGGCTCGACGTTTACGCCGCAGCAGCACGGCATCATTCAGTTCTCGGGTGACTCCGGCGCGACGTGGAGCGACGTGGCCGTGATCATCGGCGACGGGCCGAGCTGGTATCCGCTGCGCGTCGAGCTGCCGCAGGCGGGCGGCCGGCCCGGTGCCCGCGTGCGCTTCATTTCCGAGCAGTTCACCTGGTGGATCGACGCGGTCGGCTTCGCGACGGACGCCAGCTCGGCGTTCGAGCTGCTGGCCGCGGCCCCCGGCGCCGACGTCTCCGAGAATCCGGTGCGGAGCGATCAGGTCGTCATCTCCTGGCCGGCGGCGACCGGCAATGCCAGTGTTTCGATCTTCGGTTTCACGGGCGACCGGCTGTTCACCACCACGGTGCCCGCGCCGAACAACGAATATGTTTGGGACCTCACACTGGGTGGAGGAGCTCGGCGCGTGGTCAATGGTGCGTATATCATCGTCGTGGACGTCGACGGCCATCGTTACCGCCGGCGACTCTTTGTCGCCAGGCCGGCGCCGTGAGCGCCGTCGGTGTCGGCGTCGACCTCGTGGAGGTCTCCCGCGCGCGCGCGATGCTCGCCGACAAGGGCGCACACGTCTTCGACCGGCTCCTCACCCCCGCCGAAGCGGAGTATTGCCGCTCCCGGCCCGATCCCGCCGAGCATGTCGCCGTCCGCCTGGCTGCAAAAGAGGCGGTCTACAAGGCGCTACAGGGCAGTGAGCCGGCCCGCGGGATCGGGTGGCGGGACATCGAGGTGACCAGGGCCGCCGATGGGCGGCCCGATGTCGCACTCAGCGGACTGGCGGCGAGCCGTGCCAACGAGTTGCGAGTGCGGCGTGTCCTGCTGTCGCTCTCCCATACGCATGAGGCCGCGGTCGCAATTGCAGTGCTGTCAACAGATTGAATTCCCGACAAAATTACTCTACTATTTGTCGTGCGGTTCCGGGGAATCCTTCTCGTCCTTGCCGCCTGCCTTGCACAGCCACTCGCAGGGCAGGCGTCTGACTCTTTGGCCCTGTCGCGGCGGGTGGTTGCCGCCGCCTCCCTGGCCGCCAAGGAATACGCCCTCGGCGTAACGCCCAGCGGTGGGCAGATCGTCCAGCCCGAGGAGGTGGACGAGGCCAAACTCTTCATTCAACAGGCCACATTCGACGTCCCCGGGCTTCCCATCAGTGCGCGTGTAGTCGCCGGACATGCGCTCACCCGGATCGCGGAGATGCTGGACCGTCTGGCCCCGCCGGACTCGGTGCGACTCGTGACGGACGCACTGATCAGTCGCATTACCGCCGCCGCCGGCGGTCCCAATGTGATCGAGCAACTCCCTTCCAAGCCGCCGTCGCTCGCTCGCGGCGCCGTCGTCTTTCACGAGCGCTGCGCCGCCTGTCACGGAGAAGCGGGCCGCGGCGACGGCCCGAAGGCGAAAACCATGAAGGGCCCGCGGCCCGCCGACCTCACGGACCCCCGCGTCATGGGCGGGACGACGCTGCTCGAGATCTTCCGCCGTATCGCCATCGGCGTCCCTGGTACCGCGATGCCCGAATTCGCCGAGGATGTGCCGGACGAAGACCGCTGGGCGGTCGCGGCCTATGTGGGGGCGATGCAGTACGGCGGATCGGCCACGGCGGCGACCTTTGCCGCCGTCCGCCGGCAGGTGGACTCCGCGATCGCGCTACGGTCCGAGAAGATCGGTTTCGACGCCTATCTCACGTTCGAACAGGTCGAGACGGAGGTGCGCGCGAAGAACGCCGGGCTTGCCGGCGAGCTGGAGACGACGTTCGCGTGGCTGCGCACGCGCGTGGCGCGCGCCGATGACGCGGAGCGCCATGCCATTCGCGAGCGGCTGCTGGCCGGACTCGAGCGCGCCGAGCGTGTCGTCGCCGACCGCCCGTCGTCGATGAGCCTGTTCGTGGCGTCGTTCTTTCTGCTTGTGCGGGAGGGTTTCGAAGCCATCCTCATTGTCGCGGCACTGATGACCTTTCTCACCAAAGCGAGTGCGACGGACCGGCGCCGCGATGTCGCGCGGGGAGCCTGGCTCGCGGTCGCAGCGAGTCTCCTCACCTGGGTACTGGTCGAGCTGCTGTTTCAGGTGACGCCGGGACAGCGCGAGACGATCGAAGGCGGCACGATGCTGCTCGCGGCGGCGGTGCTCTTTTACGTCAGCTACTGGCTGCTGTCCAAGATCGAAGCCGCCAAGTGGACCGCGTTCGTGCACGGCAAGATGCAGAGCGCCCTGTCCTCCGGTTCGGGGATGGCGTTGAGCGCCGTCGCATTCCTCGCCGTCTATCGCGAAGGATTCGAGACGATCCTCTTCTACAAGGCGCTGTTCACGTCGGCGGGCCCCAGCAGCGTATCGGTCATCGGGGGAATTGCCGCCGGCTCCGTCGGGCTGGTCGCCGTTTACCTGATCATCAATCAGCTGGGGCTGCGCGTGGCGATGAAGCCGTTCTTCGCCGTGACGGGCGTGATGCTGTACTACATGGCATTCGTCTTCGCGGGGAAGGGCATCGCCGAATTGCAGGAAGCGCGGATCATTCCGCTGACGGTGATCGAGGCCGCGCCGCGCATTCCAGTGCTCGGCATCTACCCGACGCTCGAATCATTGCTGGTACAGGGACTGCTGCTGGCGCTGGCGCTCGTTGCCGCCGGATGGAGCCTGCGGCCCAAGTCCTCAGGACGAGGCGCGGAGCGGGACCTGCTTCGGTCGCAATGACTCCGGCAGCGGCTGCGGTCCCGCAGGCGCGCGCCACATGTACAGCAGAGTCCCGCCGACGAGTATCAGGAGGACGCTGGTCGCCTGGGCCAGCGTAAACGGTCCCAGAATCCGGTCGTCCTTCGCCCGCAGGAACTCCACCAGAAACCGCTCGGCACCGCCCAGCACCATGTACCAGGCAAACAACCACCCGATCGCGTGACCATGATCGCGCTGTCGCCACAGCCACCAGAAGACGAGCAGCATCGCGATCGTTTCGTAGATCTCCGTCGGGTGAACCGCCACGAGCGACATCGGATCGGTTCCTGCCGGAAAGTGCACGCCCATCGTCTGGAGATTGGCGACGGTCGTGGGTGGCAACCCATTGGGGAATTTCATGGCCCAGGGGACGGTGCTGGGAATACCGTAGTCATCGTTTACGACGAAGCAGCCGACCCGGCCCAAGGCATAGCCGAGCGCGAGCGGCGCGGCACAGAGCTCGGCGGTGAACCGCCCCGGCACGCGCCGCCGCCAGCCGTTGAGCAAGATGCCGAGCATCGCGCCGAGGAAGCCGCCGTACCAGACGAAGCCGCCACGGCGGAACAGCGCGTCCGCTTCGCCCGTGAGAAACACGTACCACAGCTTGGCGCCGACGAGGCCGCCGATGACGCTGGCGATCACGATGTCGGCGGCGTAATCCTCGTCCAGGCCGCGCTGGCGCAGGTCGAGCTGAATCGCCCAACCGGCCATCAGAAATGCGACCATCATCATCAGCCCGTAGCCCGTCAGCTCGAGCGGTCCGAGATGCAGCACGAACGGATAGACGGTCATGGGAAGGCCGTGCGTCGTGCGTCGTGCGTCGGTTGAGTCATCTCGAGTCCCGGAAGGGGGAGGTCGGCCCGCGCGTCGAGCGTCCAGTCGCTACGCTCGCCGAGCCGCAGGCGATGCCAACCGGCGCGCGCGATCATCGCGGCGTTGTCGGCGTTGAGCCGCGGGCTCGCCACGGCCACGCGCGCGACGCCCGCCCCCCCCAGGCGCTCGGCGGCGCGGGCCGACAGCGCGCGGCTGCACGCGACCCCTCCGCCCAGGACGGCGGTGGAATAGCCGGTCGCGCGCACGGCCCGCTCCAGCTTGGTGACGAGCACGTCGAGGACGGCATCCTGAAAGCCACGGGCGATATGCGCGCGATCTCTGTCCAGATCGTCCGACGCGCGCACCGCATGCAGCACGGCGGTCTTGAGTCCGGAAAACGAGAACTCGAAACCCTCGGCGATCATGGGACGAGGGAAGCTGAAGCGGCTGGGGTCGCCTTCCTGCGCGAGGCGCTCGATCGCAGGGCCACCCGGATATCCGAGCCCGAGCAGCGTCGCGACCTTGTCGAACGCCTCACCGGCTGCGTCGTCGCGCGTTTCGCCCAACAGGCGGTAGCGGCCCCAGGCGGGGACGTCGAGCAGCAGCGTATGACCACCGGAGACCAGCAGCGCCACAAACGGCGGCGCGAGGTCACGGTCTTCGACTGCCGGCGCGAACAAGTGACCTTCCATGTGGTGCACGCCGATGAGCGCCCGATTGCCGGCATACGCGAACGATTTCGCGTAGACCACGCCGACGAGCAGCGCGCCCGCCAGTCCCGGTCCGGCGGTTACGGCCACCGCGTCGATCGCTGACGGCGCGAGGCCCGCCTCCGCCACGGCGCGATCCACCACCGCCGGGAGCGCGGCGAGGTGCGCCCGGCTCGCCAGCTCCGGTACGACGCCGCCGAAGACTTTGTGGATGTCCTGCGACAGAATGACGAGGCTCGCGAGCTCACCGCCGACCAGCACTGCGGCGGACGTCTCGTCGCACGACGTCTCGATGCCGAGGACGGCGTCAGCCACGACGGCGCGGGACTGGAGGCGTGGCGCGCCGCCGCAGCGTGACCGAGTCGGGTATCGCGCGGGCGGTGATGCCGCGGGGCGCGATGACGGTGATCCGCGCCACGCCGCCGCTCGATCCGGTGATGTGGGCGACCACGCGCAGCGAGTCACGCGTCAGGGCCTGCACGCGCTCTTCAGGGCCGCGGACGGCGACGGACACGCGTGCCGGTGTGACGATGAAGCTCGTGATGGCACCGGCGCCCGTCTCGACCGGAATCCCGCCGAACGAGCGCTCCGCGATGGTCCCCATCTCGCCGGTGACCGTTACCTGCTTGGGCGACAGCCGCACGATGCCGAGCGGCATCGTGTCGATGGGCACGTTGCGCGTGAACCCGCCCGCTACACTCGTGATTTCCATCGGCACGGTGGTCACCGAGTCGATCGTAGCGAGACTCTTCTCCGGCCCCACGAGGCGCGCCGTCGTGGGCGTCATCGAGAGCCCACCGTGCAGAAACTGGCCCGACTCGGGCGTCACGGTCACGAGCGAGACGATGCGCACTTCTTTGCGCGCCACGCTGTCGAGCGCGAGCGTGATCTCGCTGGGGCGGACCTCCATCACACGCACGTCCGCGCCTTTCGGCAGCGCCAGCTCGACCTCCGTCGGGTCGAGGTGGATCGTGTAGGTGGATGCCGTGAGGGTGTCGGGGACCCGCCGCGTGATGTCGCCGGCGAGCGAGCGCAGCTTCAGGATCTGGCTGCCCTTGCCGGAGATCTGGACGCGGACCTTGGGCGGCTTGTGGACCAGCGCGCGGCCCGGCGGCAGCTGGAGGTTGAGCGTGACGTCGAAGCTCGTGGTCACCGGCTGCTGCAGCTGCACCGCCACGTAGAGCATCAGCGCGAGAAACAGCGCGGCGCCTTTGATGGGCCAGTTACGGGTGATCAGCTGGAGCAGGCTAGCGCGCATCGAGCAGCCGGCGGATCAGGTTCTCGTTGACCGGCGCATCCCAATCGGCCGCGCCGATGACCTTCTTGACGATCACGCCGTCGCGATCGATGACGAAGCTCTCGGGGACTCCAGTGGTCTGATAGATCTGGCGGATCGATCCGTCGCGATCGTGCAGGATCTCGAACGTCAGCCCCAGATCCTTCACGAACTTGTTCACCACGGTCGAGTCCTCTTCATCGACGCTCACCCCGACGAGCCGGAAATCGGTGCCGGCGAGCTTGCGATGCAGGTGTTCCATCGACGGCATTTCGACCTTGCAGGGTGCGCACCACGTCGCCCAGATGTTGAGTAGCACGACCTTGCCGCGATAATCCTCGATGCTCGCCGGCCGGCCCGTCGGGAGCTGCACGGCGTCGAAGTCGGGCGCCGCGGATCCCACCTCGAGCAGATTGAGCTGCGGCCGCAGCTTGATGGCGAGCGCGACGCCGAACACTGCCGTCATCACGACGCTGGCGATCAGCGTCCATTGTTGCCGGTTCGTCATACGCTCACCATGCAGCGCCGGCGCAGCTCCTGCACCTCGCGGCCGGGATCAGCGCTGCCGAACACGGCGTTGCCCGCGACGAATGTGTCGGCGCCGGCCTGATGTGCGGCTGCGATCGTCTGACGCGTAATCCCACCATCGACCTCTAGGAAAAAGCGTGCGTCGTGCGTCGTGCGTAGTACGTGGGCGCGCTGGATCTTGTCGTTCGATCCCGGAAGGTAACTCTGTCCACCGAATCCGGGATTGACCGTCATAATCAACAACAAATCGAGATCCCGGATCACCTCTGCGGCATGCGCGAGCGGCGTGGCGGGATTGAGCACGAGGCCCGCCATCATGCCGGCTTTCTTTACGGCATCGAGTTGCCGCTGCACGTGAATTGTGGCTTCGGGATGGAACGAGAACACGGATGCCCCCGCGGCCGCAAACGATTCGATGTAGTCCTCGGGCTCGACCACCATGAGGTGCACGTCGATCGGCTTGTCGGTCAGCTTGCGCAGCGCCTCGACCATGTTGGCGCCGAACGTGATGTTGGGGACAAAGCGCCCGTCCATGACGTCCACGTGGAGCCAGTCGGCGCCCGCTTCCAGCACTTGCTCGACCTGCTCCCGCAGACGCGCCAAATCAGCTGATAACACGCTCGGCGCGATGCGGATGCCTCCGTTGGTCATTGCGGACTCCGAGCCACGATGATGTCCACCACCGTGCCGGGCGCCGCCAGCGTCCCGGCTGCGGGAGTCTGCGCCACGACCGTGCCGGGCGATGCTTCACTCGTGCGCCGCCGCGTCACGGTCCCCAGTTGCAGCCCTTCCATTTCGAGCCGCGTCCGTGCGTCCGCGGAGGCCATGCCGAGCAGATCGGGAATCGGGATCGTCGGCGCGCCGCGGCTCACGACCACCGTCAGCCCGGCGCCGGGTGCCAGCGCCGTTCCCGCCGGCGGCCGCGTCATCATCGCGAGGCCGGTGGGCGAGGCCGCCTGCACCGACTCCACCTGACTCACCACCAATCCCGCCGACGCGATGAGCGATTGCGCGAGCCCCGCGTCGAGGTTGGCGACATCCGGCACCGGAATCTTGGATGGGCCGGCGCTCGACACCAGAGTCACCTTCGTTCCTTCAGGCGCGATGACGCCCGGCGGCGGATCCTGCCAGATCACGATCCCCGCCGGGGCGGTCGGATGGGGTTCGGCGCCGCCCTCCGCGGTCTGCAGCTTCGCCGTCTGGATTTCGCTCTGCGCTTCGGCCAGCGTCAGGCCGAGCACCCGCGGCACGACCTGGTGACCGGGGAGAATCGCCGCGGGAAACAGCACGAGGTACGCCGTGAGATAACCAGCGACGACGGCGCCGGTACCGATGGCGACCCACTTCCAGAATCGGGGAGTGACTTTGAAACCCTCAAGCGGCTCGAAGCGGCGGCGAACGCGCATCAGGAAGCCCCCCCCCCCTCCCGCAACAGGCGCGCGGCGTAGGCGCCGTCGATCCCGTGGCGTTGCGGCAGCGACTGGAAGTCGCCCGCGGCCGTCAGCAGCTCGGCGGGCACCGCATCGCTGCTCGCCCTGGAGAAATCAGCATGCCGGCTCAGAAAATTCTCCACGACGCTTTCATTTTCCTCCGGCTCGAGCGAGCAGGTCGCATAGATGAGCAGCCCTCCCGGCCGCACGAGCGGCGCGGCTGCCTGGAGCAGGCGCAACTGCCGCGCCGCGGCCCGCGCAAACACCGCGGGGTGGAGACGCCAGCGTGCGTCGGGATGCCGCCGCATCGTGCCCGTCGCGCTGCACGGCGCATCGACGAGCACCGCAGCGAGGCTGTCCTCGCGAATCGGCGCCGCCTCAAGATTGGCGGCGAGGCAGCGGATCGCCACTCCCGCGCGCCGAGTCGTCTCGGCGAGCCGCGCGAGCCGCTCCAGCCGCGCGTCGCCGGCGACGATCCGCGCGCCCGCAGCCTCGAGCGCCACCGCTTTCCCACCGGGCGCGGCGCAGGCGTCGTACACCTGATCGCCTGGCGGGATCGCCGCGAAGCGAGCGACGAGCGCGTGGGCGGGATCCTGGACGATCCATCCGCCCTCGGTGAAGCCCGGAAGATCTGGGGGACGTGGGACGGGAGACGAGGGACGGGTGGAGTGCACCTCCAAGCCGGCGCCAAACGGAGCGCGCGTCGTCTCGACCCCCCGGGCCCTAAGTTCCTGCTCCAGACGTTCCAAACTCCAGCGCACCGCTTGGAGGATCAACGGCGGTCGCATGTCGTTCCATGCGATTAAGCGTTGAGTCTCCGAGTTTCCATACCGAGCCATCCAACGCTTGATCAGCCAATCAGGATGTGTCGCCCCGTCCCGCGTCCCCCGTCCCCCGTCCCCATGAAGGTGCCTCAGAGCTCGGTTGACATACCCGGTGCTTTCCTCACCGACGGTCTCCCGGGCTAGCTCGACGGAAGTGGAGACAGCCGCATGAGACGGTACTCGCGTGAGCCAACGCAATTGGTAGGCGCCGAGTCGCAGGACGTCGTGCAGGCGGGGATCGGTGCGGCCCAGGTCGAGCGCGTCATCCAGCTCGCGTTGGCGGCGCAGCACGCCGGCCGACAGCTCGTACGCGAGGCGGCGGTCGCGCTCGGCGAGACCCGTGAGATGGCGGTCGCGCGCATCGGCCAAGGGCGCGCCGGCTCGGACCGCGCGCAGGATCTCCAGAGCCGCTCGCCGAGCGGCAGTTGCTTCCTTAATCCAGCATCCCCCGGGTGGGGGACGACGGCATCGCGACCTCGCGCCGCGGCATCCGGCCGGCGAGATACGCCGCGCGGCCCGCGATCGTGGCGAGCCGCATCGCCTGCGCCATCGAGACCGGATCCTGTGCGGCGGCGATCGCGGTGTTCATCAGGATCCCGTCCACGCCTTGCTCCATCGTGACGCACGCGTCGGACGCGGTGCCCACGCCGGCATCGACGATCACCGGCACGTGCAGCCGGCGCTTGATCGTCCGTACGCTGAATGGATTCAACAGGCCGAGCCCGCTGCCGATCGGCGAGGCGAGCGGCATCACCGCCGCACAGCCGGCATCCTCGAGCCGCAGCGCGGTCACGAGATCCTCGTTGGTGTACGCCAGCACGTTGAATCCTTCCTGCACCAGCACCTTCGCCGCCTCGAGCAGCCCCGCTACATCGGGGAGGAGCGTCTCCTCGTCGCCGATCACCTCGAGCTTCACGAAGTCGTTGAACCCCGCCTCGCGCGCCAGCCGCGCGTAGCGGATCGCGTCGGCCGCGCTGTAGCAGCCGGCGGTGTTGGCGAGCAGGAAGATCTTCTTGGGGTCGAGGAAGTGCAGGACGCTCGATTCCTTGGAGCGGTCGAGATTCACCCGGCGCACCGCGACGGTCACGACCTCGGCGCCCGACGCGTCGATCGCGCGCACCATCGTATCCATGTCGGGATACTTCCCGGTCCCGACCATCAGGCGCGACTGGAACGTCCGCCCGCCGATTTCGAGCGGAGTATCCCGGATTGTCTCAACTGCGGTAGTCACCCGTCCCCCGTCCCCCTTCCCTCATCCCCCACCTACGAAATGCACCAGCTCGATCGCGTCCCCTTCGTTGACCTTCACGTCGCCGAGCGCGGGTCGCCGCACAATACGACGATTGTGCTCGACAACGACTGCCCGCGGATCGAGCTCGAGCGCTTTCAGCAACTCGAGCAACGTCGCGCCGTGCGTCACCTGTTTGCGCTCTCCATTGATCACAACATCCATTCCCGCATCCTCCGCGCGGCTTTCTCGGGCTCGGCGTCGTCCCATAACGCCCGAATCGCCGCGACGCCGTATGCCCCACTGGCTCGCACCTCGCGCACGCGATCGGCACTGATGCCGCCGATGGCAATCACCGCCAGCGCCTCGGCCGCGGCGACGATCTGCTCGAGCCCCGCCAGGCCCATTGGTGTGTGGCCCGGGTGCGAGGCGGTCGCGAACACCGGCCCTACAACAAGATAGTCAGCCCCTTCCGTCCTTGCGGCTTCCGCTTCGGCCAAGTCGTGAACCGACTTGCCGATCCACCACAGCGGATTGAGCGCGCGGGCGGCGCTGACGGGCAGGCTGCCCTGACCGAGCTGGACGCCGGCCGATGGAACCGCCAGGGCGATGTCCAGGCGGTCGTTCACGAACAGGAACGATGGAAGGTTGGAAAGTTGGACTGACAAGCTGTAATGCTCGAGCCCCGTGAGCTCCCGCCCTCGGGCGTGAAACGCCAGGTCCGAGCCGCCGCCATCCGACAGGGCGCGCGCGACCGCGTCGAGGTCGGACCGCCGCGCGATACGCTCATCGGTGATCGCGTGCAGCCGCGGCAGCGCCGCTCTCACGAGAACCTGGCGCCGGGCTGCAGGCGCGCGCCGCGCAGCCATTCCTCGGCCGGCATGCGGGCCTTCCCGGCGGGTTGCACCTCGAAGACTTCGACGGCGGCGACCCCCGTCGCGATGACGAGGGAGCCCTGGGCCGAAAGCACCTGGCCGGGCGCGCCCGCGCCGGGAAACGGAGGCTCCATGACCTTCGGGCTGAACAGCTTGATCTCCGCACCCTCCAACTCCGTCCACGCACCGGGCCGCGGATCGAGCCCGCGGATCAGGCACCCGATCGCACGCGCGTCCTTCGTCCAATCGATGCGGGCCGTCTCGCGCGTCAGCTTGGGTGCGAACGTCGCGCGGCTCTCGTTCTGCGGGACGGGTTGGGGCGGCGGATCGCTCTGCTCGAGCATCGCCAGCGTTTCGATCAGCGCCTGCGCGCCCATTTCCGCGAGATGCGCCGCCAGCTCCCCGCCCGTCACGTCGGACCCGATGCGGTGGGGGATCTGGTGCAGCACGGGCCCGGAGTCCATCCCGGCGTCCAGCTGCATGATCGTCACGCCGGTCGTTTCGTGGCCGCGGATGATGGCCCACTCGACCGGCGCCGCGCCGCGCAGGCCGGGCAGCAGGGACGGATGCACGTTCACCATGCCGCGCGGCGGCAGTGCCAGCAGCTCGGGCTTGAGAATGTGGCCGTACGCGACGACGACCCCGATGTCGGGCTTCAGGTCCCGGAGTTGTTTGAGAAATGCCGGATCGGTCGGCTTTTCCGGCTGCAGCACGAGCAGGTCTTCCGATTCGGCGGCGACCTTGACCGGCGGGGGAATCAGCTGAGATCGGGAGCGTCCCTGCGGTGCATCAGGTTGTGTGACGACGGCGACGACGTCGAACCCTTCACCGACCAGCGCGCGCAGTGATAGTACCGCGAATTCGGGCGTACCGAAGAAGACCACGCGCACTTACAGTTCACCCGCCGGCTCCGGCGTGACCTCCTTGAGATATCCCTTCTTTCCCTTGCGCGACTTCTTCCACTTCGCGACCAGGAGATTCCGCTTCACGGCGCTGAGGTGATCGAGAAACAGGATGCCGTCGAGGTGGTCGATCTCGTGCTGGATCGCGCGCGCCTTGTAGCCGTGCGCCTCCGTGCGGACCTTGCGGCCTTCCTGATCCAGCGCCTCCACGACGACCCGCGCCGATCGCGTCACATCGCCGAAAATCTCGGGGATCGAGAGACAGCCCTCTTCGGCGATCTCCTCCTCGTCGCTGCGCTCCACGATTTGAGGATTGATCAGCACGAGCGGCGGCGGGGCCTCTGCGCCGACATCCACCACCGCCACCCGGCGGGCGACGCCGATCTGATTGGCCGCGAGGCCGACGCCCTTGGCCGCGCGCATCGTCTCGAACAGATCGTCCACCAGCCGGCGCACCGCATCGTCGACCGCGGCGACCGGCGGCGATTTTTGCCGCAGCACCGGCGAGCCCAGGACGTGCAGCGTCCGCACCGTCACGCCGGCTTCACCTCGACGGCCGTGCGGTTGGTGATGCTGGCGATGCCGCTGCGCAAGATCACGAACTTCGCCTCGCCGCTCCGCACCGTGACCTGATCGTCCTTGATGTGCACGACTTCGCCGACGATGCCGCTCGTGGTCACGACTTGATCGCCGCGCTGCAGCGAGGCGAGCAGCTGTTTGTGCGTCTCCTGCTGGCGGCGCTGCGGGCGGATTACGAGGAAGTAGAAGATCGCGATGAACAGGCCGATCTGAATGATGAACCCGCTGAGCCCCAGGCCGCCCTGGCCCGAGGGGGTGAACACCAGCAACAGCAATGGTGCGGTCGTCATGCGACTCCTGTGTGTTGATAGCGGCGGCGCCAGTCGTCCGCCCAGGTTGCGAAGGCATCGCCGCCGCGCTGAATGGCGGCGCGCATCTCCGCGGCGAGACGGATCAGGTACCGAACGTTGTGCAGCGACAACAGCCGTAGTCCCAGCAGCTCGCCCGCGACGAACAGATGGCGCAAGTAGCCGCGGGAATACGTCGTGCAGGTCTCACAATCGCAGCTCGGATCCAGCGGACCGGCGTCGGTGCGGAACGCGGCGTTGCGGATGTTCAGCGTGCCCTCTGGGGTGAATGCCGAGCCGTTGCGCCCGCCTCGCGTGGGCGCCACGCAGTCGAACATGTCGACGCCTCGCTCCACCGCCGCGACGAGATCCGGCGGAAACCCGACGCCCATAAGATAACGGGGAAGGGTGGCGGGCAGACGCGCCTCCAGCACGTCGATCGTGGCGTACATCTTGTCTTTGGGCTCGCCCACGGAGAGGCCGCCAATGGCGATGCCGGTCCAGGGACCTAATTCCATGATGCGGTCGAGACACTCGGTCCGGAGGGCCGGCAGCGTCCCCCCCTGGATGATCGGCCAGAGAGTCTGTTGGAATGTTGGAATGTTGGAATGATCGCTCTTTCCGACTTTCCCACCTTCCAACAATTCTCGATGTCTTTTCGCACACCGTCGCAACCACCTCAACGTTCTTTCCAGAGCATCCCGCGCAGTCGCCTCGTCCGCGCCGCCGGGAATGACGTGATCGAACGCCATCGCGATGTCGGAGCCGAGTGTTGCCTGGATGTCGATGGCGGTCTCGGGTGTCAGCTTGCGGCGGCCCCCGTCGACATGACTCTGAAACTCGACTCCGTCCTCATCCACGCGCCGGAAGCCTTCCAGCGAGAAAACCTGAAAGCCGCCCGAGTCGGTGAGCAGCGGTCGCTCCCACGCCATGAACTTGTGGAGCCCGCCGAGCTGCGCGATCACGTCTTCGCCGGGGCGCACGTGCAGGTGATAGGTGTTGGCGAGCACGATCTGCGCGCCGACGGCCTTGAGATCGACGGGCGAGAGCGTGCGCACGGTTGCCTGCGTGCCGACGGGCATAAACACAGGTGTCTCGACCGTGCCGTGCGGCAGCGTCAGCGAACCGGAGCGCGCGGCGCCCGACTGACCGTCGATCCAGAAGTCGAACATTAGGAATTGCGGATTTCGGATCGCGAATTGCGGATTGAGCCGCGCACGTCAAATCCGCAATCCGCAATCGACAATCCGCAATCACATGATGAGCATGGCATCGCCATAACTATAGAACCGATATCCCTTCTGTACCGCCTCACGATACGCGGCCATCACCCGCTCGTATCCTCCGAACGCGCAGACCAGCATCAGCAGCGTGGAGCGCGGCAAATGAAAGTTCGTGATCAGATGGTTTACGACCTTGAAATCGTATGGCGGGCGAATGAAGAGACGCGTTTCGCCCGCGCCGGCGCGCACTTGACCGTGCGAGTCAGCGGCTGACTCGAGCGCTCGCACCACAGTCGTTCCCACCGCCCACACCTTTCCGCGGTTGTGGTTGATGCCGCTCGCGGCGCCCGGGGAAATCTCGTACGGCTCAGGGTGCATCGTGTGCTTATCGAGGTCGTCGGTCTCGACCGGCTTGAACGTGCCCGGTCCCACGTGGAGATCCAGCGCCGTGACCAGCGTGCGGCGCTCGTGGATCTGCGCCAACAATTCCGCCGTGAAATGCAGGCCCGCGGTCGGCGCGGCGACGCTGCCGTCGTGCGTCGCATACACGGTCTGGTAGCGCTCCCGATCGGCTTGCGTCGGAGGCCGCCGGATATACGGCGGCAGCGGTACCTCACCGTACTTCGCGAGCGTGGCTTGCCCATCCAGCGTGCCGGCGAATCGCATGCGCCGCAGCCCGCCGCCCAGCACTTCCACGATCTCCACCGCGCTGTCGTCACCGAACGTGACGCGCCGGCCAGGCTTGAGCTTGCCGCCGGGGTGCGCCATCGCGAGCCAGGTCCCGTCGGCGAGCTCGCGAACCACGAGGAACTCGGCGTCCTGTCCCCCTTCCCGCTTCCCGCGGAGTCGTGCCGGAATGACGCGCGACGTGTTGATGACGAGCAGATCGCCCGGGGGGATCAGCTCCAGCAGGTCGCGAAAGTGGAGGTGCCGCGTCGTACCCGTTGCGCGATCGAGCACGAGGAGCCGGCTCGCGGAGCGATCAGCGAGCGGATGCTGGGCGATCTGCGAGCTTGGGAGATCGTAATCGAAGTCCGATAATTGGAATTGCATGGGTGGAATTGCGGATTTCGGATTGTGGATTGCGGATTTGACACTCACCTCTTCAATCCGCAATCCGCAATCCCCAATCCGCAATCAGGTTTCGAAGATACTGGCCTGTTCAGCGGATTTTGGTGGGACAAATCCAAAGTGACGGTAGGCCGCGGGCGTGGCGACGCGGCCGCGCGGCGTACGGGCGAGAAAGCCTTGCTGCATCAGGAACGGCTCGTAGACCTCCTCGAGTGTCCCCGGATCCTCACCGACCGCCGCGGCGACCGTCTGCACACCGACGGGACCGCCGTCGAACATCTCGATGATTGCCTTGAGGATGCGGGCGTCCATGTCGTCGAGCCCGAACTCGTCTACGTCGAGCCGCTTCAGCGCTTCGCCGGCCACGGCCGCGGTGATTTTGCCGCCGGCACGCACCTGCGCGTAATCGCGCACGCGTTTGAGGAGCCGGTTCGCCACACGAGGCGTGCCCCGGCTGCGGCGCGCGATCTCCGCGACGCCCGCCGCGTCGGCTGCGACGCCGAGAATGCCGGCGGAGCGGGTGATGATCTGGACGAGATCATCGGGCGGATAGTAATGCAGCCGCTCGACCAGGCCGAAGCGCGCGCGCAGCGGCGGGGTCAGCAGACCAAACCGCGTCGTGGCGCCGATCAGCGTGAAGCGCTCCAGCTGCATCGGCAGCGTCTGGGCGTGCGGGCCGTCGGCAATGCGTACGTCGACCCGGAATTCCTCCATCGCCGGGTACAGGAACTCTTCCAGCGCCGGCCGCAGGCGGTGCACTTCATCTATAAAGAAGATGTCGCCCGCCTTGAGCGAGGTGAGCATCCCCACGAGATCGCCGGGCCGCTCGAGCACGGGACCGGAGGTGGTGCGGATGTTGACGCCCAATTCCTTGGCCATCAGCAGCGCGAGCGTCGTCTTGCCGAGGCCGGGCGGGCCGAAGAACAGCGTGTGATCGAGCGGCTCTTTGCGCTGCTTCGCCGCGTCGATCGCGATCTGCAGCGACTCCTTGACCTTGGCCTGGCCGACGAACTCGTCCAGCCGCGACGGCCGCAGCGCCGCGTCGGTCAACCGCTCGCTCTCGAGCGCCTCAGGCGTCGTGATTTCGGCGCGCGCCATTATTGCTTCTTCGCCCGCGCCAGCCAGCGGACCGGCCGTTTATCCTGCTCGATCTCGTGCCGCGTATGACACTGGAGGCACACATCCTCCGCGCGCGTGGCGCCGGCGGGCACGAGCCGCCGGTTCGTGGACCCGCAACGTGTGCAGATCCATTCCGCGGTCACCTCAGCGGGGATGGCGGTCATCGGGTCGTGAGTATCTGCAGCGCGCGGCGCACGAGAGCCTCGGTTTCTTCGGTCCCGTTCCCGGCAAGCACCTGCCGGACGGCTCGATCAGCCTCCGCCGTTCCATAACCGAGCCGCTCCAGTGCCTTGAGCGCCGCCTCGGCGCCAACCGGGACGGCCACGGATGGGGTCTCCGTAAACTCCTCCACTTTTTCTCCCAGCTCCAGCGCGAGGCGCTCGGCGGTCTTGCGGCCGATGCCGCTGACGGATGAAAGCAGCGCGATGTTCTTCTCGCGCAGCGCGCGCGCGCCCCGCTCGACGCCGAGCGCCGAGAGCAGGGCGATGCCGATCTTGGGACCGACACCGCTCACGCTGGTCAGCCGCTGGAAGAAACGCCGCTCCGCGTCGTCGAGAAAGCCGTACAGGGCCCAGCCGTCTTCGCGCACCACCAGCTCCGTGGAGAGCGTGATTTCGGCTCCGCTGGCGGGGAGCCGCTCCATGACGCCGAGCGGCACGACGACTTCGTACCCGACCCCGCCCGGCGTCTCGACGACGACGCGGTCGGCGGACTTGGCGGCCAGACGGCCGCGAACATGCGCAATCATGAGCGCAGAATGTAGGTCAGGGCCGCCGCGACGCCGTCGGCGGCATCCGACGGTTTGGGCGCGTGCTTGAGCCGCAGCAACCGAGCCACCATCGTCGCGACTTGCGACTTCTGGGCACCCCCGGCGCCCACCACCGTCTTCTTGATCATGGCGGGTGGATACTGGGCGATCTCCAGGCCCTCTTGCTCAGCGGCCAGCAGGATGACGCCCCGTGCATGGCCGAGCACGAGGGTGGTACGCACGTTCTTATGATAGAAGGCGTCCTCCAGGGCGAGCACGGACGGCTGGTGACGCCGGATGAGCTGCGCGATTTCGTGGTGAAGCTCTGCGAGACGATGAGGCAGGGAATTGTTGCGTCCGAAGCGAAAAACACCGCATTCGATGAGTCGGCCCAACCGGGGGGTTCCATTCCCATTCCCCGTTTCGATCACGCCGTAGCCCGTGATCGCGGTGCCGGGGTCGACGCCCAGGACCCTCACGTCATCCCGTCACCGCCGCCATCGCCTCGGCGTCGATGTCGAAGTTGGAAAACACCTTCGCGACGTCGTCCATCTCCTCGAGGCCCTCGACGAGCTGCAGCAGGCGCTTGGCGTCGCTGCCCTCGACTTTCACGGTGTTCTTGGGAACCAGCGCGATCTCCGCGCTCTGTACCGGCAGCTGCTTCGCCCGCAGTGCCTGATCGATCGCCTGGAGTTGGGTGGGCGGCGTCGTGATGAGGTAAATGTCGCCCTCTTTCTCCATATCCTCCGCACCGGCGTCGAGCGCGGCTTCCATCGTCGCGTCCTCGTTCGCTCTTGCGTCGACGACGATCTGCCCCTTGCGATCGAACATCCAGGCGACGGCGTTGGTGGCGGCCAGGTTGGCTCCGTGGCGCTGGAAGACGTTGCGGATCTCGGCCACGGTGCGGTTGGGATTGTCGGTGGTCGCCTGGATCAGCAGGGCGGCACCACCGGGACCGTATCCTTCATACGTGACCTCTTCGTAGGTCACGCCTTCCAGCTCGCCGGTGCCCTTCTTGATCGCGCGGTCGATGTTGTCGGCCGGCATGTTTTCCGCTTTGGCGGCGTCGATCGCGGTGCGGAGCCGCGCGTTGCCATCTGGATCACCGCCGCCCTGCTTCGCGGCGATCGTGATTTCGCGGATAAGGCGGGTAAAGACGGCGCCCCGCTTCTGATCGGTGACCGCCTTCTTCCGCTTGATCTGTTTCCATTTGCTATGGCCGGCCATATTCCGCTCCTCGCTCCCCGCTCACCGCTCCCAACTATAACTTGACCGGCGCGCGGCGCCACAGGTAGGATTCCCGCCCATGTCGCGCGCCACCTGTTTCATCGTCGTCTTCGCGTTGCTCGCCGCCTGCGAACGTCCGGGGGACAACCCCGACGAGACCCGGCATCGCGCCGGCCAGGCCCTCAGCGGCACGCTCGCCTATCCGCGCTCGTCGATGGTCAGCGTCTCGGCAGGCGAGGAGGCGGCTCAGCTCGTCATGTCATCGCCCGATTCGGTGACGACCGTGGCGACGTGGTTCCTGAAGGCGCTGCCGCTGAATCACTGGGATGTGAAGCGCAACGTCAGCGATCGCAGCGGCACCGTGACGATCTACGCGGAGCAGAACAAGCGGCCGCTGTGGCTCACATTGCGGCCGAACGTGGGTGGGCCGGGGACGACCTATACGATGATCGGCGTGATTCCGACGGATTCCACGAAACGGTAGGGACACGCCTACCGGTCGGGGTCCAGCATATCCTCGAACCGCATCCAGCGGCGATAGAAGTACAGGTCCACGAAGCCGGTCGGACCGTTGCGGTTCTTCGCCACAATCAGCTCCGTGGCCCCCTCCACGCCGCCGCCGGGCCGATACATCTCCTCTCGGAACACGGAAAGTATCACGTCGGCGTGTTGTTTCGGCGCGCCGAACACACCGTAGTCGTCGAGGGTCGGCCGCTGATCGTCACGCTCCGCGTGGAAGCGGGGCAATTGCGCGACCACGAGGAGCGCCACCTCGCGCGCGAGCGCCAGCGCCTTGAGATGCCGTAACACCAGCGCCGTGTCCTCGTCCTGCGTCGTCCGCGCCTTCGGTGGCGGCACGAGCTGCAGATAGTCGACGACGACGAGCCCCACTTGGCGCAGCGGGTCGAGCCGCTCGAAGGCCGTCTCGAAATCCTCGCCCGCGAGCGGCAAGAGCGTGAGCGGCAGACCGCGCAGCCGCACCGCGGCGCCGCCGACACCGGCGCGGGTCTGGTCGCTCAGCTTGGCGGCCCGCAGCTCGTCGACCGCGACTTTGCCCTCGATCGCGAGCGCGCGCTCCATGAGCCGCTCTTCATTCATCTCCCCCGACAGGTAGGCGACGCCTACCGATTGCTGCGCGACGCGGAGCGCGATCCCCAGCGCGAGCGCCGATTTGCCGCTGCCGATATCGCCGCCCAACAGAATCAGGTCGCGCCTGCGCAATCCGCCGCCGAGCAACTTGTCGAGCGAGCCGAATCCGGTCGGGATCGTGTCGCCGGTGATCTCGCCGGGGCGCTGCGCGTCCACCCGCTCGACGAGGTTGTCGAGCGAGGCACGTTTTTCGAAGCGGCGGGCAGGGGAAGGGGGGGCCATGGTCTATAAATGCAATCTGGCGCTGCGTGCTGCAACGGTGACCGCATCTGCGGCCTCGACGCCGAGCACGTCACGCGCCGGCGCGGTGAGCTGGCTGAGCACGAGCGCCGCGGCGTTGGGGGTCGCCGTCTCGAGGTGCTGCCGCGCCGCGGTGAGCGCGCGCTTGAGGGGGGCGGGGAGGGCCAGGCTGCCGAGGCGGGTCTCGATGGCCTGCAGCCGGCGGCGGTGGTTCTTCGCGCTCACGGGCGAGGGCGGCAGCAACGCCTCGGCCGCGCGCACCATGAGCCACAGCGCGAACAGGCCTTCGCGCTGCGGCCCGCGCGCCGACTCGGCGATGAGCGTGACGAGCCGCTCCTCGGCGGGCGTGCTCACGCGACGAGCCGCTGTACGGCGGCAGCCACCTGATCCGGCAGGATATCCTCCAGACAGCGATGGTGGCCGAGCGGGCAGCGCTCCGTCCCCATCGCCGAGCAGGGACGGCACGGCAGATCGCGCTCCAGGACGACGGCGCCGTTCGTGTACGGAAAGAAGCCGAACGGCTCGACGGTTGGCCCGAACAGCGCGACGACCCGGGCGCCCACGCCCGTCGCCATGTGCATCACGCCGGTGTCGCCGGACACGACGACGGACGCGCGCGCGAGGCACGCCCCGGTTTCCTGGAGCGTGAATTCTCCCGCGACGTTGACGACGCCCGCGCCAAGTCCGTTCACGAGCTCACGGTCCTCCGGCCCGCCGACGGCGACGATGCCGTAGCCGAGCTGCCGCAGCCGCTCCGTCAGGGTTTGCCAGTGGCGCAGCGGCCAGCGCTTGGTCGCATGGGCGGCACCGGGCGCAATCACGGCGAACCGCTGTTGCTCGAGCCCCCCCCCGACTGCCGGCAGCCAGTGCGTCATGTGCGCCCGCGCCGCGGGCGCGAGAAAGAACTCCGGCGGTCCACCATCCGGCGCCACGTCGAGCGCGCGGGCGGCTTCGAAGTACCGCTCCGGAACCGGCACGTGCCTGCCGTACAGATTGATTTTGGTCGAGATCAACGCGGTGCGGGCGAGTTTGCGTTTCGAATACCCGGACCAGCGGCACGGCACGAGCCAGCGCAGCGCGGCGCTGCGGAGACTGCCGTGCAGATCGAGCCCATGGGTGGGGCCGATCGCGCGCAGGCGGCGGGCGAGATCGGTGATCCGTTCCCCGGGCTCGAGCGCGATGACGTCCGTGAGATGGGGGTTCTCGATCACGAGCGGCGCCATCGCCCGCTTGGTGACGAAGTACAGCTCGGCTTCGGGATGGCGGCGGTGTAGCGCGCGCACGAGGGGAGTGGTGAGGAGGACATCGCCGATGGAGCTGAACCGGACGCACAGGACTCGCAACACGCGGCCAATGTAGTCGCGCGTTGCCCGGCTTCGCCAGCGGGACTAGCTTGTCTCGAAAGATGCCGCGACCGAAAAGCATTCTCTGGGTTGACGACGAAGTCGACGGGCTCGCCGCGCACCGCCGCTTTCTGGAGGAGCAGGGATTTGCGGTGGCGCAGGCGGCGCACGGCGACGACGCGCTCGCCATGCTGCGGCGCCAGCCCTACAGCGTCGTGCTGCTCGACGAGCAGATGCCCGGCCGCCGCGGCCTGGAGCTGATCCCCGAGATCCGTGCCATCGACCCCGCCATGGCCGTCGTGATGGTCACGCAGAGCGAGGACGACGGGCTGCTGCGCGACGCGATCGGCATCGAGATCGACGATTACCTCGTGAAGCCGGTGCATCCGCGCCAGGTGCTGTCGGTCGTCACGCGCCTGCTCGAAGGCGACCGCATCCGCCAACAGCGGCTGGCGCGCGACTTCGTCACGCGCTTTCGCGAGCTCGAGGGCCGCCGCGGCGCAAACCTCGCGTGGCGCGAATGGAGCGAGCTGGTCGCCGAGCTGGCACGCTGGGAGGTGCGGCTCGCCGCCGGCGACGAGCCCGGACTCTCCGAAGCGCTGCGCAATCTGAAGGAGAGCTTACGGAAGGACTTCCAGGGTTTCATCACCAGGAACTACCCGCGCTGGCTCGCCGATCCCGAGCGCGACCGGCCGCCGCTGTCGGTGGACGTGGGCGCGGAGTTTCTCGTGCCCGCGCTGAAGCGCACCGGCCGGGTCGTGTTTATCGTGATCGACTGCCTGCGGCTCGATCAGTGGGAGGTGCTGCGCGATTTGATCACGCCGCTCTTCGACCTGGAGGAATCCCACTACTACAGCATTTTGCCGACCGCGACGCCGTTTTCACGCAACGCGATCTTCAGCGGCCTGTTTCCGATGGAAATCGCGGCGCGGCATCCGGAGTGGTGGGGCGCGCCGACCGACGACGAGAGTCTCAACGCGCACGAGGCGGAGCTGCTGACCGAGCAGCTGCGCGAGCTGGTGGGCGAAGACGTCCCCGTGCGCTACGAGAAGCTGTTCACCGCCGCCGACGGCACGGATCTGCTGCGGCGCCTGCCGGCGCACCTGGCGCAGCCCGGCGTGACCGCGCTCGTCTTCAACTTCATCGATCAGCTGACGCACGGCCGCTCCGAAAACGCGATCCTCTACGAAGTCGCGCGCGACGCCGATGCGCTGCGCGGCCTCACCCGGACGTGGTTCGAGCGCTCGCCCGTGCTCGCGGCACTCGAAGAGGCGGAGCGGCGCAACGTCCCCGTGCTGCTGACCACCGATCACGGCTCGATCCACTGCGAGACGCCGGCGACGGTGTTCGCCAAGCGCGACGCGACCGCCAACCTGCGCTACAAGTTCGGTGAAGACCTCCGGTCCGAGGACCCCGAGGCCGCGATCATGGTCGAAGACCTGAAGGCCTTTGGGCTGCCGGCGAAAGGCCTCGGCGTGCGGCTGCTGCTGGCGACGGGCGACCGCTTCTTCGTGTATCCGACCAAGCTGCGCGAATACCAGGCGCGCTATCGCGGCGCCTTCCTGCACGGCGGGGCGACGCCGGAGGAAATGATTTTGCCCGTCGCGTTGCTCACGCCGCGCCGATCGCGCTGATGGGCCGCGGCGCTCGACTGCTGTCGCTGCTGCGGCCCTACACCTCGCTGTTTGCCGCCACGATCGGGGCGACGGTGGTGTCGTCGGTGCTCGACGGCTTCACGTTCGTGCTGCTGATCCCGTTCCTGCGCACGCTGTTCGGCAACGCCGCGCTGCCCGCCGAGGGCGGCTCGCACGTCGAGACCGTGCTCAACAAGATCGCCGGGCCGTTTCTGCAGGCGGGCACGCCGGACATCGCGCTGCGCAACGTCGTCGTCGTGCTGCTCGTCGCGCTGCTCCTGAAGAACCTGACGCAGTACCTCTCCGCCCTCGGCAGCGTGTCGATTCAGGAAGGCGTCGTCCGCGACCTGCGCATTCGGCTGTTCCAGCACCTCCAGACGCTGCCGCTCGGCTATTTCCAGCGCACCCGCGGCGGCCAGATCATCGCCCGCATCATCAGCGACACCGATCAGGTCAAGACGGCGGTGAGCGCGGCGCTGGCGTCGCTGCTGCAGAACGTCGTGGTCATCATCGTCTACGTCGTCATCCTGTTCGGCCTGTCGGTGCGGCTGGCGCTACTGTCGCTGCTGCTCGCGCCGGTCCTGCTGTTGATCATCCGCCCGATGATCAACCGCCTGCGGCGCCGCTCGCGCGAGCTGGCCGCCGAGCGCGGCGAAGTCACCAGTCACGTCGGCGAGATGATCGCGTCGGCGAAGCTGGTGCGGGCGTACGTGGCGGAGGCGTTCGAGCTCGGGCGCTTCCGCGAGCTGGCCGAGCGCTACCGCAAGCGCGTGCTGCGCGCGCAGCGCTATTCGAGCCTCACGAGTCCCGTCAGCGAAGTGTTCGGCGGCGTCATGATCGTGCTGATCCTCGTCGTGGGGACGCGGCTCGCGCTCGGCACCGCCGCGACCCTCGACCCGGCGGTGTTGATCACGTTCCTCGCGGTGAGCCTGCGGCTGATGTCGCCGATCAAGTCGGTGTCGAATTATCCGGCGATCATGGCGTCCGCGGCCGCATCGGCCGAGCGCGTGTTCGAAGTGCTCGACCTGCCGTCGGCCGAAGGCGACAAGCCGGGGGAGACCACGGCGGAGTTCAACGAGCGGATCGAGTTCCGCGGCGTGTCGTTCGAGTACGAGGCGTCGGAAGCGGTGCTGCGCGACGTGGATCTCGAGGTGGAGCGCGGGCAGGTCGTGGCGATCGTCGGCCCGTCAGGCGCCGGCAAGACGACGCTGGTCGATCTCCTGCCGCGGTTCTATGAGCCGACACGCGGCGAGATCGTGATGGACGGAGTACCGCTGACGAGCTATACCCGCACCTCGCTGCGGCGCTTGATGGGCATCGTGTCGCAGGAAACCGTCTTGCTGAACGACACCGTGCTCGCGAACATCGCCTACGGCCTGAAGGACGTGCCGCTGGATCAGGTGCGCGCCGCGGCGCGCGCGGCCAATGCCGACGAATTCATCATGCGGCTGCCCGAGACCTACAACACGCTGCTGGGCGAGCGGGGCACACGGCTGAGCGGCGGCCAGCGCCAGCGGATTGCGATCGCCCGCGCGCTGCTGCGCGATCCCCCGATCCTGATTCTCGACGAAGCGACCAGTGCGCTGGACACCGAATCGGAGCGGCTGGTGCAGGAGGCGATCGACCGCCTGATGGCGCACCGCACCGTGTTCGTCATCGCGCATCGTCTTGCGACCGTGCAGCACGCCGACTTCATCGTCGTGCTGGCGGAAGGGCGCATCGTGGAGCGGGGCAGTCACGACCATCTGCTCGCCGCCGACGGCCTGTATCGGCGCCTGTACAACCTTCAGTTCCGGACCTGACATGCTTTCGGGCTTCACCCTCGTTCGCAACGCCGTCAAAATCGACTTCCCCATCGTCCCCGCGATTCGCTCGGTGCTCGAGGTGTGCGATGAAGTCGTCGTCAACGTCGGGCAATCGGAAGACGACACGCGCGACCTCGTGGCCGCGATCGACGACCCGCGCGTCCGCATTCTCGACACGGTGTGGGACTTCAGCAAAGGCAATCGGATGATCTCCAGCGAAACGCAGCGCGCGATGGAGGCGTGCCGCGGCACCTGGGGCATCTACATCCAGGCGGACGAAGTCCTGCACGAGCGTGGCGCGCGCCTGCTCAAGGAGAACGTCGCCGCATGGGACAAGGAGAGCCACGTCGAAGGCCTGTTGGTGAAATATCTCCATTTCTACGGTGGGTTCGACTGCATCGCGACGAACCGGCGCTGGTATCGGCGGGAAGTGCGTTGCGTGCGCCTCGGCAGGGATATTCGTGCCTTTCAGGGCGCGCAAGGCTTTCGCGTCGGACCGGGTCATCGGAAAATTCGCGCGCGCCCCACCGATGCGGAGATGTTCCATTATGGCTGGGCGCGACCGGCCGCGGCGATCCGGCAAAAGCGCGAGATCTCGCGGACGATTTATCCCTGGGCCAAGCAGCGGCTCGAGCAGGAGCTGAAAGGCGCGGGTCACCTCGATTGGATCCCGCTCCTGAAGCCGTTCACGGGCACGCATCCCCGCGCGGCCGCGGAATGGATTCGCGAGCGCGCCCACGACCCCGAGCGAGTGGTCGGCCCTCGCGACCTCAAGCTCAGCCATATCCGTCTCTACATCTCCGACTGGATCGAGCGGCTGACGGGCGCGCGAGTCTTCGAGTTTCGCAATTACAAAGTCGTGTAGACGGCGGCGTTGCGGGCCTTGTTGTGGCGCGGGTTGATGGCGTGGGCGAGCCGGTCCGCGAGACTCGGGGTGATGACCGTCAGCAACGTCAGTCGCTTGTGCAACGTGCTTTCCAAAAACACGCGATCCGCATCCGCTGAGTCGCTGTACAACACCACGTAATTGATTGCCAACCCGGTGACCGGCACCGAATCCCGTTGTTGCAGCACCAGCAGCGCCGGTTTCGGTCGCCCCAGATAGTAGTCGGGCACACGAAACGTCTGGTTGTACTGCGCAATGAGGACACCCGTCGCGTCGTGCCGCCGGTACACGTACAGCAACGGCGCGACGCGGTCCCGCTTGGTGAAACTGAACGTCAGCACGATCAGCAACGCGGCGTTCACGATCCAGAAGTACCACCACATGCCGCGATACGCCCGGCGAACCGTGATCCGCGCCGCCAGCCAGGGAAGGCCGGCGACGATGAGGATGAAGAGGATCGGCAGAATCGGCAGCAGAAACCGTTCCTGCTTGTTCGCGATCACGCTATGGCTCACGAAAAACGCGAGCGTCGGGATGCCGAGCAGGGACAGCTGCCGCGCGCTCCCCCCGCCCCCCCCCTTGACCGCTGCCGCGAGCAACAGGATCGATACCGGAGGGATGAAGGCCGCGAGCAGCGTGAGGATGTAGTGCCACGGCGGGGCGCTGGGAAATCCGTCGGACTCCACGGCCATGCGTTGCGGATGCAGCATGGCTCCGAGCCGGTGGATGAACGAGTACCCCCACTGATCGTTGACCACCGCATTGCTGAACCCCTGCAGCACGATCACGCACGCAAGGCCGCCCAGGAACGCGAGCTTCGCGTTGCTTGCCGCGGGGCGGAACAGGGCCAGTACGACGAATGCGGCGGCAAAGGCTATCAAGGGAAAGCGCAGGATCAGGGCGGTTCCGAGAGCCGCACCGGCCAATGCGCCCCAGACGGCTGCCGGCTGATGGCCGTCTTCCGTGCGTTGCCACCACCAGCACGCCGCCAGGAGCGGCACCTGGCAGACCGACTCCTCGAGCTGATGCACCGCGGTCACCGGCATCGCGAAGAACGCCGCCGCAAGGAGGCCGCCGAGCAACGCGCTGTCCTTGCCGAGCGAGCGCTCCAGAATGCGGTACACGAAGTAGACGGCGAGCAGCGAATACGCGGCCTGGATGAGGCGCACCAGCAGCATCTCGTGGCCGGGATCGTGAATCCCGATGTTGCGACCCAACGCCATGATGGCGCCGATGACCCCCGGAAACAGCACCGATCGCGCGTAGGTCGTCGCCACTCCCGTACCGCTGGCGATCTGATCGGCCGCGTTGACGACCACGTGATGGTCGTCGGTGGCGAGGTAGCCCTGGCTGAATACGGCGGCGAGCAGGCGCAGCAGCGCCGCGACGATGAGGACGCGCTGCAGCGGGCGGTCTATTTCAGCTCGCCCTTCTGCAGCATCTGCTGGTACATGCGCACGTAGGCTTCCGCCATCACCAGGTGCGTGAAGTGCCGCTCGGCGCGCTCACGGCACGCCCGTGGATCGAGCGTCGTCACCTTCTCCGCCGCGGTGATCAGCTCGTCGAGCGTGTCGCGCAGCACGCCCACCGCCGGCGTCACGATTTCGGGGAGCGCGCCGCGCCGCGTCCCGAGCACGGGAGTGCCCGAGAACAGCGCCTCGATGGTCGGCAACCCGAACGGCTCGTCCCACTGCGCCGGCATCCACAGACAGCGGGCGCGGGCGAGCAGCACCGCTTTGCGCCTGCCGCCGACCTCGCCGACGTACTTGATCCCGCCCGTGAAGGTGGGCCGCCAGCCGCCGGCGATGATCAGCCGGCGCCCCGTGCGCTTCGCGGCGTCGACCGCCCACTGGTAACCGCGGTCGCTGTGCAGTTTTCCGAGAAACAGGTCCCACTGCTCTTTACGGCCGCGGAAGATGTATTCGGCGGGGTCGAGCCCGTTGTACACGAAGATCGTGCTGCCGTGTCGTTTGGCGTGGTCGCGGGAAAGAAAGATCGTGTTCGGGGGGAGGGGCGTGTCGGGCTTCCAGTTGCCGTGCAGCGTTTGCACGAAGGGAAGATCCTTGGGCCCCTTCTTCATGGGAAAATGCGCGTGCAGGATGTCGGCGCCGTCGGGGATGAAACGGTTGAGATCGACGCCGGAGTCCTTGAGCAGCCGCGGCGCGACGTCCACGATCCTCGTCGCCTCGCGCAGTTTCGTCCCCGGTTGCGCGAGAATCGTGACGCGATGACCGAGTGCCGCGAGCCCGCGCACCAGCGCGACGACGACGCGCTGCGGTCCGCCATAACCTTCGACCGGGAGCCGGTGATGGGACGCGACTACGACGTGCATCGAGGTCCCAGTATAACTAGCTTCGGGACATGATTCATCATCATCGATGAGCATTCTTCTCGTCAACGACCATCTGTCAGGTGGGATCGGGCGCTACGTCCGGGGTCTGTACTCCGAGCTGCGGACTTTGTATGCGGCGCGCCACTCCGTCCATCTCTTGCTGCAGAACGTGCCGCGGCACGCCGACGCCACAGCGTGGAGCAATGGGAATGCAAACGACATCACGATGCAGCGCCGCCCGTGGTGGGAAAAGCAGTCGGGCTACGGGACGCTGTACCAGCTCGCCTCCCGCTACTATTACCCGCAGCGTATCCCGCGCGGGTACGCGCTCTACCACGTGACGAGCCAGATGATGGGGCACAGCGTGCGGCACGTGGGACCGGCCGTCGTGACCGTTCACGACCTTGTCGCGCTCCGCTATCCGGGCAACCACCCGTGGATCTCCACCCAGATTCGGAAGCGTCACATTGCCGCGCTGCAGCGCGCCGCCGCCATTGTTTTCCCATCGGAGTTCTCCCGCCAGGATTTCTTGACGCGCTTCCCCTACCCGGCTCAGCACACATTCGTGACTCCGTGGGGGACGGGCGATCCGTTCCGGCCCGCGAACCGGTCGAACGCTCGCGCAGCGCTCGGCGTGTTCCCGGACCGGCCGCTCCTGCTCCATGTGGGGAGTGAGGAGCCGCGAAAGAACGTGGAAACACTGCTCCGCGCACTTCCCCTCGTTGCCGCCCGGGTCCCGGAGGTGCTGCTGATCCGCGTGGGGGGGCGGAGCCACCGCGCCGGCCGGCTCATCAGGCGCATGAGGCTGGAGCGCCACGTCCGCTACGAGCATGACGTCTCCGACGCGAGGTTGGCGCTGTGGTACGCGGCGGCCGACGCGCTGGTGTTCCCCTCACTGCTCGAAGGGTTCGGGCTGCCGTTGCTCGAGGCACTGCGCTGCGGGTGCCCGGTGATCGCCGCCAACACGAGCTCGATCCCTGAGGTCACGGGCGACGCGGCCGCGCTCGTGGACGATCCGTTGGATCCAGGCGAACTGGCCGCGGCGATCGTGCGGGTGCTGGAGGATAGTGAATGGCGCGATCAGCTCCGCCAGCGCGCGCTGTCTCGCGCGGCGGGATTCAGCTGGCGACTGGCGGCGGAGCGGACGGCCGCAGTGTACGAGCACGTCCTTGGCATGTCTGCTTCGTGAGGGCCATCATCACTGCCGCGGGACGGGGAAGCCGGCTCGCGAGCTCCTCCGACGACACTCCGAAGACTCTGCTGCGGTTCGGGAGCGGGACCATTCTCTCCGGCATTATGCAGAACTTCGCCGCGGCGGGGATCTCTGAATTCATCGTGATCGTCGGATTCCGGGGGGAGGCGATCGTCGAGTACCTCACCGCCAACGGTAACCTCGGTTACGCGGTCAGCGTAGTCAGGAATCCGGAATGGCAGCGAGGCAACGGGATTTCAGTGCACCTGGCGGGTACGGTGCTAGACCCGGACGAGGAGATTCTGCTGTCCATGTCGGACCACCTCGTCTCTCCCGCGGCGCTGCGGGCGATGATCGACGCGCCGGCCGGCCGCAATCAACTGCTCGTCGATCCACGCATCGAGCTGGTACACGACCTGGAGGACGCCACCAAGGTCTGGGTCGATGCGGGCCGGATCACCCGGATCGGGAAGGAGCTGGCTGACTTCAACGCCGTCGACTGCGGTATTTTCCGGCTCACCCGCCGGTATTTCGACGCGATGGGGCGGCAGATCGGCCGGGGCCGTGACAGCATCACCGAGGGGGTGCGGGAGCTCATCGCCGCGGACGACTTCGAGGCGGTGCCGATCCCGGCATCCAGCCATTGGATCGACATCGATACGCCGGCTGCCTATGAACATGCGCAGTCCAACCGCGCTCGGTACGGATGACCCAGCGCCCCCCCCGCCGACGAGTGCTGTTCAAAATCGGATTCGTCTACCACAAAGCTGCGTTCGACCCGGTGATCGAGCTGTTTCAAGGCGACGACCGCTACGACGTCTTCTTCGCGTTGGATGAGGAACGCGTGCGGCGGTTCTTCGTCAACTTCCGCTATCGGCCGCCGATCGTGGATGAGTGGATCCGCCAGGGCTACCGTTTCACGGATGAGAAGCGCGGCTTCGATGTCGTGATCGCGGGCGACACGGTCCGCGCTGAGGCGTATGGCCGAACCCTCCTCTGCTTCCTCAACCATGGCACGGGGATCAAGAATATTCTGTATCGCAACCTCGCCAGGAATCTCGACACCCGCTACCAGATCTTCGTCGAAGGCCGGTACCGCGTGGAGCGGATCGAACAGTCCGGTTTTCAGGGGAGGAGCGAGGTGCACTTGATCGGGCTGCCCAAGCTGGACTGGTACTTCCAGGGCCGATACCGCGCCGGCGCGGAGCTGCTGCGGCGCTGGGGCCTCGATCCGAACCGGCCAACCGTGCTGTTTGCGCCAACGTACAAGCCCACCTGCATGTACGATGTGAAAGACGCGATCTTCGAGGCGACCCGGGACCGCTACAACCTGATCGTCAAGCTCCATCACTACAGCTGGATGGGAAAGTACGCCCCGCACCGGCAGCACCGGATCTTCGAGCGGCGGGTCAAAAAGTACCCGCACAGCGTGCTGCTGCCGCCCAGCGAGTACAACATCGTGCCATACATGGCGGCTGTGGACACGCTGGTCAGTGAAGCCTCCAGCACGGTCTTCGACTTCCTGGCCCTCGGCAAGACCGGCATCGTCTACGACCTCCCCTGCGACGACCTGGTTCACAGCGACGGCCAACCACTACTCACCGAGGACAACCGCGAGTTCTTGAAGGGCGCGTTCGTGCACGTGGATTCGCCCGACCGCCTCGGTGAGGCGATCGAGCAGGCGCTGCACCCTACGCCTGCCATGCGGGCAGCCGCTGACGAGCAACGGGCTTACTACTTCCACGGGCTGGACGGCCGCGCCAGCCAGCGTCTCAAGGACAAGATCGAGGAATTGCTCGCGGGGGAACGCTCCCATTAACATTGGGAGGGTGCAGCGTCCTCGTGGCTAAGACCTTCCTGCTGACCGGCGAATTCCCGCCGATGCAGACCGGCATCGCCCGGATGATGGGCGAGCTCACGCGCCGTTACCCGCGGGGCGAGCTGCTCGTCTCGACGGGCCAGCATCGCGACTCCCAGGACTCGGACGTCCGCTTCAGCGGCGCGGTGGTCGATCGCTTACCGGTGCCGAGCAAGGCGCTGCGCAATCTTGCCGGTCTGCTGTTCTGGTCGCGGCGCGTCGCGTCGCTCGCGCGGCAGCACAAGCCGCACTTCGCATGGTGCGATTCGATCCGCCCCTGCACCTATCCGGCGAAATGGATGCACGAGCGCGTCGGCACGAAGTACGGTGTCTTCGTGCACGGCGGCGACCTGCTCAAGGAGCTGCACGCGATCCATCACTCGCGCTTCGCGCGCAAAACGGCGAAGGCGCTGCTGGGATCCGCGGTCGCCGTGGTGGCCAACAGCCAGTGGACGCGTGAGCAGGCACAGAAGGTGCTGCGCGAGCTGGGCCTCGATCCCCTGGCCGAGAGTGTGCGCCTCGTTCCCCTCGGCACCGACCCCGAACAGTTTCGTCCGGGGATCGACACCCACGCCGTCCGCACGCGCTATCACCTCAATGGGCAGGCGTCGTGGGTGCTCACGGTCGCGCGGCTCGAGGCGTACAAGGGCGTGGACATGGCATTGCGTGCCGTGGCGCAGTGCCGGCACGATGGCCTCGACGTGAACTACCTGATCGTCGGCAGTGGCAAGCAGCGCAAGGAATATCAGCGACTCGCCGAGGAGCTGAAGATCGCCGATCATGTGCGCTTCGTCGGCAACGTGCCCGAGGCGGAGCTACCGGCCGTGTTCAACATCGCGAGCGCCTACATCGGCGTGTCGCGCCGCGCCGACGGCTCGCGCGTCGAAGGATTCGGCGTGGCGTTGGCGGAAGCGAGCGCCAGCGGCCTGCCGGTGATCGCGGGTCAATCGGGCGGGCTGGCTGAAGCGGTCCATGACGGCGAGACGGGGCTCGTGGTGAATCCCGACGACCCGGAGGCGGTCGCGACGGCGCTCAAACGCCTGCTCGGCGACCAGCTGCTGGCGCGGCGGCTCGGGCAGGCGGGCCGCAAGTCCATCGAGACTTACTACAATTGGGACCGTGTCATCCGCGACCTGCGGGACATCGAATCACAGGTCTCGTCGTAGCACCCACCGAATCAGCCTGATTTCCGCATTTCCTTTGCTTGGTCCGCAGGTCGTGCGATGATCGCGTACGTCGGGCAGTGGCGGATGTAGCCGCCGTCCATCGGCGACCACTCTTGATCCGGCTGCGTCACGACCGCCTTCCGCTCCGAGTCGAGCACGAACATCCCCTGCGGCCCATGCACCAGACACGTGCCGCACCCGATGCAGCGCTCGCGCTCCACGCGCACCAGCACGCGCCGCTTGGGATAGATGCCGACCTCACCCGGCTCCGGCCAATCATCGGCGCGGTCGAGCGCTGCCGCGGTCGCGCGATATCCCTCTTCGACCTCTTCGCGCAGGTGATCGAACGAGAACATCGTGACGTGCTCGACGCGCGGCTGGATATAGTAGACCGGCGGCGTCGTCCAGGTGCGCACGCGCTGCTCGAGCAGCGTCGTCATCAGGATCTCGGTCGCGCGCGCGAACACGCCCGCGAAGCCTTCATCCTGCGCGTCGGCCGTGAGCACGCTCGACGCCGAGACGTCCACCGCCACGATCAGCTCGGGGCCGAGCGCGCGCGCTGCGTCGAAGGGGACGTTGGAGACCACGGCGCCGTCCACATAGAACCGGCCGCCGATCTCGTGCGGCGGGAAGTATCCCGGCAGGGCACAGGACGCGAACACCGCGTCGGCGACCCGGATGTCGTCGAGCCCCGGCAGGCCCCAGAACACCTGCATCCCCGAGTTCAGGTCCACGGTGTTGACGACGACGGGCGGGTCGAGCTGTTGGAAGCTGAGGTCGCCGCAGGTGCGCTGGATGAGGTGCTCGAGCGGCTCGCGCCGGAACAGGGCGGGCGAGCGCATGCGCTTGAACGCCATGTCGGCATGCGCGACCGCGAACACCTCTTTGCGCTTGAGGCTGAGCGCGATCTCGCGCAGCTTGGCGATGCCCATCCCGCCGGCCCAGGCGGCGCCGACGAGCGCGCCGACGCTCGACCCGATGATGCGGGTCGGCCGGTGGCCGCGCTCGAGCAACGCCTGGAGCACGCCCACGTGGGCGAGCCCCTTGATCCCGCCCCCGCCCAGCACGAGGGTGAACGGTGTGTCTCGCTTCACATCAGTATCCCATTGCCCGCGGGGTGAAGTCCCGAGTAACGTAGTCGGGACCCCCATGGCGGCGCCACTGTTTTGGACACGACTCGCGCACGATCGCTGGGCCCGCTTCGGCCTGGGTCTCGTCGCACTCCTCGCGCTGCTGGCGATGCTCGCCCCGTGGCTCGCTCCCGGTGATCCATTCCGAGGTGACCTCTCTGCAAGTTTGCGTCCACCCTCCGGCGCGTTTCTGCTGGGCAGCGACGCCCAGGGGCGCGATGTGCTGTCGCGCGTGCTCTACGGCGCCCGCCTGTCGCTCGCCGTCGGCTTGATCAGCCAGAGCATCGCCCTGGCGCTCGGCGTGACGTTAGGACTCGTGTCCGGTTACTACGGCCGCTGGATGGACGGCCTGATCATGCGGGTCGCCGACGTGACGCTCGCATTTCCGTCGCTGCTGCTGCTGATCGCCATCGCCGCGGCGGTGAAGCCGTCGCTGCCCGTCGTGTTCGTCGTCATCGGTATCGTCGGCTGGGCCGGTATGGCGCGCATCGTCCGCGGCCAGGTCCTGCTGACGCGCGGTCTCGAGTACGTGCAGGCGGCCCGCGCTCTGGGCGCGTCAGACGCCCGGATCATCGCGCGGCATCTGCTGCCCAACGTGATCGCGCCCGTGATAGTTGCGGGGACGCTCGGCATCGGCGGCGCGATCATGGCCGAAGCGGCGCTGTCGTTCATCGGCCTCGGCGCGCAACCGCCGACCCCGTCGTGGGGCGCGATGGTCGCCGACGGACGCGATTTGCTGCGTGTCGCGCCGTGGGTCTCGATCGCTCCGGGCGTGGCGATCGGCCTCGCGGTGCTGGGACTCAATCTGCTGGGCGACGGATTGCGGGACGCGCTCGACGTCAGAAGCATGGGTCGCGCGGCATGACCGAGATCGCCTACCACCCGACCCACGTCCGCGCGCTACGCGAGACCTTCAAGGCGCTGCGCACGTCGGAATTCCCGTGGACGGCGGATACGACCTATCTCAACAATGCCTCCATCGGCCCCATACCGGAGCGGACCCGGCGCGCGCTCGATGAGTTCACGGCGAAACGTACCGCGCCGCACCTGTTGCCCGACCGCGAGCTGTTCGCCGGCCTTGCCGCCGCGCGACTCGGGCTAGCCCAACTGATCAATGCCGACCCGTCGGAGATCGCCCTCGCCACCAACACCGGTTTCGGATTGCACCTCGCCGCGCGCGCGTTGCCGCTCAAGGTGGGTGACGTCGTGCTGCTGTCGGACAAGGAGTTCCCCGCCAACGTCTATCCCTGGCTGCTGCTGCGCGATCAGGGGATCACGGTCGAGATGGCACGCTGCACGCCGCAGGGATGGCCGGACGAGGAGCATCTGCTAGAGCGGCTGCGCGACCCCAAAGTGCGCGTGCTCGCGGTCTCGTTCGTGCAGTTCTCCAGCGGCTATCGCGCCGATCTGAAAAAACTGGGCGCCGCCTGCCGCGCCAACGGGACGTACCTGGTGGTGGACGGCATTCAGGGCGTCGGCAATTCGGTGCTCGACGTGCAGGAGACGCCGGTCGATATCCTGGCGTGCGGCGGGCAGAAATGGCTGCTGTCGCCGTGGGGATCGGGATTCGTGTACGTGCGCAAGGAGCTGGTCGCGAAACTCGAGCCGACGATCACCGGTTGGATGGCCTTTGAGGGCACGGACGATTTCTCGCGACTCACCGAGTACAATCCCACGTTCCGTTCTGATGCCCGCCGCTTCGAAATGATCACCCTGCCGTATCAGGACTTCGTGGGCATGACGCAGTCGCTGGCGCTGCTGCTCGAGATGGGCGTGCGCGACATCGCTGAGGTGACGCGCGCGACGCACGAGCCGATCGTGAAGTGGGCGCAGGAGAACGGCGTGCGGATCACATCGCCCACCGAGAACGGCCACCGCTCCGCGATCCTCTGCGTGGCGCCGGCGAAGCCGGTGGAGGCGTATCACGGCATGAAGCGCGCGCGCGTCGTATGCAGCCTGCGCGAGGGCGCGATCCGGCTCTCGCCGCACTGCTACAACACGGTGGAGGAGATGGAGAAGGTGATCGAGGTGCTGGACGATCTGATGTAGGGCGGTGGCAAGTCCTTCACGCGCGTCTCAGCAGCGCGTACTCCTTCTTCCCTTTGCGCAGCAGGAGATTGCGGCCGCCGATCCAGTCCCCCGACGCGATGGTTCGGCCGGCGTCATCGACGCGCTGCTGATTGACGTAGATGCCCCCCTGCTCGATGCTGCGGCGCGCTTCACTCTTCGACTTGGCGAGACCGGCGCGCGCCACGAGATCGACCAGCGCCACGCCGTCCGATTCCCCTTCGACGGCGATCGTGGGGATCTCGCCGGCCAGAATCTCGAACACCTGCGGGTGGACCTCCGGCTGCTCTTCACCGAACAGAATCGCGGACGCGGCTTGCACGCCCGAGAGCACTTCCGCGCCGTGCACCAGCGCCGTCACGGCAGCCGCGAGCGCCCGTTGCGCCGGGCGCTGGGCGGGACTCCGGGCCTGTTGCGCCACAAGGCTCGTGATCTCCGGCTCGGGAAGATGCGTGAACAGTTTCAGGTATCTCTCGACGTCGCGATCGTCCGTATTGATCCAGGACTGATAGAACTTGTACGGCGACGTGAGCTGGGGGTCGAGATAGATCGCTCCCTCTTCCGTCTTGCCGAACTTTTTCCCCGAGGCCATCGTCACCAGCGGAGCGACCAGTCCGTGTGCCTCCGCGTTCTCGATGCGCCGGATCAAATCCACGCCCGCCGTGATGTTCCCCCACTGGTCGCTGCCGCCGACCTGGAGCGTGCACTTGCGCTCGCGAAACAGGTGCAGGAAGTCGTAGGCCTGGAGCAGCATGTAGCTGAACTCGGTGAACGACAGCCCCGAATCGAGTCGCGCCTTCACCGACTCCTTCTGCAGCATGACGTTCACCGTGAAGTGCTTGCCGACGTCGCGCAGGAAATCGATCACGCGCTGCTCGATCAGCCACTTGGCGTTGTCCAGCAGCAGCGCGGCCGTGGGACCGGCGCCGAATTCCAGAAACCGCGCGGCCTGGTCGCGCATGCGATGCACGTTCTCGCGGATTTCTTCCTTGGAGAGCAGCGGGCGCTCGCCCGGCTTCCCCGAGGGATCGCCGATCAAGCCGGTCCCGCCGCCCATCAGCACGATCGGCCGATGGCCGCCGCGTTGCAGATTGGCGAGCAGCATCAGCGGCATGAGATTGCCGAGCTGCAGCGAGGGTGCCGTCGGGTCGAAGCCGCAGTAGGCGGTGACCGGGCCTTTCGCGAAATGCGCGGCCAGCGCGGGCGTGGCCTGCTGCACGAAGCCTCGCCATTCCAGTGCCTGCAAGACGTCGGTCATGGCGGCGAATCTACGGCTTAACTAGGTTTTAGTGCAGATGGCATCATCGACGCCCCCCTCAGCACCGCGCCGCCCCTTCTTCATCCGCTGGTGGTACGTTCCCGTCCAGCGGCGGCGGGTGATCATCGCCACCGTGCTCGCCCTGCTGTACGGCGGCGGGCTGGCCTACGGCTCGTGGACGCGCGTCTGCGCCGGCGACCGCTGCCCCAGCATCATGCGCATCGATCCGGGACAGCGGCCGCAGCTCCAGACCTCCAAGGTGTATGCGGCCGATGGCCGCCTGATCACCGAGTTGGGGATCGAGCGCCGCACCGTCGTTCCGCTCGACCAGATCCCCGTCCACGTGCGCCAGGCATTCCTGGCCACGGAAGACAAGCGCTTCTACCGCCACCACGGGATCGACTTCGTGCGGCTGCCCGGAGCGATGCTCAAAGGCTTCCGCGGCTTCTCCACGATCACCCAGCAGCTCGCCCGGAACGTCTTCAAGGACAAGATCACCCGCGAACGCTCGCTCGGCCGGAAGCTGCGGGAAGCCCGTGTCGCGCTGGAGTTGGAGCGCAATTTCCCGAAGGACACGATTCTCCAGCTGTACCTGAATCAGATCAGCCTCGGCCCCAACGTGGCGGGCGTCGAAGCGGCGTCGCAGGTCTACTTTGGCAAGTCGGTGCGCGATATCAATGTCGCCGAAGCGGCGACACTCGCCGCTCTTCCCAAAGCCCCGGGGACCTACAATCCCCGCACGCATCCCGACAACGCGATCTGGCGCCGCAACGTCGTGCTCACGCTGATGCGCAATCAGGGATTCCTGACCCCTGAGGATGCGGAATTCTGGAAAGCGTATCCGCTGGTGTTGACCACGCGCCGCACCAGCTACGGCGACGTGGCGCCGTATTTCGTCGAATGGCTGCGCTCGGCGTTCCTCGAGCCGCGCTTCGGCCGCGATCTCTACGAGAAGGGCCTGCGCATCTACACCACGCTCGATCTCGACATGCAGGAGGCCGCGGAGCAGGCCCTCCAGTCGCAGCTCAACGAGATCGAATCGGGCGTGTACTCCAACGGCAAGTTCGAGGGCACGTCGTATCGCGACTACCTCGAGCAGGGTCGCAGCACGCCCGACGACCAGGGTCCGTTCGCGCCCTATCTGCAGGGCGCGTTGCTCGCGATCGACGCCAAGACCGGCAACATCCTCGCGATGGTCGGTGGCCGGGACTTCGTCGACTCGAAGTGGAACCGCGTCACGCAGTCGGCGCGGCCGCCGGGCTCCACGTTCAAGCCGTTCGTGTATTCGGCCGCGATCCGCGCCGGGCATCCCGTCACCGAGATGCTGGACGACACGCCGCTCAATCCGCCCGTCATCCAGCTCGACAGCTCGCTGTGGCAGCCGAAGGACTATGACGACACGACGCTGGGCCTCATCCCGATGCGCCAGTCGCTGTACCTGTCACGCAACCTGTCGACGATCAAGCTCGGCATGGCGCTGGGCGAGCAAACGGTGATCGGTGAAGCGCGCCGCTACGGCATCACGACCCCGCTGCCGCCCTATCCCTCGATCCACATCGGCGCCCGCGAGACCAAGCCGATCGAGCTTATCGCGGCGTACACGTCGTTCGCGAATAACGGGACGCGCGTCGAGCCAATCGGCATCCAGCGCATCGAGGACCGCCAGGGCAACATCCTCTACCAGTCCACGATCAAGCGCGAGCAGGTGCTCGACCCCGAGCACAACTGGCTGATGCTCGACATGATGCGCGATGTGATGCGCTGCCAGCCCGGCACCGGCCCGCACCGCTGCGGCACGGCCGCCGGCGCGGTCGGGGGCCTGCGCGTCCCGATGGCGGGCAAGACCGGCACGACGGACGACTACACCGACGCCTGGTTCGTGGGCTTCACGCCCGAGATCGTGACGGGCATCTGGATCGGCTACGATTTGCAGCGGCGCATCATGAACAACGCCGGCGGCGGCCGCATCGTCGCGCCCGCCTGGACGAAGTTCATGCGCGACGTGTACGAGCGACGCCCGGCCCCCGGAGACTGGGCGCGGCCCGACGATCTCGTGACGCGCGAGGTCGACTGGTCGAACGGATTCCTCGCCACGCCGTTCTGCCCGCTCGAGGTACGGCGCTGGGAGTGGTTCTATCCGGGCACGGAGCCTACGCAGGTGTGCCAGGTGCACTCACCGTTCGGCGTCGGCGTCACGCCGTAGGCTTGCTTCGCATCCGGGCTGGCCGGGTCCATCCCGTCACGGCGCCGTCCTTCGAGGACGGCGCCGTTCTTATTGACCGCGCGGGACGGATCGCCGCGCTCGGGCCGGACGCGAGCGTGCCGCAGCCTGCCGCTGCGCAGGCACTGCATTTCCCCGACGCGGAGCTGATGCCCGGCCTCGTCAATTGCCATACGCATCTCGAGCTCACGCAGCTGGGCGGCGGCAGGCGGCACGACGAGTCCGAATTCCTCACCTGGATCAGTCGGATCCGCGAGCTGAAGGAGGCGACCAGCGCGGAGGCGTTTTACGAGGCGGCGGTGGCGGGCGTGCGCGATTGCTGGACGCGCGGCGTCACCTGCATCGCGGAAACCGGCAGCACCGGTGCGGTGATGCGCGCGCTCCACGACCTCGGCGGTCGAGGGATCGTTTACCAGGAAGTCTTTGGCCCGGACCCCGCGCAGTGCGCCGCGAGCATGCACGAGCTCGAGAAGGCGGTCTTGCGACTGCGCCGTCTTGCAACTGCGCAATTGTCAGTTGGGGTTTCACCTCATGCACCGTACACCGTGAGCGCGCCACTCTACGATGCCGTGGCCGCGTTCGCTCGCAACGAAGGGTTGCCGATCGCTGTGCATGCCGCCGAATCACAAGAGGAGACGCTATTGGTGCGCGATGGTGCCGGACCGTTCGCCGCCGCATTGCGTGCGCGCGGAATCGTCATCGAGGCACGGAATTGCTCGCCGGTCGCGTATCTCCTGCAACGGGGCATCCTGCGCCCTGGCACGTTGTGCATTCATTGCGTGCAGGTCGATCAGGCCGACATCGAGCTGTTGCGCGTGACGCGGGCGGCGGTGGCGCATTGTCCCCGCTCCAACGCGGCGCATCGCCATGGCCGGCTGCCGCTCGCATGGATTCGCGAGGCTGGCGTGCCGGTGGGCCTGGGCACCGACTCTGTGGTGAGCGTCGGCGAGTTGGATCTGTGGGCGGAGGCAGAAGCTGCCGCGCTTACCGGGGATGCGGCGCTGCGGATGCTTACAGTAGAAGGGGCGCGCGCGCTCGGCTGGGAACGTGAGATCGGTTCGCTGGAAGTCGGGAAAGCCGCAGATCTGGCGGTGTTTTCCCCTACCGTCCCTTACCGTCCTTTACCGTCCCTTACCGTCGTTCTTACAGTAGTCAGCGGCCGCATCGTGCATCAGATTTCCGCCCCATGAAAACGCAGCGTCACGCGGCCATCCTGCGGATCGTGCGGCAGGAAACAGTGGGCAGCCAGGAGCAGCTGCGCGAGCGACTCAAGGCCGAGGGCTACAACGTGACGCAGGCGACGCTGTCGCGCGACATCCGCGAGCTGGGTCTCGCCAAGGTCGCCGCGCCCGACGGCGGCTCGCACTACGCGGCCGGAGCCGAGGGCGCCCCCGGGGGGGGCGTGCGGCCGCATCTGGAGCAGCTCCTTCCCACCATGCTCGTTTCCGCCGAAGGCGTCGGCCCGTTGCTCGTCCTCAAGACGACGACGGGAGCGGCGCAGGCGCTGGCTCTGGCATTGGACGGCGCCGGGTGGAGCGAGATCATCGGCACTATCGCCGGTGACGATGCCATCCTGGTCATCACTCGCAGCGAGCGAGGCCGCCGCGCGGTGCAGGTGCGGCTGCAGGAGCTCGCAGGACTCCCCGCATGAGAGCTCTCGTTGCTCTCGTAGCGCTGTTGCTCATCGCGAACGTCGGTAGCGCGCAATCTCCAAACACACTGAGCGATGGCGAAAAGGCCTCCGGCTGGCGGCTGCTGTTCGACGGGAAAACGACGGCCGGGTGGAGGAATTACGGGAAGAAGGAGATCTCCGACGGATGGGTGGTGCAGGATGGGGCGCTCACGCGCGTGGGCGCGGGCGGCGACATCATCACGAGCGACGAATTCAAGAACTTCGAGCTGTCGATCGATTGGAAGATCGAGCCGGGCGGGAACAGCGGCATCTTCTATCGCGCCGCCGAAGATACGGAAGAGATTTACTGGAACGCGGTGGAGATGCAGGTGCTCGACGACGCGCAGCACCCGGACGGCCAGTCACCCGTGACGTCGGCGGGTGCAGCCTACGATCTTTATCCGGCGCCCCGGGGGCACGTACATCCGGGTGGTGAATGGAACACGGCGCGGCTGATCGTGAACGGCAATCACGTCGAGCACTGGCTCAACGGCTTCAAGCTGCTGGAGTACGAGCTCGGCAGCCGCGATTGGGATTCGAAGGTGGCGGGAAGCAAGTTCAAGCCACATCCCCGCTTCGGGAAAAACTCGCAGGGCCACATCGGCCTGCAGGACCACGGCAACGTCGTGGCCTACCGCAACATCAAGATTCGGGTGCTGCCATGAGCAGGAAACGCTCTCTCATCTCGCGGCGTCGCTTCGTCGGCGACGTCGCCACCGGTCTGACGTTCACGATCGTGCCGCCGCACGTGCTCGGGGCGCGCGGGCACAATCGTCTCGCGCCGAGCGACAAGCTCAGCATCGCCTGCATCGGCGTGGGCGGGATGGGCGCGAATGACGTGCGCGGCGTGGGCAAGACCGAGAACATCTACGCGCTGTGCGACGTGGACGACCGCCAGGCCGCCGGTTCGGTCGCCGCGTTTCCGCTGGCGAAACGGTTCAAGGATTTCCGGGTGCTGCTCGACAAAGAAGGAAAGAACATCGACGCCGTCACCGTCTCGACGCCCGATCACACGCACACGGTCGCCGGCATGATGGCGATGAAGCTCGGCAAGCACACGCGTATTCAAAAGCCCCTGGCGCGGACGTTATGGGAAGTGAAGCAACTCGAGGAGGCCGCGACGAAGTACAAAGTCGCGACGCAGATGGGCAACCAGGGCCACGCCGAGGAGGGCACGCGGCAGATCCGCGAATGGGTGGAGGCCGGCGCGATCGGCACGGTCCGCGAGATCCAGCTGTGGACCAACCGGCCGATCTGGCCGCAGGCGATCGAGCGGCCGCTCGATGAGGTCTACACGCCGCAGTGGCTCGATTGGGATTTATGGCTCGGCCCCGCGCCGCAGCGGCCCTACCATCCCGCGTATGCGCCGTTCAAGTGGCGCGGCTGGTGGGATTTCGGCACCGGCGCGCTCGGCGACATCGCGTGTCACTCCATGGACGCCTCGTTTTGGACACTGGATCTCGGCTATCCCTCACGCATCGAGGCGGAGTCGACCAAGCTATTCAGCGAGACCGCACCCGCATGCTCGCGCATCACGTACGCATTTCCCGCGAAGGGCAACCGGCCGGCGGTCACCGTCGTGTGGCGCGACGGCAGCCTGTATCCGCCGCGTCCCAAAGAGATCACCGATCCGCTCGCGTGGCCGTTCGACACCAGCGGCCAGCTGTGGATCGGCGATGCAGGTAAGCTGGTCGCGGGGATCTATGGCGAGAGCCCGCGCCTGCTCGATGAGGCGAAGCAGGCGGAAATCACCGCGCATCCGCCGGCGCAGAAGTATCCGCGCACCGAGGGCGTCTACGCCGAGTGGATCGCCGCCTGCAAAGGTGGGACACCGGCTGGGTCGAACATTCCCGCCCACTCAGGGCCGCTCACCGAGATGGTGCTGCTCGGCAATTTGGCGGTGCGGACGGCGCAGCCGATCGACGTGAATCCGCTAACGGGTGCGGTGCTCACGCAGGGGATTCCGGAGGAGTACACGAAGCCGCGGTATCGGGCCGGTTGGATGTGGTAGAAAAAGCAGGTCCTTCGCTTCGCTCAGGATGACACCTCTGCCTCTCTTTTTTTTAAGAAGGCAGGAGATCGAGGTTGTCATCCTGACCGCCGCAGGCGCGAAGGACCTGTTTTTCAGGTCTTGCGGACCGAAGCCGGTGTAGTGTATTTTTATACACCAATATGCATAAACAATCTCGCGGCAACGGCCGTCCCGGCACCGGTCCCCTCGTCGTCCTCGCCTATTCGGGCGGGCTCGATACCTCCGCCATCGTCCCCTGGCTGCGCGAGACGCATGGTGCGCGCGTCGTCTGCTTTGCCGCGGACGTCGGGCAGGGGCTGGGCGAGCTCGACGGCCTCATCGCGAAAGCGAAACGCTCCGGCGCCGAAGACTGCATCATCGAAGACCTGCGCGAAGAGTTCGTGCGCGACTTCGTCTTCCCGACGGTGCGCGCCGGCGCCGTGTACGCGCGCACTTACTTGCTGGGCACTGCGATGGCGCGACCGCTCACCGCGGCGCACCAGGTCGCCGTCGCCCAGCGGCTCGGCGCCGATGCGGTCGCCCACGGCTGCACCGGCAAGGGCAACGATCAGGTCCGCTTCGAGCTGACCTACGCCGCGCTCGCCCCGGAGCTGCAGGTCATCGCGCCGTGGCGCGAATGGAAATTCCAAAGCCGCGAGGATCTGATCGCCTACGTGCACGCCAAAGGTGTGCCGGTCCAGGCCACCGCCGAGAAGCCGTATTCGAGCGACCGCAACCTGTGGCATTGCTCGCACGAGGGCGGCATCCTCGAGGATCCGTCACAGGAAGCGCCCGAGCACATCTTCGTGATGACGAAGAACCCGCTCGAGGCACCGGATGAGCCGGTCGTCGTGACGATCGGCTTCGAAGAGGGCAATCCCGTCAGCGTAGACGCCGTTCCACTCGGACCCGTAGAGCTCCTCGAACAACTCAACGAAGTCGCCGGCGAGCACGGCATCGGTCGCGCCGACATCGTCGAAGATCGCCTCGTCGGCATGAAGTCGCGCGGGGTGTACGAGACGCCGGGCGGGACCGTGCTGTACGCGGCGCACCGCGAGCTGGAGCAGATGGTCCTCGACCGCCGCACACTGAGGATGAAGGACGAGCTGGCGCTGCGGTACGCCGATCTCGTCTACGACGGCCGCTGGTGGACGCCGGAGCGTGAAGCGCTCGACGCGCTGTTCACAGCGACGCAGAAGAACGTGACCGGGACCGTCCGCCTGAAGCTGTTCAAGGGAAACGTGATCGTTGCCGGCCGCGAGAGCCCGTACGCGCTGTACCAGCCGTCGTACGCCACCTTCGGCAAGGACCACGTCTACAATCAGAAGGACGCGGAGGGTTTCATCCGGCTCTACGGCCTCGCCAGCAGAATTGCCGCTGGGTTAGCGGCCGAGCGCACGGATGTCCCAGCGAGCTGACACGCCCCTCCCTCCGCATCACATGTGGGGTGGGCGCTTCGTTCTGGGACCGAGCGAAGCGCTCGACGCGTTAAACCGCAGCCTCCCCGTCGATCATCGTCTCTGGCCGCAGGACGTCGCCGCCAGCAAGGCGTGGGTACACGCCCTGTGCCGCGCCGGTGTGCTGACCACCGCCGAAGAATCTCAGCTCCTCGAAGGCCTCGACCGCGTCGCCGACAAGCTCGCTGACGGCGCCGCCGCCGGCGCTCCCGATGAAGACGTGCACACGCTGGTCGAGCGGCTGCTCTACGCGGAAATCGGTGCGGTGGCGGGGAAGCTGCACACCGGCCGCTCGCGCAACGACCAGGTCGCCACGGACCTGCGACTCTGGACCATCGATGCTATCGACGAGCTCGACGCCGCCGTCGCCGCCCTCGGCCGCACGCTCGTCGCCAAAGCCAAGGACGGGATGGACGCGATCCTTCCCGGCTACACCCACGGCCAGCGCGCCCAACCGGTGCGTTGGGCGTACGTGCTGCTGGCGCACGCGTGGCCGCTCGTCCGCGACCGCCAGCGCCTCGCGGATGCGCGCCGCCGCACGGCCGAGATGCCGCTCGGCTCGGGCGCGCTGGCGGGCTCCGGCTTTCCCGTCGATCGCGTCCTGCTGAAAGAGGCGCTCGGCTTCCGTGCCGTCTCCGCGAACGCGCTCGACGCGACCGGCGATCGCGACTTCGTCGCCGAGATCCTCTTCGCCATCGCGCTGGTTGGCACGCACTTGTCGCGTCTCGGTTCGGAGCTCATCACCTACGCGAGCGGCGAATTCGGATTCGTCTCGCTCGCCGACAGTTTCAGTACCGGGTCGAGCCTGATGCCGCAGAAACGCAATCCGGACGTGTTCGAGCTGGCGCGTGGCAAGGCCGGACGCATGCTGGGCGACTGCGTGGCGCTGCTCACGGTGTTGAAGGGCATTCCGGCCGGCTATCAGAAAGACCTGCAGGAAGACAAGGCGCTGCTGTTCGACGCGTGCGACACGCTGGCGACGGTGTTGCCCGCCGTGACGGGCGCGATCGACACGCTTACCGTGAACGCGGAGCGGATGGCGGCGGCGCTCGATCCGGCGATGCGCGCCACCGATCTCGCCGACTTACTCGTCGAAGCAGGTGTGCCGTTCCGCGAAAGTCACGGATTGATCGGCAGATTGGTCCGCGCCGCCGAACAGGCGGGTGTGTCGCTCGACAAGGTGCCCGCCAAAGTGGCGGCAGCGATTCATCCCGCGCTGGGACCGGCGCTGGGGCAGCTCGGCACCTGGGAGCAAAGCGTGGAAAGCCGTGCCACGCCTGGAGGTGCCTCGCGTGCCTCAGTCGAGTCGCAAATAGACGAGTTACGACGCGCGTTTCAGCCAGCAGCGAGCTCGTAAATCCCTCACTTGCTGTAAGTTGCTGGTCGGTATTAGCATATCGCATGCGTTGCCTAGCCCTCAATGCCTCGTTCGAGCCGCTGACCATGGTGCCGGTGCGCCGGGCGCTGCGGCTGGTCATTGATGGGAAGGCCGAGGTCGTCGAGGCGGAAGGCACGCCGGTCCATTCCGAGCGAATGGCGGTGCCACGCCCGGCTGTCATCCGACTCGTCCGCTTCGTCCACGTCCCCCGCCGCTTCCGTCGCCAAGTCACCAACACGTTCCTGTTTGCGCGCGACAACTACCGCTGCCAGTTCTGCGGCCGCTCGCAGCAGGAGCTGCGGCAGCGCGAGTGCTTGACGCGCGACCATCTCGTCCCGTTGTCCCGCGGCGGCACGAACGCCTGGACCAACGTCCTGACGGCGTGCTCGAGCTGCAACACCCGCAAGGGCAACCTGCTGCCCGAGGAAGTGGGCATGCACCCGCTGCGCTCGCCGCACGAGCCGCACTTCGTGCATCTCTCGTGGGCGGTGCGCCGGCTCACGCGGACGCAGGCGAAGTACATCCGGCTCTTCTACGGAGCGGATGTGCTGGCGACGCTCGAGGCGTTGTAATGGCCAGGATGCCCTGGGTGGTGGCGGGCGCCGGCGCAGCCGCGTTGGTGGGGGTTGTTTTTCTCACGAGGCCGGCCGGCGGCTCGACCCAGCATCCCACGCCGCGGCCCGGCATCACGGCCGCGAAGGTCCTCGCCGATCCGGCAATCCCACGCAACCCCGGTGCGCTCGAGGCGTACGCGGCCGCGCGCACCATCGCTGCCACGCTCGATGGCGTCTACTGCCATTGCGATTGCTCGAAGCACTCCGGCCACCGCTCGCTGCTCACCTGCTACGAGTCAACGCACGCGGCCTATTGCGACATCTGCATGGGTGAGGCGATGCTGGCGAGCGGCATGGCGGGGCAGGGGAAATCGCTGACGGAAATCCGCGCCGCTATCGACCGTCAATTCGGATCGTAGGACTCCGCGCCTCGAGCCGCTGACGCGGCAGCCCCGCGAGGCGGACCAGCACCCGCTGCGCCCCCCGCGCCAACGCTTCGCCGAGATTTCCCTCGCCTGACACGGCAGGTCCCACCTGTCCCGAGAGCCAGCGCGACAATTCCTGCAGATCGGTGTCGTTGAGCGTCGTCACCTCGAGCCGCGCGACGAAGTAATAGCGGCCGGACCCGCTGCTCGGCCGCAAGGTCACGGTGTAGGAAATGTCCAGCGCCGCCGCCAGGTCATCCGGTGTCGCATAGCGGCTCACGTTCCCTCCCTGACGGATCAGCACGAAGTCGTCGGCCAGCGGATCGTTGCGCGCGACGCCGTCCCACGAGACCTCGCGGATGAACTGATCGAACCAGGACGTGCGCACCTTCCACAGCTCGAGCCGGTAGTGCAGCCGCAGCGGAAAGCCCGAGCGCATCAGCCCCACGAATTTGCCGTCGGCCAGGAGCCCCGTGCTGCGCACGCGCGGGACGTCGTTTTGCAGCGTGACCGTCAGCGTGGGAGACTGCGCGACGCCCACCTGTGGCGTGAGGGCCAGGGCGATGGCCACCCACCAACGAAGGCGCACTCTAGAACCGGTGATCGAGCCGGACCGTGAAGCGCAGCCGTTCGCCGGTTGTGACCGCCTTGGCGATGTAGACTCCGAATCCTCCCCAGTCGACGCCCAGTCCCGCGTCCACGAGCCAACTCGAGAACCCGGGGATTCTGCCGGACGGCACGTGGCCTGGTTGATTACCAACCAGCCAGCCCTGGCCCGCATCCGCGAACACCACGACGTCCAGTCCTTCCAGCCAGAAGAACGATCCCGCGCCCTCGTCGCGCTCCGGTTTGTCGTCCTTCCACGGGTTGTAGCTCCAGTTGAGCTTCACGTGGCCGCGATACTCCGTCTGGAACGCGATGACGCGGTCGCACGCCGCGACCCGTGCGGCGGCGAACGCGGGGTCGGTGAAGGCGGTGTTGCACGAGCTGGCGCGGAACGGATGGCCGGGCATCGGGTCGGGACCGCCGAGCGACAGACGGCGCTGCAGCGGCAGCGGATCGCCGCCCGCCCAGCCGCCGGCGATCAGCCGCAGGTTCACGCGTCCCGACGGGCTGATGCGGGCGTAATGCCGGAGGTCGAAGAACATCCGGCCGAAGCCGTACGACCCATCGGTCGGAATCGAATCGCGGATGCTCGCCGGTACGCCGCTGTGGGGGACGACGTCTTTACTGCCCGAATGCTCGAACGTCGTGCGTACCAGCCATCCCGAGGAGGGCTCATCGGGATCGTTGCGCGTGTCGAGCGCGGCGCCCAGAGCGAGCGTCGTGAAGTGCCCTTCGTCGATCGGCGGGTTCGGGCGCCACGGCTCGGAATTGCGGAACACCGTCCAGGGATCCTGCGTGCCGACGCCCGTCTGCCATTCACGACGCAGCTCGAGCGACAGCGCGATCTGGCGTTCCGGTTGCGCGAACACCCGCGCCGCCCATCCCTTGTTCAGGTAGTAGTCGCGGTAATCGCGGCCGAAGATAAACGCGCTCCACCCGATCTCGGCATCATGCAGTCCCCAGTCTTCGACGGGTGAGACGACGTCGAATGCGCGCAGGCCGAACCCCACCGGGCGCACGTCGCCGGCGCGCAGTTCGCTGCGGAACATGTAGCCGAGGTCGCTGCGCTTGTCGGAGAGATCGCCGGCCGACCGAAACACGCCCAGCGCATCGACGCGCAGCCGGAAGTTCTGCTCGAGCTTCCAGTCGACCAGCGGCCCGAAGACGACCGGCAGCCCCTCGATGCGATTGAACGTTCCCCCCGTGGCGATCGTCAGGGACGAGCGCGAGTCGGCGGTACCCCAGGAGACGTGCGCGCCCGGATTCCACAGCCGGCGCCGCAGGTTGGGGGCGTAGACGATCTCGTCCCCTTCCTTATGCAGGCGGTAGAGCAGGGGCTCGCGATACTGCCGCACCTCCCCGCCGATCCGCGCTTTGGCCGTGTCGTTGACCGTGCCGCCGACGACGATGACGTCGCCGGTCACTTCGGCCCCGCCCCCCTGATCGAACAGCAGATCGCCGTTGATCACGACGAGCGTGCCCTGGACCCGGCCCGCGACGAGCACCGGCCCGTTGCGGACCGCCACGTTGCCGCGCCACTCGTTGCCACGCGGCAGCCGGGTCCGGCCGACGAGGCGGGTCGTGCCGGCGGCGTTGTAGAACCGGATGACTTCCTCGGACACGACGCGCGGCAGCGCCCGCGCCTCGAGCGTGGCGCTCGAGCTGTCGGGATGGATGACGATCGTGGTGTCCTGTAGGGCGGGAGCGGCCAGCGCTAACAGTAGTGTGATCATAGGTCGGCTTTCAGTGGAGGCTCGATACCGAGACGGCGCATGCGGCGGTACAGATTGGCCCGGTCGGTCTGCAGCCGGCGCGCGGCTTCGGCGACGTTGCCGCGCGAGGCGGACAGCGCTTTGGCGATCAGCTCGCGCTCATACTGGTCGAGCGTCTCGCTCAGCGCGATGTCGCGCCACGGCTCGCTGTCGGACGTGGTGACGGCAGCCGGGGGGGGCCGCAGGCCGTCCTGGGGCAGCACGCGGGCGATATCCGGCGCAGTTATAAGTTCCGAAGTTGCAAGAATCGCCATGCGCTCGACGATGTTGGCCAGCTCGCGCACGTTGCCGGGCCAGGTGTAGGCGGCGAGCAGCGGCACCGCGCCGGCGTCGAACTTCACCGGCCGGCCGAGCCGCGCCGCGGAGCGCTCGGCGAAGTGGCGGACCAGCGGGGCCACGTCTTCCGGCCGCTCGCGCAGCGGCGCAATGTGGATCGGCAGCACGTTCAGGCGGAACCACAGGTCTTCGCGAAACTGTCCCTGCCGCACCGCGTGCTGCAGATCCTTGTTCGTCGCGGCGATGACGCGTACGTTCACTTCGAACGGACGCTCCCCGCCGACCCGCTCGACGACCCCGCTCTCCAGCACGCGCAGCAGCTTCGCCTGCGCCTCTGCGCCCAGGTCACCGACTTCGTCGAGAAACAGCGTACCGCCGTCCGCCAGCTCGAAGCGGCCCTGGCGCCGTTCCGTGGCGCCCGTGAAGGCGCCACGCTCGTGACCGAACATTTCCGACTCGACCAGATCGCGCGGCAGGGCGGCGCTGTTCACGGTGACGAACGGCTTGTTGCCACGCGCGCTGAGCCGGTGGATCGCCGAAGCGACGAGCTCCTTGCCGGTGCCCGATTCGCCCGTGATCAGCACCCGCGATTCCGTGGGCGCGACCCGCGCAATCAGCGTGCGCAGCTCTTCCATCGCGGTGCTCGATCCGACCAGCGGATCGGCGTGTCCCAGCTGCTCGTGCAGCCGCTTGTTCTCGGCCAGGGTGCGTCCCAATTCCAGCGCGCTGCGCAGCGCCACCAGCACCCCTTCGGGCGTGAGCGGCTTTTCGAGGAATTGGAAGGCGCCGAGCTTCGTGGCGCGCACGGCGTCGGCCAGCGTGGCCTTGCCGCTCATCATCACGACGGGGATGTGCGGCGCGCGTTTGCGGATCTGCTCCAGCGTCGCGAGGCCGTCAGGTCCCGGTGGCATCATCAGGTCGAGCAGCACGACGTCGGGCGCGTCATCGACGAGCCGCACCAGGGCCGCGTTGCCGCCCTCCGCTTCGACGGTTTCGAAGCCATCCGATTGGAGCAGCGCCCCGACCATCCGCCGGATATTGGCTTCGTCGTCGACCAGCAGGACGCGAGGGCTCAATGGGGGGACGGGGGAAGGGGGACGGGGGAAGGGGGGAAGACGATCGCAAACGTCGCTCCACCCCCCGGGGTCTCGCTTACGCTGATCGTGCCGCGATGGGCTTCGAGCGTGACGCGCACCAGCGCGAGGCCGAGGCCGGTGCCGTCGTCCTTCGTCGTGAAGTACGGCTCGAAGATGCGCTGGCGCAGATCGGCGGGGATGCCGGGGCCGTGGTCGGCGATCGTCACCGCCAGCCCGGCGCCGTCCCCGGTGACCATCACGTCGATCGCGCCGCGGCCGTTCATCGCCTCGGCGGCGTTGCGATAAAGATTCGCAAACGCGCCCCGCAGCGGCTCGTAATGTCCCAACAGCGTGCGCGGTCCGCCGTTCGCCGTGACCCGGACGGCGACGTCGCTCGGCACTCCCGTGCGTCCCAGCTCTTCCAGCAGCTCGACGAGATCGACCTCGCTCTGCGGCCCCTCGGGCAGGCGACCAAACTCCGAGAACTCCTTGGCGAGGCGCTCCAGGCGGTCGGTTTCCGCCGCCATCACTTGCACCGCAATGTCCTTCCGTCCTTCCGTCATTCCATCGTTCCGTCGCAGTTGGGCAACCGCGATCCGCATCGATGTCAATGGATTCTTGATTTCATGCGCCACGCGTCGGGCGACTTCGCGGAACGCGCGCAGCCGCTCGGCTTCCAGCTCGCGCTCGCGCGCGGCGGCGAGCGCCGCAGCCAGCTCGCGCAATGCCTGGCGCAGCGCCTCGAATTCGGGTGCACCGCGGCTGAGCGGCGCCCCCCGGAGAGGGAGCGGCTCGTGCCGCCGGATCAGCTGCGTCCAGCCGACCATCTCGTCGATCGGACGCGAGAGCTGCCGTGACAAATGGCCGGCGAGATTCACCGCCGCATAGAGGACCGCGGCGCCGAACAGCACGATGACCAACGCGAAGCCGGCCGTGTAGTAGCGCAGGAACGTTTCGGCCCGGCGCGCGAAGCTCACCGATGCCGAGACTTCGTCGAGGTGATTGCGCAGCAACGCGCGCTCGCGAACGGTGAGATGCAGCGTGTCCACGCCCTCGAGCAGCGTGCGGGCGGTGATGGCGACGCGCTCCGTCGCGGCGCGGGCGCCTGCCGCCGGTAGGAGCCGGCGTACCGACAGGACCCACCCCGCGACGGCGACCACCGTCGGGACCGCGGTCATGACGACGAGGATGACGAAGATTCGCCGCCGGAAGGGAAGCGCCATATCCGGCCGAATCTAGGGAATTGGGCTGGCTGTGACAATTCGACACGGCCAAAAGACCGTACGACGCACGATCAGGAGCTCACGTGAAATCTCACACGCACTACCTCTGGTTCAACACGAAGCGGCGTCAGGAGATCATCGACATTACGGAGGACGTGGTGAGGGAGGTGGAGGTGAGCGAGGTGCGGGAAGGCCTTGTCCTGGTTAGCGCCATGCACATCTCCGCGTCCGTGTTCGTGAACGACCACGAGTCGGGACTGTGGGAAGACATTCTGAAGTGGCTGGAAGGGACGATCGCGCCCTGGGATCCCCAGCGGTATCGGCACAACGAGACGGGCGAGGACAATGCGGCGGCACACCTGCGCAGCCTCACCATCGGCCATGAGGTCATCGTGCCGATTACTGCCGGCAAGCTGGATTTCGGGCCGTGGCAGCGCGTGTTTTATGGCGAGTGGGACGGGCAGCGCAAGAAACGCGTGATCATTAAGGTACTAGGCGATTAGGAGGTTCTTCCCGCATGATCGCACCGCGCCCTGTGGTCCTCGAGGGACACGGCATTCGACTCGAGCCATTGACCGAGGAGCACAGCGACGCGCTCGCCGTGGCGGCAGGTGACGGCCGGCTGTGGGAGCTGTGGTTCGTCGCGGTGCCGCCGCCCGACGGCATGCGGGCCTACGTCGCCGACGCGCTGACAGGCCAGCGCGACGGCCACATGCTCCCCTGGGTCGTGCGCGACGTGTCGAGCGGAACAATCATGGGATCGACGCGCTACCACGATATCGCGCCGGCGATCGAACGCGTCGAAATCGGGCATACCTGGTACGGGCAAAGCCGGCAGCGCACTCACGTCAACACGACATGCAAGCTGCTGCTCTTGACTCACGCGTTTGAGAAACTCGGTTGCAAGGTCGTGGGGCTCAGGACGGACAACTTCAACTTTCGGTCGCAGCGGGCGATCGAAGCGCTGGGCGCCAAGAAAGACGGCGTGATTCGTCACTTCGGAACGCGCCGCGACGGCACCGTCCGTGATGTCGTGATGTACAGCATTCTGGCGACGGAATGGCGGGATGTGAAACGCTATCTCGAGCTGCGATTGCGCCGGCACCAACCAGAGGGTCAATGATTCGCCATCCGGCGTTTGCCGCTGTGTTGCTCGCGGCCGCGTGCAAGGCGACACAGCCCACGCCCCCCGATTACGTCGTGTCCTACAACCTGACAGGAGCACCGCAGATCAGCTGCGATTCTGTGAAGTACAAGGACGCGGCAGGCACCGTCATCAAGGTCACCAGTCCCACGCTGCCGTGGTCGGTTGCTTACGCTGCACCCGCCGGCACCTTCGTGGCGGGTACGGCATGGATGGCCGCGACGGGGAGTGCGCAGGCGGCAAAACTGAAAGTGACGTGGACCATTTCGGGCGTCAGCACGGCGAGCGACAGCAGCTTCGGCACCAGCACGGCAGCGGGGAAATTCACGCTGACCGTGGCTCACCAGTTGTAGCGAACGACGTACATTAGGGCGTGCTTCGTACCGCCCTCGTCCTCGTATTCATCGGCACCGCACTTCCCGCCGCCGGCGCCGCGCAGCGCGCCTTCCTCGGCGCCGGCATCGTGCTCGGCGATTTTTCATCGGAGCCCGATTTCGATCTCCATATCGACAGCCCGCCATGGCACGCGACACGCGCGGAGCTCACGCTGGCGTGGAGCGACCAGAGCGCCAAGCCGACCATCATCACCGAGGCGGAACGCTCGCTCATCGACACCAAGGCGCTCGCGGTCGACGTAGGAGCGGGGCTGTTGTGGTTCGACGCCAACGAGTACCGGCCCTTTCCCGCCATCATCAGCACGATCGTCGTGCCACTGCCGATTCCGCGCACCGCGCTCGTCGCGATCCCCGATGTCCAGCCGTTTCAGGATTTCGAGTGGGCACTCGTCCTCAAGGTGAGCCTCACGCTCTGGTCCCGACGCTAGCCGATGGACCGCCGGTTCGGCCTGGTGCACGCGACGGCGCTCAACATGACGAACATGATCGGCATCGGGCCGTTCATCACGATCCCGCTGCTGATGTCCGCCCTCGGCGGCCCGCAGGCCATGCTTGGCTGGCTGGTCGCGCTGATCATCGTGCTGTGCGACGGCATGGTGTGGAGCGAGCTGGGCGCGGCGCTGCCGGGATCGGGCGGCTCATTCGGCTATCTGCGCCACGGCTACGGCGCCGACACGGTCGGGCGGCTGATGGGCTTTCTGTTCGTGTGGCAATTCGTGCTGAGCGGGCCGCTCGAGATCGCGTCCGGATACATCGGGTTCTCGCAGTACCTCGGCTACATCTGGAAAGGGATCACGCCGCGCCAGACGATGCTCGTCGTGACGATCATCGGGGTGGTGAACGTGGCGCTGCTCTACCGGCGCATCAAATCCATCGCGACGATCACACTGACCCTCTGGATCGGGACAATTCTCACCGTCATTGTCGTCATCCTGACGGGCGCGGGGCATTTCGACTCGCGCCTCGCCTTTGCCTTTCCGCCGGGCGCGTTCAACTTCTCGCTCGGCTTTTTCATCGGCCTCGGCGCCGCCGCGCGGATCGGGGTCTATGACTACCTCGGCTACTACGACGTCTGCTACATCGGCGACGAAGTCGAGAATCCGGGCCGGGTGATCCCGCGGTCGATTCTGTTGAGCACCGTGGCGGTGGCGCTGATCTACATCGCCGTCAACTTCTCGATCATCGGCGTCGTGCCGTGGCGGGACTTCGTTCCCGCGGCGGCGCACCCGCAGTCGAACTTCGTCGTCTCGATTTTCATGGAACGGATCTACGGCCCGCGCATCGCCGCCGTATTCACGGCGATGATTCTGTGGACCGCGTTCGGCTCGGTGTTCGCGCTGCTCCTCGGCTACTCGCGCGTGCCGTACGCCGCCGCCAAGGACGGCTACTTCTTCAAGGTGTTCGCCCGGCTGCACCCGACTCAAGGGTTTCCGTACGTCTCGCTCCTCGTGCTGGGCGTCCTGTCGGTCGTGGCCGGCTTCGCATCGCTGGGCACGGTCATCGATGCGCTGATTACCACGCGCATTCTCGTGCAGTTCATGGGCCAGATCGGCGCGGTCACCCTGCTGCGGCGGCGCGCGCCCGACATGCCGCGGCCTTATCGGATGTGGCTGTATCCGCTGCCGAGCCTGGTTGCGCTGCTCGGATGGATCTTCATCTTTGCTACGACGCCGCCCGTTGTCATTGCCTTCGGGCTCGGCGCGCTGCTGCTGGGTGTCGCGTGCTTCGGCGTGTGGTCGTGGAAGGGGAGAACATGGCCGTTCGTAGCTACTGCAGCGCCGCGTTTATCCTAGCCGCCTGCGCCGCCTGTCATCGGCCGACCGAGATGGCAGGCATGTACGTCGTGCAGGACGGCATGGGCTCGCTGTTCGCCTGTGACGACCCCAAGAAGGTCGTGACCGTGCAGGATACGGCGCTCGCCGCGCGCTATCGCGCGCTCGCGGCGGGTCCCACCCAGCCGCTCTACGTCCGCGTCCGCGGCGTCGCGGGTCACGAAGGCAGCATTTACGGTGGCAGGCGTTACTTCTTCGTTCAGCAGATACTCGAGATCCGCGCGCGCAAGCGTGGCGAGTGCCCGCGCGTCGCGCAGCCGGCCTCACAGATGCTGGCTCCATCATGAGAGGGGTCCATGATTCGCGATCTGAACCGGCGTGAGTTCCTGCTGACGACTGCCGCGCTCGCCGCGGCCACGCGCCTGCCGGCACAAGCACCTGCGGGGGGGCGGGGGGGGGCCGCGAAGGGAAGCGTCATTCTCTTTCAGGGCGACTCGATCACCGACTGCGGCCGCAACCGCGAGTCCGCCGACCCGAACGCGGCGGGCGCGCTCGGCACCGGGTATCCGCTGCTCATTACCGCGGCCGTGCTGGCGGCGCACGCCGCGCGGGGTTTCAAGTTCTACAATCGCGGGATCAGCGGGAACAAGGTGCCCGACTTGCAACAGCGCTGGACGACGGATGCCATCGACCTCAAGCCCGACGTGCTGAGCATTCTGATCGGGGTCAACGATTTCTGGCATAAGCTCGACCATGGATACAACGGCACGGTGCAGGACTACGAGCAACAATACGGCGCGCTGCTCCAGACCACGCGCGACGCCCTGCCGCACGTGCATCTCATCGTGCTCGAGCCGTTCGTGCTGCGCACGGGTGCCGTCGATGCGCGCTGGTTCCCGGAATTCGATCAGCGTCGCGCCGCGGCGGCGCGTGTCGCCGTGCGCGCCCGCGCGACGTTCGTTCCCTTGCAGGCGATCTTCAATCAGCGGACCCGGACGGCACCACCCGAGTACTGGGCGGCGGACGGCGTGCACCCGACGCCGGCGGGGCACGCGGTCATTGCCGAACAATGGCGTCGAGCAGCGAATCTCTAGTCGGCCGCGCGCGAGCCGCGCTGCTGATCGGCGCGGCCTTCGCGTGCGCATCGGGCACACCCACCGTCCCGCCGCCCGTCCCCCCCCCGCCGCCGCCTCCGTCTCCCCCTCCCAACCCGTGGACGCTGGTTTGGAGCGACGAATTCTCGGGCCCGGCGGGCACAGGTATCGACACGACTAGGTGGCGCTACGACACGGCCGACGGCTGCTCGCAGGGCAACTGCGGGTGGGGCAACAGCGAGAAGGAGTATTACCGCTCGGCGTCCGAGAACATCGCCCTGAACGGCGACGGACAGCTGGCGATCGTCGCGCGCACCGCGCCCCCCCCGGCTGGTTTAACGTGTTACTACGGAGCTTGTCGCTATACCTCGGCGAAGATCACGACGCGTGGCAAGGTCTCGGTCCTCCCGGGGCGCGTCGAGGCACGCATCAAGCTCGCCGCCGGGCAGGGACTCTGGCCGGCGTTCTGGATGCTCGGCGACAACATCGGGACGGTTGGCTGGCCGACCTCTGGCGAGCTCGACATCATGGAAAACCGTGGCAGCCAGTCGAGCATGACGAGCTCGGCCGTGCACGGCCCCGGCTACTCCGGCAACACGCCGTTCGCGCACCCCACCACGACCACCGCGACCGATTTCCACGTGTACGCCGTCGAGTGGGATGCCCAGTCGATCCGCTACTACGTGGACGGCCGGCTGCACTACGGCGTGTCGCGTGCCGCCGTCATGACGTACGGCATGTGGGTCTTCGACCAGACGTTCTTCATAATCCTCAATCAGGCGGTGGGCGGCCACTTCGACGGCGATCCGCAGTCGGACGCGATCTTCCCAGCAACGATGCTGGTCGACTATGTGCGCGTGTATCGATCCTCGGTGAGATGACGGCCGGACGGCCGGACGGCCCGACGGCCTGTGTTGATCGTCTTATGATATCGCTCGCCGAGACGTTCGGCGACGCGTATTTTAGCCAGTATGAAACGACGCGACTTTATTCACACCATGGGCGCCGCAGCGGCGGGTGGAGTATTTGCCCGCGCGCCCTTCGGCGCTGCGAAGAAGCTGGATCACATCGGGCTCGAGACCTATGCGGTGCGTCACGCGATGGCACAGGATCCCGACCGCACGCTCGCGGCGGTGCGCGCCATCGGCTACACCGACGTCGAGCTGCTCTGGTCGTTCAATCTGTTCGGCCGCACCCCCGCGCAAGTCGCCGCCACGCTCAAGAACGAAGGGCTGCGCGCGCCGTCGGCGCACATGTCGGCCGATACGATTTTCGTCGGTTGGGAGCGCAGCCTCGAAACGGCGAAGCTGCTCGGCCACCAGTATCTCTTCGTCCCTGATTTCGAAGACTGGACGAAGCAAACGCTCGACGACTGGCGCGAGTGGGCCGATCGCTTCAACGCCGCCGGCGCGGTCGCGCGGCGCGCCGGGATCTGGCTGGGGTTCCACAACGAGGCGTACCACCAAAAGCCGATCGACGGCCAGATCCCCTTCGATGTCTTCATCAACCGGCTCGATCCCTCCGTCACTCGGCTGCAGCTCGACGTCGGCAACATGCTGATCGGGGGCGGCGACCCCATGGGGTATCTCCAGAAGTATCCGGATCGCTTCTGGCTCTTCCATCTGAAAGACGCAGTGGCCGATCGCTCGCACGACACCGGCCTTGGCAAGGGCATGTTCGACTTCAAGCGCTTCCTGGCGGCGGTGCCGCAGCTCGAACAGAAGCCGGCCTACGTGGAGCAGGAATCGGCCAAAGACTCGGGCGGGGATCTGGCAGATGCCCGCGCGAACTTTGAATACCTGCACGCGCTGGAGTTCTGAGACGGCGGATGGTGCTCTTCCTGGTTGCCCTCGTCGCGCAGGACACCACCACCCGCAGCGTTCTGAAAACGGTCGACATCTCGACCGATAAAATCGAAACCGTCTACAGCGCCGACCGGCGTTTCGAAGCCCCCAACTGGTCCCGTGACGGTCGCTACTTCCTGATCAACAGCGAGGGGCGGCTGTATCGCCTCAGCGCCGGAGCGCGTCAGCTCGCCGAGCTCCCGGTTGACCTCGCCACGCCGCGCATCAACAACGATCACGGCATCTCGCCCGATGGGAAATCACTCGTGATCAGCAACGAGCCCACGGAAGACTGGCACAGCTCGAGCGTCTACGTCCTCCCGATCGGCGGTGGCACGCCGAAACGGATCACGACGAAGGCGCCGAGCTTCTGGCATGGATGGTCACCGGACGGCAAGACGTTGGCGTTCGTCGGCCGCCGCGATGAGGAGTTCGACATTTACACGATCCCCGTGGACGGCGGCGACGAACGGCGCATCACGACGTGCAAAGGGCTCGACGACGGACCGGACTATTCTCCCGACGGCGCCTTCATCTACTACAACTCCTTCTGCAGCGGCCGCATGCAGATCTGGCGCATGCGGCCGGACGGCAGCCAGCCTGAGCAGCTGACCAACGACGCGTACGCGAACTGGTTTCCCCATCCGTCGCCTGACGGACGCTGGCTGGTGTTCCTCTCGTTCATCGAAGATCAGGGACAGGATCATCCGTTCGGCCGACAAGTGAAACTGCGGCTGATGGATCTGCGCGATCGCTCGGCGCGCGATCTGACGCCCGAATTCTTCGGGGGGCAGGGAACGATCAACGTTCCAAGTTGGTCTCCGGACAGCCGGCGCGTAGCGTTCGTCTCCTACGAACGGCATGTTACTACCCACGATCATTAAGGAACGCGCATGACTCTGATCCGCTTCAAAGCTTCCCAAGAACAGGACGTCGACCTACGCCGTACCTACGATGCCGTCGTCGTAGGCTCCGGCGCGGCGGGCGGCATGGCTGCCCATGTCCTCACAGCGCAGGGGATGAAGGTGCTGCTGCTCGAAGCGGGGAAGAAGATCCCGATCGAGCAGGAGCTCAGGTCGATGGAGTGGCCCTATGACCATCCGCGCCGCGGAGAAGCGCCGCCCGGCGATCATGCCATCCGTTACAACGAATACACGGTGCGGCAGCCCCCCTACGCAAAAGGTTCGGCGTTCAAGCACGTGTTCTCGTACGTGGGCGGCTGGGGTGGATCGGACTACGTCAAGAACATTCTGGTGGACGAGAAAGACCACCCGTACACGGGTACGCGCTACGCCTGGGTGCGCGCGCGACTCTTGGGTGGCAAGACGAACATCTGGGGCCGCCTCGCGCTCCGCCTCTCTGACTACGACTTCAAGGGCAAGACGCACGACGGCTATGGGGAAGACTGGCCGATCTCCTACGCCGATCTCGAGCCGTACTACGACAAGGTGGACCTGTACCTCGGCATCTCCGGCCACAAGGAGAACCTGCCGCATCTCCCCGACAGCTTGTTCCAACGCCCCAACAAGCTGACCGCCGCCGAGGTGAAGCTGCGCCAGAGTCTCAAGCAAATGGGGCGGACGCTGACGCCGTATCGCGCCGGCGTCACGACGGACGGTGTGAAAAACAAGTACCGCAGCAAGTGCTTCGGGCGCGGCGCGTGCGGCCGGCGCCCCGGTGGCTGCGACATCCACGCCGCATTCGATTCGCCGACCGGGCTGATCTACCCCGCGATGGACACCGGCAACCTCACGCTGCGCACCAATGCGATCGCGCATGAGGTGCTGGTGGACCCGAAGACCGGCAAGGCGCGTGGGATTTCGTTCGTCGATGCGCAGAATCACAAGACCTACGAGGCGAAAGCTCGTGTGGTCATCCTCGCGGCGTCGACACTGGAGAGTGCCAGGTTGTTGTTGTTGTCGAAATCGCGCCAATACCCGAACGGCATCGGCAACTCGAGCGGGCACGTGGGTCACAACTTCTGCGAACACGTGATGGGGCCGGGCGTGACTGGGCTGGTCAAGGAGCTTGTGGGCGGCGCTGAGCCGACGCTGGACGACGGCAAACCCGGCGGCTTCTACGTGGCGCGGTTCCGTAATCTCGGGGACAAGCAGCCCGGCTTCATCCGCGGCTACGGGTTCGAGGGCGGATCCGGCTTCTCGATCTTCCCCGACAGCGCGTGGAATACGCCGGGGTTCGGCGGCCAGTTCAAGAAGTCGGTCCGCGATCACGCCGCCGCCTTCATCAGTCTGGGCGGCTTCGGTGAGGTGCTCGCGCGCTACGAGAACTACGTGGACTTAGATCCCGCGGTGAAGGATGCCTGGGGAATTCCGGTGCTGCGTTTCCATTATCAGTTCGGCGACAACGAGAAGAAGATGTGCGAGGACATGGCGAACGCCGGCAAGGAAATGTTGGAGGCCGCAGGCATCGAAGTGATCGGTGTCGACAAGAATATTCTCACCGAAGGATGGTCCATCCACGAGCTGGGCACGGCGCGGATGGGCAATGATCCCAAGACGTCGGTCCTGAACCAGTTCCAGCAGTCGCACGACGTCAAGAATCTGTTCGTGGTGGACGGCTCGAGTCACGTGAGCGCGTCCTGCCAGAATCCGACGTGGACGATCATGGCGCTCGCCTGGCGGTCGTGCGAGCACCTGGCGGACGAATTCAAGCGGGGGAACGTATGACGATCTCGCGTCGCGACATGATTCAGGCGACAGCGGCGGCCATGGCGCTGCCGGCGCTGGCCAAGGTCCAAAGCCCCAGCCCCCAGCCCCTGTTCTTCACGCCAGCGGAATTCGCGCTGGTGGACGAGATGAGCGACATGATCATACCGACCGACGCGCAGTCGGGCGGCGCGCGCGCCGCGGGCTGCGCCGCGTATATCGACGCGCGACTCGCCGAGGCGTTCGAGAAGGACGAGCCGCAGCGCTGGCGCGCGGGGATCCAGGCGGCGGAAGCGCTGTCGCAGGAGATGCACGCCACGACATTCATGGCGTCGACGCCCGAGCAGAGGCTGGCGCTGCTCACGCGCATCGCCGCCGCCGAAAACGATCCCAAGACCGATGCCGAGAAATTCTTCCGCCAGATCAAGAGTGCGACGATCCGGGCGTATTACACCTCGAAGACCGGCATCCACGACGACCAGCGGTACAAAGGCAACGTGATTCAGCCGGGGGAGTACGCGGGCTACGATGCCACATGAGGCAACCGAGCTCGACACGCCACGGCTCACCCTGATCGCGTCCACGGCCGAGCAACTGCTCGCGCTGATCGAGCATCCGGAGCAATTCGAGGACGTCGCCGCCCTGACCCCCGCGGATGGACTGCGGGGGTTTTACGTATCGGGCGAGGTGTCGCCCCGCTGGCTCGCGGCGCTGCGCAGCTCGGCCGGGGGCACCAACCCCTGGAGCCACGGCTTCTGGGTGGTCGAGAAGAGCACGGGCGAGATCGTCGGGGCTGCCGGGTTCAAAGGCGGTCCCGATGCGGAGGGCATGGTGGAGATCGCCTACGGCATCGTGCCGTCTCGCGAGCGTCGGGGATACGCTACCGAAGCGGCGCGCGCGTTGATTCACTTCGCCGCAAACGACGCACGCGTGCGACTGATCCGCGCGCACACGCTCCCCGAGTCCAACGCGTCGACCCGCGTGCTGCAGAAATGCGGTTTCGTGCAGATCGGTGAGGTCACGGACCCCGAGGATGGACCGGTCTGGCGGTGGGAACGGAGCCCGCAGCATATTGGGACGCCATGAGAGAGACCGTCATGAACGGCACGGGGCACGCGGTGTTCGTTCCCGGTGAATGGCGCTCGCTTGCCGCGTGTCTCGGCCTGTCGCCCCGCGAGTGCGGCATCGTGCGCGCCGTATTCGACGGCAATTCGGAGAAGGACGCCGCCGCACGCCTCGGCCTGTCGCCGCACACCGTCCACACCTACCTCTGGCGCATCTACCGCAAGCTGCGCGTGCAGAGCCGCGAGGAGCTGCTCGTGCGTGTCTTTGCCGAATTCCGCGCCCTCCCCCCACTCAAACGCGCCGGCAACGGCGGAAACCGGAATCGCCAGGAGTCGCGCCGCCGCTCGATGTAGGCTGATCAGGTGACCCGGAGTAGGCGTCTTGTCGTTCTTCCCTGTAGGGACATGTTACGCCTTCGTTGCACGTTCGAGACCGTTGTGCCAACGGGGGCTGCCGTCTATGCATCTACCACGAGCGATCGCCATCGCCGGCTGGGTGACGTTCACCAGCGCGTCGCTCGTGTCTGCCCAAACCGCTACGCCTAGAACTGCCGCAGTTTCCCTGATCATCCGCACCGACGACATCGGCATGAGCCACAGCGTCAACATGGCGATGCAGAAACTCGTGTCGACCGGCATGCCGGTTTCGGTGTCGGTGTTGTTCGTCTGCCCGTGGTATCAGGAAGCCGTGGAGATTCTGAAACAACATCCCACCGTCGCCGTCGGCATCCATCTGGCGTTGAATTCGGAGTGGAAGAACTATCGCTGGGGTCCCGTCACCGGGAGTGCAGCCGTTCCGTCGCTGGTCGATGCGAACGGCTTTTTCTTTCCCTCCTCCGAAGCGCTGCACCAGCACAACCCCAGCGTGGCCGAAGTCGAAAAGGAGCTGCGCGCACAGATCGACCGCGCGCTCCGCTCCGGTGTGAAGATCGATTACGTCGATTTTCACATGGGCACGGTGACGCGCTATCCGGAATTCCGCGAAGTCGCCGAGCGCCTCGCGAAGGAATACGGGCTCGGGATGTCGGGCTATTTCGGGGAGGCGATGGACGCGCCGCAGTATGCCGCGGCGCCGGACAAGAAGGCAGACAGTCTGGTCGCGTTCATCAGTCGGTTGAACCCCGGCCTGAACGCGGTGGTGACGCACGTCGGCATTGATGACGCGGAGCTGGGGGCGCTGCTCGACATGAACACCGACGAGCCGCTCGCCGACATGAGCAAGAACCGTCAGGGTGAGCTGACGGCGTTGACGTCGCAGCGGTTCAGCGCGGCCCTCAAGGGGCGCAACGTAGTCCTGCTGACGTATCGAGACGTGATTGCCCGGGAAGGTTTGCAGTCCATGCGGAGACCCGTGGAATGAAGGAGGCGGAGGGCTTCATGGAAAAGAAAATCATTCGTGCTTTCGCGGCATTTGGTTTGGGGCTCGTGTTCGCGGCGACGCTGTGCGGCACGGCCCTGGCGCAGGAGGCGCAAGTCTCCGGCACCGTCACCTCATCTACCGGCGAGCGGCTCCCCGGCGTCACGGTGCAGGTGCGTGGGTCGACGACCACCACCACCACCGATGCGCAGGGGCGCTATAGCATCGCGGCGCCCAACGACGGCGTGCTGCTGTTCGCGCTGATCGGCTACAGGGGGGCGGCGCGGACGATCGGGGGCCGGAACAACATCGACGTCGTGATCGAATCGGCCATCGCGGTCCTGGACCCGGTCATCGTGACGGGCTATACCGCCCAGCGGCGCGCCGACATTACCGGCGCCGTGGGCAGCGTGAACGTCGAGGCCGCGGAGCAGCAGACGTCGACCAGCGTGCTCCAGCGCCTCGATGGCCGCGTACCCGGTGTCACCGTCGAGAACAGCGGCTCGCCCGGTTCGCGCACTACCGTGCGCATCCGGGGCGTGAGCTCGTTCCAGAACAATGATCCGCTGTACATCGTGGACGGCACCCCGGTGCAGGACACGTACCTGAACTGGCTGAATCCAAACGAAATCGGGTCCATCCAGGTCCTGAAGGACGCCTCGGCGGCGTCGATTTACGGCTCGCGCGCGAGTAACGGCGTGGTCATCATCGAGACCAAGAAGGGCCGGCCCGGACAGCGATCGGTCACGTTGGACGTCAGAACCGGCATCGCCACGCCCTACCGCGGCATGGATGACATTCTCGAGCTGAACTCGCTCAACTACTTCCAGGTCGTGAAGGCGGCATATCGGAACGCCGGACTCGGTGTCCCCAGGAACATCTACGGCAACGACTCCCTCGGGAACAATCCGAGCGTTCCGCCCTACATCTGGCCGAACGACTGCGGACCGGCCGGCGCGAACGCGGTGTGCACGAACGTGAACGAGGGCACCTATAAGTACCCGGATAACCTCATCATGCCGGGCAGCGCCGGGACGAACTGGTGGAAGTCGGTCTTCGGCTCCGGCCAGTTCCGCGACGCGAACCTGGCGCTCTCGGGCGGCAGCGACGACAACGCCTACCACGTGTCGTTCAACTTCCTGGATCAGGAAGGCACCGCGGCATTCAACCGCCTGCAGCGCGGCGGCGTGCGCGTCAACACCACGTTCAACGTGGGGCGGACGCAGATCGGCGAGAACGTGTCGGTGTCGCGCGAGCAGCACTACGGCGGACTGGACGACGATGCCATCGGCGAAAACAACATCATCGGCAAGAACATCATGCAGCAGCCGGTGGTCCCGGTGCACGACGTCGCCGGCTACTTCGCCTCCGGCAAGGCGGTGGGGCTGAGCAACTTGACGAACCCGCTCAAGATCGCCGACGCCGGCAAGAACGACCGGGCCACCAATGACAGGATCTTCGGGAACGTCTTCGCAGGGTATGATGCGACCCGTGCCCTGTCGCTGAAGACCCGGTTCGGCTTCAACCTGGGCCAGGGGTCCTTCCACGGATACAACGCGACCACGCCGGAGAACTCGGAAGTCACGGACGTGAACGGGATCAATGAGAACTACAACCTGTTCACCGAGTGGACGTGGAGCAACACGCTGAACTGGACGCGGACGGTGAGCCAGCACAACCTGGCGGTGCTGCTTGGCCAGGAGGCGAGCAGGAACACCAACCGCTTCGAGGCCGGCAGCTGCGCGAAGCTGCTCAACACGAGCGTCGATTCGCGCTACATCCAGGATGCGCTCTGCGATCCGACCACCAAGAACGTCACGAGCAACGGCGGGCGGTCCGCCCTGTTGTCGCTCTTCGGCAAGGCCGACTACAACTACGGCGAACGCTACTATCTGAGCTTCACGGTGCGGCGCGACGGGTCGTCGCGCTTCGCGACCGAAAACCGCTGGGGCACGTTTCCGGCGGTCGGCGCAGGCTGGCGGCTCTCCCGGGAATCGTTCTTCCCGAAAGGCACCTTCTCGAACGCGATGCTGCGGTTCGGATATGGCGTGACGGGGAACCAGCAGATTCCGTCGGGACGGATCGTCAGCCAGTTCGGCGGCGACCGCGGCGACACGTTCTACGACATCGGCGGCACGAGCACGACCATCCGGCCGGGCTTCAAGCAGACCGCCATCGGGAACACGCACCTCAAGTGGGAAGAGCAGCGCTCCGCCAACATCGGGCTGGACCTCGAGTTCCTGCAAGGGCGCGGGACCTTCAGCGCCGACTTCTATCGCCGCAACACGAACAACCTGTTGTTCGACCCGCGCACGCCTGCGACCGCCAGCTCCGCGTCGCCGCCGATCATCAACATCGGGAAGATGCGCAACACCGGCATAGACTTCTCGGTCGGCTATCACAACACGATCGGGACGGGGACGCTGTGGAGCGTCACGTTCAACGGCAGCCACTACCGCAACAAGATCCTCCAGATCGACGACCTGGGGACGCAATCGTTCACCGGGCCGGTCACGCTCCGGGAGCAGAACCCGGTGATCAACATGATCGGCAGTCCGATCGGGGCGTTTTACGGTCTGCTCGCCGACGGGTACTACCGTGACTCCTTGGACGCGGCGCCGTTCTGGGCCGACGGGGCGCGCCCCGGCCGGATCAAGTTCAGGGATCTCAACGGGGACGGCACGATCAGCGGTGAAGACCGCACGATCATCGGCAGCCCGCATCCCGACTTCATCGGCGGGCTCGATCTCGCCGTGCGTCGTGGCGCGTGGGAGGTCAGTGCCACGGTGTTCGCCACCCACGGCAACAAGATCTTCAACGCGCAGAAGTACTGGTACGTGTTCCGTTACTTCGATACCAACGTGCGGTCGGACCTCCTCGCCAATTCGGTCGTGCTGAGTGGGCCGTGCGCGCCTGGCGCAGGCAACAGCTACCCCTGCCCGGGCGTGGTGACGAATCCGGACGCCAAGTACCCGCGCATCGATGTGAGCGACGTGTTCAGCCGCCAGTTCTCGAGCTACTGGGTCGAGGACGGCTCGTACGTGCGGCTCCGGACGTTGCAGGTCAGCTACAACCTGCCGCCGGCGATTGTCCGCTGGATTCCGGCCGCGCGCGTGTATTTGCAGGCCGAGAATCTGTTCACGATCACGGGGTACTCAGGGCTCGATCCCGCGCTGCCGACCTGGAGCACGTTCGGCGCGGCTGGGGACACCCGCGATCAGTTCCGCGGGGTGGACGAGGGCTCATACCCCACGAATCGCACGATCACGATCGGGATTACGACCACATTCTAGCGACCACGTGCTAGCGACTCGTCTTTATTCAGGGGACGGACCGACGATGACTATGAGAAAATGGAATCGACTGCTGTACGGGATCGCCGGAGCGCTGGTGGCCGCCGGGGTCGCGTACGCCTGCAACAACTTTCTGGATCAGCCCCCACAGGGGACTGTCGAGCAAGTGTCGCTGGAGACCAAAGCCGGCGTCGAGGGCTCGCTGATCGCCGCGTATCGCTCGCTCGATTGCAGCAGCAGCTCCGCCGGTTCGTGGGGGTGCGCCGCGAGCAACTGGGTTTGGGGCAGCATCCCCAGCGGCGACGCCCACAAGGGCTCGAACGCCGGCGACCAACAGCCCATCAACGATATCGAGATCTACGCGTGGAACGTGGGCGAGGCCGAGGGCTACCTGAATCAGAAATGGTCCCAGGTCTACGAGGGCGTGTACCGCGCGAATGCGACGATCCGTCTGCTGAATCTCGTCGTTGCGGCGAAACCCTTGGAGATCGCCGTCGCCGACCAGAACGGCATTCGGGGTGAGGCGCTGTTCTTGCGGGCGCACTACCACTTCGAAGCCTACCGGATGTGGGCACACGTTCCTTACTACACGGAAGCGGACTCAACGCCGGTCACGGACGGCGGCTACCGCAAGGCGAACGATCTGCCGCTCACGCAGATCATCAATAACATCATTGCGGACCTCAATCAGGCCATTACCCTGCTCCCGGCGACGCCGCGCGGCGGCGACAAGGGACGGGCGACGAAATGGACCGCGATGGCCTACAAGGGACGCGTGCAGGCCTACGGCGCCGCGCTGACCGCGGCGCTGTGGGACTCGGCCCTCGTGACGTTCCGGGCCGTGCGAGCGGCGAACGTCTACGCCCTGCAATCGACGTTCGATAGCGTCTGGACCGGCTTCCAGGCTGCCAAGAACGGAAAAGAGACCATCCTGGCGTTCCAGGCCTCGGTGCGCGACGGCGAACCCAGCGGCTGGAACTCGAACTGGGGCGAGCGGCTGAACTTCCCGCACTCGGGCAGCCACTTCGGATGCTGCGGATTCCACCAACCCTCGCAAAACCTTGTGAATTTCTTCGCCGTGGACGCGGTCGGCCTGCCGCTGGCGCTGTCGAACGCCGGCTGGAACACGACGGCGGCGCTCAGCGACACGAATTTCTCGGGTGGCCAGTTGGCGGCGGTGGATCCGCGGCTCGACTGGACGGTCGGCCGGGACAAAGTGCCGTACAAGGATTGGACGCTCCACAGCCGGTCGTGGATCCGTGATGCCACCTACAGCGGCCCGTACAGCCCGAAGAAGAACGTCCACGAGAAGGCAGCCAACGCCGAGAACAACGTCGGGTGGCAGGCGACGCAGACGAACGATGTGAACATTCACCTCTACCGCTTCGCCGACTTGTTGCTGATGAATGCCGAGGCGCATATCCACGCGTCGACCGGCGTGCTGGACAGTGCGCGCGTGCTCGTCAACCTGATCCGCGCGCGAGCCGGCAAGACGGCGCAGGGATGCGGCGCACCCGCCGATTCGTTGGTCAAAGCGGTTTGGCCCACATGCGCCACGAACACCGCCATCCAGCCCATGGCGCTCCCGATGGTGGCCGTCACCCCGACGCTGGATACGCTGGCCACGCCCTGGGCAGTCTACAAGGTCGGTCAGTACACGACGCCGTTCACCACGATCGCCCAGGCGGAGCAGGCCGTGGAGTACGAGCGCCGGCTCGAGCTGGCGATGGAGGGCCAGCGGTTCTTCGACCTGCGGAGATGGGGTGGCATTGACACGGTGGTGAACAACTACATCAGCGTGGAACGGTCGCGGATCCCGTACCTGTCCCAGGCAGCGAACATATTCGTACTGCCGAAATACGCGCTCTATCCGATCCCGCAGGATCAGATTGACCTGAGCCGCGTGGGCGGGCAGGACCGGTTGGTGCAGAATACGGGCTGGTAAGTAGTCGCTACCGTCGTCGAATCGTAAACGCCTGCAGGGAGTCAGCCGTGTTCGCCACGAGCACGGTGCTCCCTGCAGGCGTTTTCACGAGCGCGAGTCCCGCCACGTCGCGTGGCGCGAGAAAGCCGCTCTCGAGCGACGCAACCGGCGTAAAATGACCTCGTCCGTCGCCTCTCAGCCACACACCGTTGCCGGCATCCGCCGGTGTCGTGTTGGGCTCGGTGCTGTAGAGGTTCCCCGCCACGATCGCATCGAGATTGCCATCGCCATCGACATCCCGCACGACGATGCCGCGAATCGGTGAGATCTGCGCCAGGTTGGGCAGCGGCGCCGCCGTGAACGTGCCGTTGCCGTTGTTCTGCAAATACAGACTGGCAAACGTATCCGTCTGATAGTGCAGCGCCCGCTGCAACTCGGCGGTGCCGAAGAGCTCCTGGACCGATGCTGCGGCGAACCCTGCGTAGCTCGGGAATTTCAGGGCCGCGGGATAAATCGTCGGCCCCAGCTTGGCTCGGCCGAGGATCGGCACTTCCTTCCCGGCCGAATCCTGCGTCAGCACGATGTCCGTGTTCCGATCGCCGCTGAAGTCTCCCGCGTAGATACCGAAACGGCTCTCGGGCGACGTCTTGAAGAAGAAGTTCAGGCCCTGATTGCCGGCAAGCAGATCGGGATGGCCGTCGTGATTGAAATCCCCAGCCGCGAGACTCCACCACCAGCCACGCGTCGCACCGATGCCGATTGATGCGGTCACATTCCGCAGCTGTGTGCCGTCATTCCGGAAGAATTGGAGCGGCATCCACTCGCCGGCCGTGACGAGATCGAGCCGCCCGTCGCCGTCGAAGTCGATCCACACCGCGGCGGTGACCATGCCGAACGGCCGACTCAGCTCGGGCGCCACCTGCGCAGTGACATCCGTGAAATGCCCACCATCGTTTCTGAGGACGTAGCTCCGTGCCGGATAGGGATAGTCCCTCGGCGCCAATCGGCCGCCCACGAACAGATCGGGCCGGCCATCGCCGTTGAAATCGCCGGCCACGACACTCGCCGTGCAGGTCAGCATCGCCGGCAACGCCGAGCTGTCGCGCACGAATCGCCCGCCGCCCTGATTGATGTAGAGACGGTCCTGTAACAGCCGCGACACCGGCGCGCGCGTGTAGCCGCAGCTCGCCACGTAGAGATCCGGTCGCCCGTCGCCGTTGGCATCGAAGAACAGCGCGCCCCAGTCGTCGTAGTCTTTGTCGGCGAGCCAGGGCTGGTTGTGGGTCGATTCGACGAAGCTCCCGCTCTTGCTCTGAAGGAACAATCGCCCCGGAACGCCCGCACCGCCGCCAATGAAGACATCGTCGAGACCGTCGCCGTTCACGTCCGCGACCGCGAGGGGAGGCCCCTGCCGCGACAGCTCGTACGGCAACAGCGCCTGTACGTCGTAGTCGAACGAGACGAGATCGGGTTGCTTGTACGCGATAAGATTGGCGGGTTGGAAGAGCAGGTGTCTGGTGTCTGGTGTCAGGTGCCTGGGGGCGCACTTGTCTGAGACCTGACACCTGACACCAGACACCTGCCTCACCGTCACCGTTTGATCAACACCGACGCCGGTCAGCGCCTGCGCGCGTCCGTCGGGCCAGATGACTTCCAGCGTATCGACGCGCGTCGCGCGGCCCAATCCAAAATGCTCTCGGGCTTCCATCGTGGACATGTAGCCGTGATACGG